>NZ_CP014546.1:1247203-1559004 GCF_001579805.1 Pseudomonas azotoformans | reverse complement strand
GTTCGACGGCGTGATGCCGTTGCTGGAGGACTTGAGCGGCCAGGGGCGCCAACTCTACGTCGCCACCTCCAAGCCTTGGGTATTCGCCCGCGAGATCGCGCGGCACTTCGATTTCGCCAAGCACTTCAAGGTGATCTACGGCAGCGAACTGGACGGTACGCGCACCAACAAGGTCGAACTGATCGCCCACTTGATGAGCGAGGAAGGCCTGGACCCGGCCACCACCCTGATGATTGGTGACCGCAAGCATGACCTGATCGGCGCGCGCAGCAACGGGTTGGATTCGGCAGCGGTGGGGTATGGGTTTGGCAGTTTCGAAGAGCTGAATGCCGAGGCGCCGACTTGGCATTTTGAAACATTGGGTGAGATGCATCAGGCGTTCCTACAGCGGCCTTGAGACCGCCTTCGCGAGCAAGCCCGCTCCCACATTCGACCGCATTTATTCGGTAGGAACGGGGCCGAATGTGGGAGCGGGCTTGCTCGCGAAGAGGCCCTAAAGGCCATCACCTTGCAACTGCCTCAACGCTGCTTTGCGCTGGTCAATCGGCATCCCACCGATCTTCTCCACCGCCTTATAAAACCTCACCCAATCCCCACCTTCCCGTGCAAACAACGCCGCAAACGCCGGCACCCACTGGTCATACAGCCCGAACGGCAACAACCGCGCGTTGTTCATCGGCTGGTTGATCCACGCGTCATAACGCTTATCCCCGCCCCACTGGCTGTCGCGCAGTTGCCGGTACTCGCTGCGCAAACGCTCGAACTCGGCCGCCTTGGCCTGACGCATCGCATCAGCGGCCAGCGGTTGGGCATAGAGTTTTTCCAAGCGTTGCCGGGTGTCGAGGACCAGCTGGATAAACTGGTCACGCTGCTTCGACGTCGACAGGCTCTGCGGCGGCAACCCCCGCGCAGCACGCCATTGCCGCGTGCCTTCTTGCTCGACGAAATTGGCAAACGACTCGTTGAACTCGGTGTCGTCCTTCACATAGAAACGTTGGTGCGCCAGCTCATGGAAAATCAACGTGGCCAGGCGCTCATCGCCCCAGCTCATCATCGAATTCATGATCGGGTCGTTGAACCAACCCAAGGTGGAATAGGCCTCGACGCCACCGATCGACACATCCATGCCGCGCTGTTTCAACAACGCCGCCTCACCGCGCGCCGCGCCCTGGTTGTAGTAACCGCGATAGGCCACACAGCCGGCAATGGGGAAGCAATGGGTTTCGGGGGACAGGGAAAACTCCTGCGTGGCAAACACATTCCAGACCACATAGGGCCGACCGATATCGGCATACAACCTGTAGCTCTGGTTGTCAGGCAGGTGCAAATGCTCACTGGCGAACGTGCGCGCTTTTTGTGATTGCACCAGGTGTTCGCGTAACAGCGGCGGGCGGGAAGAATCGGCAATGACCTGCGCCACCGGCTCTCGGGCCCGCAGCAATTGCCATTGGCCGCTGACCAACTGGCTGTAATAACTCACGCTGGAGCAGCCGCTGAGCAGCAAGACCATCACCCCTGGAAGAAAACGCCTGACCATGCCCCGACCGCTCCTGGGTAATTTGCTCGCCAGACTATCGCGCCTGTGCGGAATTTTTCCATGGCATGACGTGTTTATACTCATAGGGAGTCTGCTGCCATCGGCGCCAGGCTCACTACTTCCTTCCCATTGAGTGCCTGCCATGCGCCAGCTCTTGCTTCCCGTTGCCGCCCTGTTCCTCGGTGCCTGCACCACCACGCCCGTGCCACCGGCGGATCCACAGCAAGCGTGGGTCGACTTCACCACGCCGACACCGGGTTCCAAGCTGGTGATGGCGCAGCGCCTGGATGGCAAGAACCTGGAGGATGGGCGTTTCTTCCAATTCCCGCCCGGCCATCACGAACTGATGGTGCGCTTCGACTTTGAAGTCCCGGCCGGCGGCGGTTTGGGTGGGCTCAGCCAGATGATGTATCGCACCTGCTTCATGACCCTGGAATACGACCACTTCCAGGCCGGCCAGCGTTACGTGCTGGAAGGGCGCTCGCTGGCCTTCACGCCGAATATCCGGCTATATGACTCGGCGCGTCAGTTGCTCGCGGAGGAACGCAGCGTCAACTGCATCTGATCAGTCGTTGTTTTTCTGGTAGATGATGCGCTTGGTGCCGTTTTCGCACGAACCGACAATCATCGCACTGTCGTGATTCTTGGCTTCTTCGGCGGTGATGATTTCCAGGGTGTACGAAGGAATCGCCTTGGCCTGGATCTTCACTTCAATCTCTTTCCTGAGCTCTTCACAATCTTTTGGCGCGGCCACGGCCGAAGTGGCCAATACACCGCAGATGATTGCCAAGGCAAAACGTTTCATGTGTGAAGCTCCCTGAATGCACTGCGCACGGATGTGCGCTTAGGCTGCAGGCTATTCGATCATATTTGAGGCTTCAGGAGCGAGCCTGCTCGCTCCTGAAGTAGAGGGATTAGCCGACCAGCGTGGCATCCAGGCTGATTTTCGCATTCAGCACCTTGGACACTGGGCACCCTTCCTTGGCCTTCTTGCTCAATTCATCGAACTGCGCCTGGCTTGCACCCGGAATCTTGGCCTTGAGGATCAGGTGCACGGCGGTGATCGCAAAACCACCGTCGACCTGGTCCAGGGTTACTTCAGCCTGGGTGTCGATGCTGTCGGCCTTGAGCCCGGCATCGCCGAGAATCATGGAAAAGGCCATGGAGAAACAGCCGGCGTGGGCCGCTCCGATCAGTTCTTCGGGGTTGGTGCCCTTGCCACCCTCGAAACGCGCCTTGAAGCCGTAGGGCGCTTCACGTAGCACGCCGGTTTCCGTGGAAATGGACCCCAGGCCTGTCTTCAGGTCACCTTCCCAATGCGCGGATGCTTTTTTCACAATACTCATAGCGGTCTCCTCGAACGGTGGTTTTGCGTCAGTAAGGGTTCTGAGGATAGTCGGACTGGCAAAGTTCATCTTGTGAGAGAAACCTAGCAATCAAGTAGGAAATTTCCTGAGTCGCTATTGAATCTCGGGTATATGCCCTCATTGCATAGACATGCACATGAAGCGGCAGGTTTTGGTTCGTCTAAGAAGCCTGCGCCCCCATTGGAGAAGCAGGCTTATGAAATCGCTGTCCGACGTAAAATTTTCCACCCTCGACCTGGTGCCCGTACGCGCCAATGGCAGCATCGCGCAGTCGCTGCGCAATTCCCTGGACCTGGCCCAGCACGTGGAAAAATTCGGCTACAACCGTTTCTGGGTGGCCGAGCACCACAATATGGACGGTATCGCCAGTTCGGCCACTTCGGTGCTGCTGGGCTACCTGGCCGGTGGTACCTCGACCATTCGCGTCGGTTCCGGCGGCGTGATGTTGCCCAACCACGCGCCGCTGGTGATCGCCGAACAGTTCGGCACCCTGGAAAGCCTCTACCCCGGCCGTATCGACCTGGGTCTGGGCCGCGCGCCCGGCTCCGACCAGATGACCGCCCGTGCCCTGCGCCGTGAGCGCTCCGGCAGCGCGGATGAATTCCCGGAAGACGTGGCTGAGCTGATGGCCTACCTGGGCCCTCGCACTCCCGACCAACGGATCATCGCCGTGCCTGGCACCGGCACTAACGTACCGGTGTGGCTGCTCGGCTCCAGCTTGTTCAGTGCACAGCTGGCAGGCGAACGCGGTTTGCCCTACGCCTTCGCCTCGCATTTCGCACCCCGCCTGATGCATGAGGCGATTCGCGTGTACCGCAATCACTTCAAACCGTCAGCCGTGCTGGATAAACCCTACGTGATGCTCGGCATTCCCCTGGTCGCGGCAGATACCGACGAGCAAGCGGACTACCTGGCTACCTCCGTCTACCAACGCATCCTTGCGCTGATGCGCGGGCAAAGCCTGGTGCAGCGTCCACCCGTAAAAACCATGGACGGCTTGTGGTTGCCCCATGAAAAAGACGCGGTCGGCAGCTTCCTGGGCCTGGCAATGGTCGGCGGCCCGGCGAAGATCCGCGCCAAGCTGGAGGTGTTGATCGAGCAGACCGGCGCCGACGAGCTGATTTTCACCAGCGACCTGTACGAACACGCCGACCGGATTCATTCCTACGAGCTGCTGGCGCAGGTGATGAAGGGCTAAAACCTTCAGACGAAAAAAACCGACGCAACGCGTCGGTTTTTTATGTCTGCAACACGGGATTAACCGCGCTTGTAGGCAATTTCCTTGGTGCCACCCTCGCAGGTGCCGACCACTGTGTGATCGCTCGGCGCAGCGCCTTTATCCACCACTTCCAGCGAATAACCCGAAGCGCCCTTGGCGTCGATTTTCGCTGCAATTTCGCTTTTGAGCTCTTCACAAGGCTTGCCCGCCGCCAGGGCCGTGCCTGCAATGCTCAACAAACCTACCGCTAACAGGAACTTCTTCATCCGTTACTTTCCTTGCGCTGATCGAAAAGAGCGTGCCGACGCTTGTGGCATCGGCACCCATTGGTTGTAGCGCAGGTTATGGCAATCGGCCAGTCAGCAAGTTCAACCGATGCGATCAACTACTGGCAATTCGGAACCCCACCTTGAGGGTGACCTGGAAGTGCGCGGCCTTGCCGTCCTTGATGTGACCACGGGTTTCAGTCACCTCGAACCATTCCAGATGCTTGATGCTCTTGTTGGCCTCGGCCAGCGCATTGTTGATGGCGTCTTCGATGCTGGAGGTAGACGAGCCCACCAGTTCAACTTTCTTGTAGGTGTGATGATCACTCATGGCAGTTCTCCTAAGGGTCGTTAAGCAAGCGTAGCAGTCAATGTTCGTACTGCTTCTGGCGACTGTTCGTACCCGAAAGTTCAGATTTACTGCACTTTCTGAAACGGCCGCAGTCGGTATCTACACACGCCACTCAATCACTTCAGGAGAGTCCACATGGCCAACACTTCTTTACGCAAAGCGTCGCTGGAAAGCATGGAAGCCGAGATTTCGAGCCTGCTCAAGTCTTTGGAAAGCCTCAAGGACGATGCATCCGACGAGTCGCGCAAAACCTTGAAGGCCCTGAAAAGCAATGCCGAGAATGCCCTCAAGCACTCCCGCCACTTGATCAGCGATGCCTACGAAGAAAGCAAAGTCAAAATCCGCGAAACCGGTGTTGCAACCCGGGACTACGCACAAGAGCACCCATGGACCACAGCCGGCGTCGCCGTCGGTGCACTGGGCCTGCTCGCGGCTTATCTGCTGTGCAAACGCGGCGACTAAACCGGTTCGCGCCGTAGCTCAGCCTTGAGCCACTGCGCCAGTTGCCCGGCGCGCCCATCGGCGGCGCGCTTGGGCAGCCACAGCGCCAGGTGCGCCGGGGTTTCACTGAAACCCCACGGCGCCACCAGGCGACCCGCACGCAAGTCCTCGGCCACCAGCGGCTGCGGGGCGATGGCTACACCCAATCCTGCCACTGCCGCCTCCAGTAAATAATACAAATGCTCAAACCCCTGGCCATGTTTCAACGCGCCGGGCTCGATGCCGTGCTGCGCCGCCCAACTGGGCCAGGCTTGCGGGCGTGACGTGGTGTGCAACAGCTTTTCACCACACAAGGCCTCGGCGGGTGCCTCGCGCAAACGTTCATAGCCGGCAAAGCGCGGGCTCATCACCGGGCCGATGCGTTCACTGGCCAGCTCATACACCTGCATATCCGCCGGCCATGGCGGCTCAGCGAACACCAACAGTGCGTCCAAGCCTGGGCGGCGCGGGTCCAGATCCCCATCACCCGCCGACAGGTGCAGGCGCAGGTCCGGCAAGTCTGCGTTCAAGCGGCCCAGGCGCGGGATCAACCAGCGCGCCAGCAGGCTGCCCGAACAGCCGAGCACGAAAGGCGCGTCGGCACTGGCCTGGGTTAACTCGGCACATACATCCCTCAACCGCTCGAAGGCCTCGGCGCTGGCATCCCGCAGCCGAACGCCCGCATCTGTGAGTTTAAGGCCGCGACCTTCCTTGACGAACAGGCTGATACCCAAATGCTCCTCCAGCACCTTCAACTGGCGGCTAACGGCACCGTGGGTCACATGCAATTGCTCGGCGGCCTGACTGACGCTGTTCAAGCGCGCAGTCGCTTCAAAGGCACGCAGGGCGTTGAGGGGCGGAAGGTCTCGGCTCATCTGTGAGTTTTCCTGACAGGTTGTGGCGATCTTATCGGTTTTCAGCGTAGAACGTCAGGGGTAGAGTGGCCCTCATTGCTTCCCACACCCCTTCTTTCCTGGAGCGTCCCATGACTCAGTCCCAGACCGATCTACGCAACGGCCCAGACGCCAACGGCCTGTTTGGCGCGTTCGGCGGCCGTTACGTCGCTGAAACCTTAATGCCGTTGATCCTCGACCTGGCCCGCGAATACGAAGCGGCCAAGGAAGATCCTGCATTCAAAGAGGAGTTGGCCTACTTCCAACGTGACTACGTCGGTCGTCCAAGCCCGCTGTACTTCGCCGAACGCCTGACCGAATTCTGCGGCGGCGCCAAGATCTACCTCAAGCGCGAAGAGCTGAACCACACCGGCGCGCACAAGATCAACAACTGCATCGGCCAGATCCTGCTGGCACGGCGCATGGGTAAAAAACGCATCATCGCCGAGACCGGCGCCGGCATGCACGGCGTGGCCACTGCCACCGTGGCCGCGCGCTTCGGCCTGCAATGCGTGATCTATATGGGCACCACTGACATCGAGCGCCAGCAAGCCAACGTGTTCCGCATGAAGCTGCTGGGCGCCGAAGTGATCCCAGTGGTGGCTGGCACCGGCACCCTGAAAGACGCGATGAACGAAGCCCTGCGTGACTGGGTGACCAACGTCGACAGCACCTTCTACCTGATCGGCACCGTGGCCGGCCCGCACCCTTACCCTGCAATGGTGCGCGACTTCCAGGCCGTGATCGGCAAGGAAACCCGCGACCAGCTGCAAGCCCAGGAAGGCCGCCTGCCGGACAGCCTGGTGGCGTGCATCGGCGGCGGTTCCAATGCCATGGGCCTGTTCCACCCGTTCCTGGACGACACCAGCGTCGAGATCATCGGCGTTGAAGCGGCCGGCCACGGCATCGAAACCGGCAAGCACGCGGCCAGCCTCAACGGTGGCGTACCGGGCGTGCTGCACGGCAACCGCACCTTCCTGCTGCAGGACGACGACGGCCAGATCATCGACGCCCACTCGATCTCCGCTGGCCTGGATTACCCCGGCATCGGCCCGGAACACGCGTGGTTGCACGACATCGGTCGCGTCCAATACACCTCGGTGACCGACGATGAAGCCCTCGACGCCTTCCACAAATGCTGCCGCCTGGAAGGGATCATTCCAGCCCTGGAAAGCGCCCACGCCCTGGCCGAAGTGTTCAAACGCGCGCCGACCCTGCCGAAGGATCACCTGATGGTGGTCAACCTGTCCGGCCGTGGCGACAAAGACATGCAGACCGTGATGCACCACATGGAAACTTCTCAGCAGGAGAAACACTGATGAGCCGCCTGCAAACCCGCTTCGCCCAGCTCAAAGAACAGAATCGCGCCGCCCTGGTGACCTTCGTCACGGCCGGCGACCCTGGCTACGACACCTCGCTGGCGATCCTCAAAGGCTTGCCAGCCGCCGGCGCCGACGTGATCGAGTTGGGCATGCCCTTCACCGACCCGATGGCCGACGGCCCGGCCATTCAACTGGCCAACATCCGCGCGTTGAACGCCAAGCAGAACCTGGTGAAAACCCTGCAGATGGTCCGCGAGTTCCGCCAGGACAACAACGACACGCCGCTGGTGTTGATGGGCTACTTCAACCCGATCCACAAATACGGCGTGCCGCAGTTTATTGCCGACGCCAAGGCAGCCGGCGTGGACGGCCTGATCGTGGTCGACATGCCGCCCGAGCATAACGGCGAACTGTGTGACCCGGCCCAAGCGGCGGGTATCGACTTCATCCGCCTGACCACGCCAACCACCGATGATGTGCGCCTGCCGACGGTTCTGAATGGCAGCTCCGGCTTTGTGTACTACGTGTCGGTGGCCGGTGTGACCGGTGCTGGCGCCGCGACCCTGGAGCACGTCGAAGAAGCCGTGACCCGCCTGCGTCGCCATACCGACCTGCCGATCAGCATCGGTTTTGGTATCCGCACGCCGGAACAAGCGGCGGCCATCGCCCGCTTGGCTGATGGTGTCGTCGTAGGTTCGGCGCTGATCGACCACATCGCCAACGCCAAGAATGACCAGCAAGCCATCGACGGTGTACTGAGCCTGTGTGCGGCATTGTCGGAAGGCGTGCGTAACGCTCGTAAGTAAGGGCCCCGTAAGCAGTAGGTAAAGTTCCTGATACAGAGGAATCAACCCGCCCGGGCACGGCCTAAACAGCAAGACCAAGGGATTTCGAACCTCGTTCGAAATCCCTTTTTTGTTTGCGTGCCCTGAGGAATACCCGATGAAAATGCCCAAAACCGTGATTGCCGGCCTTGGCGTGCTGGTGCTTGGCGCCAGCGCCCTGGTGCAGGCTGCGCCTTATGACCAAGGCGGCCCTGACCGTGGCGGCCCGCAGGGCCAGCACGAACAACGCGGCGACGACCATCGCGGCCCGCAGGACAACCGTCGCGGCGGCCCGCCCCAAGACTTCGGCCCGGTCCGCCAGATCATCCACGACAACCACGGCCAGTTCGCCCGTGGCGCACCGCCACCGCCGAATGTACGCCTGGTGCGGGGCCAGCCGCTGCCGCGCGGCTATTACGGCGAACGTCTCGATAACCGGGCCCTGGCGCGCCTGCCGGTGTATCCCGGCTATGAATGGCGCCGTTCGGGGCCGGATGTGGTGTTGATCGCCGTGGGTACGGGCATCGTCTATGAGATTCTGGACGGTGTGCTCAACTAGGGCTTTCATCTAACTCGATCCGCTCGACCTTGCCCACCAACAATATGTAGGAGAGCGCCCCAAGCAACGCCAGCACCGCAATATAGGTTATTGCTGGCGCAAACGAATCGCCACTGGCCAGAAAGCCAATCACGATCGGCGTGGCAATCGCCGACAGGTTGCCGATGAAGTTGAACACCCCACCGGTCAGCCCCAACAGGCGGGCCGGTGCCAGGGTCGACACCAGCGACCAGGTAATCGACGCCAACCCATTACCAAAGAACGCCACCGCCAGGAACGCAATCACCCACGCCGTCGAATCCACATAGTTGGCACCGATGATCGCCGTGGAGATCAGCAGCCCGCCGATGATCGGCAACTTGCGCGCGAACCCCACCGACGCGCCGCGACGAATCAGCCAGTCGGAAAAGATCCCCGAACACAGTACGCCGACAAACGCCGCCAGGAATGGCAATGACGCCAGCAGGCCGGACTTGATGAAGTCCATACCGCGATATTTCACCAGGTAGGTCGGGAACCAGGTCAGGAAGAACCACAGCGTGGAGTTGAGGCAGAACTGCCCCAGGTAGATCCCCCAGAGTTTGCGCTTGCTCAACACGATGCCCAGGTCGACCCAACTGAACGGCGCCTTGGCGGCTTTTTCCTGCATATCCACCAAGCCGCCACCTTCACGGATCAGGTCGATTTCAGCGGCATTCGCGCCTTTGAAATCCTTCGGTTCGCGGTACACCGCGTACCAGATCACCGCCCAGACAATGCCCACGCCACCGGTCGCGACAAACACCATGTGCCAGCCAAAGGCATGTTGCAGCCAGGCCAGTACCGGCGTGAGGAATGCCAGCCCGACAAATTGCCCGGAGGTATAAACGCCAATCGCCGTGGCGCGCTCACGCTCGGGGAACCAGGTGGTAACCACACGGCTGTTGATCGGGTAGGCCGGCGCTTCCAACGCGCCCACCGCCATGCGCAACACGAACAGCGCGATAAAGCTGGCGGCGAAGCCGAGCATGACCGTGGCGATGGACCACAACAGCAGGGCCGCCGTGTAGAGGATGCGCGGCGGCACGCGGTCCACCAGCCAGCCGCCGGGGATCTGCATGGCGGCGTAGGTCCAGCCGAACGCGGAGAAAATCAGCCCGACGTGCACCGGGTCGATCCCCAACTCACTGGTCAGGGCCGGGGCGGCGATGGACAGGTTGCTGCGGTCGAGGTAGTTGATGACCACGGTGATAAACAGCAGCACCATGATGAAGAAGCGCTTTCGGGTAGGCGTGACTAAAGAAGCCTGCCCGGTGAAGGATTCAGGGTGCATGGGGGGTTGCCTCTTCTTATGTTTATTGAGGGCTTGCAGGAGCCGGCAGCCCGGCTCCTACAGGGTGCTTACCACTCGGCGAAGCTGCCGTCGGCGTGGCGCCATATAGGGTTACGCCAGCGATGGCCGATGGCCGCGCGTTCGATCACGTATTCCTCGTTGATCTCGATGCCCAGGCCCGGCCCGTTGGGGATCTTCACAAAGCCCTGGTCATAGTCGAATACGCCCGGATCGCGCACGTAGTCGAGCAGGTCATTGCTCTCGTTGTAGTGAATGCCCAGGCTTTGCTCCTGGATAAACGCGTTGTAGCAGACCGCGTCCAATTGCAGGCACGCCGCCAGGGCAATCGGGCCCAACGGGCAGTGCAGGGCCAGGGCCACGTCGTAGGCTTCGGCCATGTTGGCGATCTTGCGGGTTTCGGTGATGCCACCGGCATGGGACGCATCCGGCTGGATGATGTCGACATAGCCTTCGCTGAGCACACGCTTGAAATCCCAACGCGAGAACAGGCGCTCGCCCAGGGCAATCGGCGTGCTGGTCAGCGGCGCCAGCTCTTTCAGTGCTTCGTAGTTTTCGCTGAGCACCGGTTCTTCGATGAACATCAGCTTGTACGAGTCGAGTTCCTTCATCAGCACCTTGGCCATGGGCTTGTGCACCCGGCCATGGAAGTCGACGCCGATGCCGACGTTGGGGCCCACCGCGTCACGCACGGCGGCGACGTTGGCCAGGGCCAGGTCGACTTTTTCGAAGCTGTCGACGAACTGCAGTTCTTCGGTGCCGTTCATCTTCACCGCCGTGAAACCACGGGCCACCGCCTCTTTGGCAGCGCGGGCGGTGTCGGCCGGGCGATCGCCGCCGATCCAGGAGTACACGCGGATCTTGTCACGCACCTGGCCGCCGAGCAGATCGCTGACCGACACACCGAGGGCCTTGCCCTTGATGTCCCACAGCGCCTGGTCGATGCCGGCGAGGGCGCTCATGTGCACCGCGCCGCCGCGGTAGAAGCCGCCGCGATAGAGCACGGTCCAGATGTCTTCGATATTGCGGGGGTCTTTGCCGATCAGGTAGTCGGACAGTTCTTCGACAGCCGCTGCCACGGTGTGGGCGCGGCCCTCGACCACGGGCTCACCCCAGCCGGTCACACCCTGGTCGGTTTCGACCTTGAGGAAGCACCAGCGCGGCGGGACGATAAAGGTCGTCAATTTCGTGATTTTCATCTGTTATCTCTCTTATAGATGCGGCGCCGGTAGGCGCGAAACTTGATTCAGCTGAGGGCTTTCCAGGCGGCGACATAAGCCTGGGCGCGGCTCGCTACCTGATCCACAGTCATACCCGGTTTGAACAGCCCGGAACCCAACCCGAAGCCTTTGGCGCCGGCATCGACAAATACCTGCATGTTGTCCGGGGTGATGCCGCCCACCGGCAGCAGCAAGGTGCCGGCCGGCAATACCGCCAGCCACGCCTTGATCACCGAAGGGCCCATTTGCTCGGCGGGGAACAGCTTCAACACGTCGGCGCCTTCGGCCAGTGCGGCGAAGGCTTCGGTCGGCGTGGCCACGCCCGGCGACAGAAACAGGCCTGCAGCTTTGGCGGCACGCAACACCTTGGCATCGCTGTGGGGCATGACGATCACCTGGCCGCCGGCCGCCTTTACCTGCTCGACCTGCTCCGGCGTCAACACCGTGCCGGCACCGATCAGGCAATCGGCGGGCAAGCTGTCGCGCAGGGTGCGGATACTGGTGTAAGGGTCGGGCGAATTCAGCGGGACTTCGATCACCCGAAACCCCGCCTGGTACAGCACCTGGCCGACAGCCTGGGCTTCGTCCGGGCGGATGCCGCGCAGGATGGCGATCAAACCGTTTTGCGCGAGTGCTTGCTTGAGCATGTCAGGCCTCCAATACAGGTTGAGTGAGCCCGGCCGCCACGGCCAGTTGCCACAGGCCGCGCTCGGTGGCTTCCTGCGCCAGGCTGACGTGGGCAAAGCCGCAAAGGGCGAGGGCGCGTTGATAACGGGTGCAAAGTGGCGCGGCGCCGACCAGGATGATCGGCTTGTGTTTGGCGCTGTCGGGCAGACCGGCGAGTTCATGGCCGATAAGCAAGCCGGACAGGTAATCGGGCTGCTGGTCAGGCGCGAGTTCGCCGGTGAGCCCGAGGGTGCGGGCACTGAACAAGGTGGACAGCACGCCGCGCTGGCCGTCTTCGGAAAGCGCCACGTGCACGCCTCGGTCGAAGGCTTCGGCCTGGAATCGCTCGCTGGGTTGCTGGGTACGCCCGAGGATGCTGTGTTTGCTCAACACTGCAAACAGCTCGCCGGTCATGAAGGTATCGAAGTGCGTGATGCAGCCGTCGACCACCTCGACCCACTTGGAATGGCTGCCCGGCAGGCCGATCAACCCATCGGCGCCCAGCCCTTGCAGCACGCCCAGCACTTGGGTTTCTTCGCCGCGCATTACGTTGGGCAAGCCGACCTGCTCAATCACGCCTGGCACGATGTGCACGTCCACGCCGCGCAGGCTGTGCACCTGGTGCAGCGCCTGGCCGAGGCTGGCGACGTCGACCGGGGTATTGCGATAGGCCGCTTCGCTCCAGCCTTGGGCGCTGCCGACCATGCCACAGGCAATCACCGGCAAACCCGGTTCGGCGTCGAGCCAATCCCCGCAGGCCGCATCAAACGCCAACTCGAAGCCGTTGCTGCAACGCACACCGGCAATGTCCCGGGGTTCGGCGGGCAAATGCATGATGCCCCACGCCAGCGAGCGCTGTTCCAGCACGGTGCCTGCGGGGCCGAGTTTGTAAGCACGAAGGGAGCTGGTCCCCCAATCGAGCGCGATCAATTGCGCCTGCATCGCTTCACCTGAGTTCTGAGCGGATGCAGCGAATATAAACCTACGCGGGCGCAAGTCTCAATATATAAATATCAATCCCATATTTAGGGATTTTATTCAGGAAAAGGCTGACAAGTTCAGTTCCCGCATCGCCCCCATCCACACCGCATAGTCGGTGTGGTCCTTCAAGTCATCGCCGGTCTCGGGGTGCAGGAACACCACCAGCCCGTTGCGATGGATCACCAACCATGGCAGCACCACGCCGATGTATTCGGGATCGAACGCCAGTTGGCAACTCCAATCCGGGTGCGGGCCCACCGGTCGTTCGTGCACACGCCCCATGCGCAGCGGGAAGAGTTTGGCGGCGTCTTCGCACAGGGTGCGCGCCTGTTCGATGGTGCTGGCGTCGAAGTAGATATGGGCGTGGTAGCCCTTGATACGTTGCATGGCGGACTCCGGATCCAATAGGCGCCAGATGCTAGACCGCAATGGACGGCAGGGCCAGCCCGGTCAGCGACTGCGCGCTGCTGGCTTGTTCTGCCACCAGCCAGTCGACGAAGCGCTCGACCAACTGCCCTCGGCGTTTGCGCTGGGGCTGCACCACGTAATAGCCAAAGCGCGAGATGACGGTGTCGCTCACCGGTCGGCACAACCAGCCCTGCTCCAGCAGGTTATCCACCAGGTGCCGCCAGCCGATAGCCACGCCCTGGCCGGCAATCGCCGCCTGGATCAACAGGGTGTAATTGTCGAAACGCAATTGGCCGGGCGTCGGTGCGCTGGCGATGCCCAATTCGCGAAACACACCGCTCCAGTCGAACCACTGGCTGTTGTTTTCCTGGCGCAGGTGCAGCAAGGGGACATCGTGCAAATTTTGCACAGTCAGCGGTGTCGCCTGTTCCTTGAGCCACTGCGGACTGCACACCGGGAACACTTCCTCGTTGAACAGCCACAGGCTGTCGCCCTGCTTGAAACGGCCGTCGCCAAACAACACCGCCACGTCAATATCGCTGCGCAAAGTGGCGTGATTGCGCTCGCTGGTCACCAGGCTCACATCGACCTGAGGGTTGGCCTGGTGAAAACGATGCAGGCGCGGCATCAGCCAATAGGCGGCGAAGGCGAAGTCGGTGGCGACTTGCAGCACTTCATGCTGGTCCTGTTGGGTGATCCGGCTCAAGCCCTGGTTGATGCCCTGCAAACCACCTTGCACATGCTCGAACAACAGGGCACCAGCGTCAGTCAGTTCGATGCCCCGGTAGATGCGATCAAACAGGCGGATCGCCAACTGTTCTTCCAGGCGCTTGATCTGCTGGCTGATGGCCGGTTGGGTGGTGCCCAGTTCCATCGCGGCGGCGGTAAAACTGCGATGGCGTGCGGCGGCTTCGAAGGCGCGCAGCAAATCGAGGGACAGGTCACCGAGGGCTTCATACATAAGCTGTGCTTATCCTAGACATTGCTTTTCATGGGCTTTACCCCAATTTTCATGGGCTGCATGCTCACTGGCATAAACACCGCCTATGGAATGCCGATAGATCATGAAGCGCAAGAACATTCTTTTCATCATGGCCGATCAAATGGCCGCCCCGTTGCTTCCGTTCTACGGTTCTTCGCCTATCAAGTTGCCCAACCTGAGTCGCCTCGCCGAGCAGGGCGTGGTATTCGATGCCGCCTATTGCAACAGCCCGTTGTGCGCGCCGTCGCGTTTCACCCTGGTGAGTGGCCAGTTGCCGAGCAAGATCGGCGCCTACGACAACGCCGCCGATTTCCCCGCCGACGTGCCGACCTATGCCCACTATCTGCGCCGCCTCGGCTATCGCACCGCTTTGTCGGGCAAGATGCACTTCTGCGGTCCCGACCAGTTGCATGGCTACGAAGAACGCCTGACCAGCGACATCTACCCCGCCGACTATGGCTGGGCGGTGAACTGGGACGAGCCGGACGTGCGCCCCACCTGGTATCACAACATGTCGTCGGTGCTGCAAGCCGGGCCGTGCGTGCGCACCAACCAGCTGGATTTCGACGAAGAGGTGGTGTTCAAGGCGCAGCAATATCTGTTCGACCATATCCGCGAAGACGGCGACCAGCCGTTCTGCCTGACGGTATCGATGACTCACCCTCACGACCCGTACACCATTCCCAAACCGTTCTGGGACCTTTACGACGATGCCGACATCCCGTTGCCTACAACACCCGCGCAAAGCGATCTCGACCCGCATTCCCAGCGCTTGCTCAAGGTCTACGACCTGTGGGACAAGCCGCTGCCTGTGGATAAGATCCGCGATGCACGGCGTGCCTACTTCGGCGCGTGCAGCTACATCGACAGCAACGTCGGCAAGCTGCTGCAAACCCTGGAAGACACCGGCTTGGCCGACGACACCATCATCATCTTCTCCGGCGACCACGGCGACATGCTCGGCGAGCGGGGCCTTTGGTACAAAATGCACTGGTTTGAAATGGCCGCCCGCGTGCCGCTGCTGGTCAGTGCGCCGGGACAGTTCGCGGCAGGTCGCGTGAGCAAAGCCGTGTCCACCGCCGACCTGCTGCCAACCCTGGTGGAACTGGCCGGCGGCGAGCTGGACCCGCGCCTGCCACTGGACGGCCGCTCGCTGGTCCCGCACTTGCAAGGGCAGGGCGGGCATGACGAAGTGTTTGGCGAGTACATGGCCGAAGGCACCATCAGCCCGCTGATGATGATTCGCCGGGGCGCCTACAAATTCATCTACAGCGAAGACGACCCTTGTCTACTGTTCGATGTACACAACGACCCACGGGAGCAGGAAGACCTCAGCCAGTCGCAGCAACACCGGGCGCTGTTTGCAGCCTTCCTGGACGAGGCGCGGGCCAAATGGGATATCCCGGCGATCCACCAACAGGTGCTCGCCAGCCAACGCCGCCGCCGTCTGGTGTTTGAAGCACTGACCCAGGGCAAGCTGAAGAGCTGGGATCACCAGCCACTGGTGGACGCCAGTCAGCAATACATGCGCAACCATATCGACCTCGACGACCTGGAGCGCAAGGCACGTTATCCACAACCCTGCCAAAACCAATAACACTGAGGGAAGGCCATGCAAAAGTTAACTGTGATGCTGGGGCTCCTGGCGCTGGGAAGCGCCAATGTTTACGCAGACGCCAGTTGTGAAACGGTAAAGATGGCCGATCCGGGCTGGAGCGATATTGCGGCCACCAATGCCATCACCGGTTTTCTGCTGACGGGCATGGGCTACAAACCCAAGGTCGACACCCTGGCGGTGCCGATCACCTTTGGCGGGCTCAAGGACGGCCAGGTGGATGTGTTTCTGGGCAACTGGATGCCGGCCCAGCAGGGTTTCTATGACAAGTTCGTGGCCAATGGCGACGTGGTGCAACTGGCGAAAAACCTCGACGGCACCGAGTTCACCCTCGCCGTGCCCGATTATGTGTGGGACGCCGGGGTGCATGACTTTGCCGACCTGAACAAATTTGCCGACAAGTTCGACAAAAAGATCTACGGCATCGGCTCCGGCGCACCGGCGAATATTTCGTTGCAGGAAATCATCAAGAAGAACGACTTTGCGCTCGGCCAGTGGAAGCTGGTGGAGTCCAGCGAACAGGCGATGCTCGCCGAAGTGTCGCGGGCGGTTAAGAAGCAGAAATTCGTGACCTTCCTCGGCTGGACCCCGCACCCGATGAACGTGCAGTTGAAAATGCACTACCTCAAGGGCGGCGAGAAATATTTTGGTGACACCGGCAGCGTGTATACCTTGACCCGCAAAGGGTATGCGCAGGCCTGCCCGAACGTAGGAAAACTGCTGACCAACCTGAGTTTTACCCAGGAGATGGAAAACAGCATCATGGCCGAGGTGGCCAACAACAAGGTCAGCAATGCCGATGCGGCGAAGGCGTGGATCAAGGCCAACCCGGCGGTATTGGATAAATGGCTGGAGGGCGTGAAGACCGTGGATGGCAAGGATGCGCTGGGCGCTGTAAAAGCCAAGCTCTAAAGGCCTGATGCAATCCAAATGTGGGAGCGGGCTTGCTCGCGAAGGCGTCGGATCAGTTGAGTAAATGTTAACTGACACTCCGCTTTCGCGAGCAAGCCCGCTCCCACAGGGACCAATATGTGCTGATACTCTGCGCTAAACCTTTCTACCCGAGTCCGCGATGCCCCGGCCCAACCGCCACACACTCTTCCCCTTCCTCGCCTGGCTCCCGCGTCAGACCCGCGCCAGCGTCGGCCGGGATGCGATGGTGGGCCTCAGTGGCGCGGTTCTCGCCTTGCCACAGTCAATTGCCTACGCGCTGATCGCCGGTCTCCCACCCGAATACGGCTTGTACGCCGCAATCATCCCGGTGCTGATCGCCTGCCTCTGGGGTTCCTCCTGGCATCTGATCTGCGGCCCCACGGCGGCGATTTCCATTGTGCTCTACGCCAGCGTCAGCCCGCTGGCCGTGCCGGGCTCGCAGGACTACATCACCCTGATCCTGTTGCTCACCTTCCTCGCCGGGGTTTTCCAGTGGCTGCTGGGCATGCTGCGCTTTGGCGCGCTGGTGAATTTTGTCTCTCATTCAGTGGTGCTCGGTTTCACCCTGGGTGCCGCCGTGGTGATTGCGCTCGGGCAGCTGCCCAATCTGCTGGGGCTGGATTTACCGAGCCAGGCCACGGCGATCAATAGCCTGCTGGCACTGATCCACCATAGCGGCGAATGGGATCACGCTTCACTCATACTCGGGCTCGGTACCTTGCTGGTGGGGGCACTGCTCAAATACCTCGTACCGCGCTGGCCGACCCTGTTGATCGCCTTGGCGCTGGGCAGCCTGGTGGCGTGGCTGTGGCCGGCGATGTTCGGGCATGTGGCGCTGGTCAGTTCGTTTATCGGCAAACTGCCGCCGTTCAGCCCGTTGCCCATGGACCTGGACGTGATCCTGCGCCTGCTGCCGAGCGCCGTGGCGGTGGGCATGCTGGGGCTGGTGACCAGCTTGTCGATTGCCCGCTCGCTGTCGGCGCGTTCGCAGCAATTGCTCGATGCCAACCAGGAAGTGCGAGCGCAGGGTTTATCCAACATCGTTGGCGGATTTTTCTCCGGGTATTTGTCAGCCGGTTCGTTCACACGCTCCGGCCTCAGCTACGAGGCGGGCGCCTGTTCGCCGTTGGCGGGCGTGTTTTCCGCGTTATGGGTGGCACTGTTTGCGCTGTTTGGCGCGGCATTGATCGCCCATATTCCGATCCCGAGCATGGCCGCGAGCATCTTGCTGATCAGTTGGGGTTTGGTGGACCGTCGCGGCATTCGCGCGTTATTCCGCGTCAGTCGCGCCGAGTTCGTGGTGATGAGCCTGACCTGCGTCGCCACCTTGCTGTTGGAGTTGCAAACAGCGATTTACGCCGGGGTGCTGGCGTCGCTGTTTTTCTACCTCAAGCGCACCTCGCAGCCACGGGTACAGCAATGGCGCGATGGCGATGAAGATGTGCTGCGGGTGGGCGGCTCGATCTTTTTCGGCGCCAGCCACTACCTGCAAGTACGCCTGCAAAGCCTGCAGGGCGAACGGGTGGTGATCGAGGCGCAGCAGATCAACTTTATCGACTATTCCGGGGTGGAGATGCTGCACCATGAAGCACGGCGCTTGCGCGGGTTGGGGCGCAGCCTGACATTGCGCCGGGCCAGGCCGCAGGTAGTAGAAGAGTTGAAAAAGCTGGAAGGGGCCGACAGCTGCCCCATCCAGTTCCAGGAGTGATTACAGCGCCAACTGGCGGCGTAGCTCAGCCAGTACGGGCGCCGAGTCCGGGCGCACGCCGCGCCACAGGAAGAAGGCTTCCGCCGCCTGTTCCACCAGCATGCCCAGGCCATCCATCGCCACGGCTGCGCCTTGTTCGGTGGCCCAGCGGCAAAACGCGGTCGGTTCCTTGGCGTACATCATGTCGTAGCAAAAGGTCTTGCCCGGTTCGATCAGGCTGCCCGCAATCGGCGGTACATCGCCTGACAGGCTGGCGGAGGTGGCGTTGATGATCACGTCCACCGGCTCACGCAACCAATCGAAACCACTGGCGGACACCGGGCCCAGGTCGTCGAACAACTCAGCGAGCATTTCGGCCTTTTCCACCGTGCGGTTGGCGATGATCAGCGAAGCGGGCTGTTCGGCCAGCAACGGCTCCAATGCGCCGCGTACCGCGCCACCAGCGCCCAGCAACAAGATGCGTTTGCCTTGCAGGCTCAACCCGGCGTTAACCGTCAGGTCACGCACCAGGCCGGCACCGTCGGTGTTGTCGCCCAACAGGCTGCCGTCGACGAGTTTGCTCAGTGTGTTCACCGCACCCGCGCGTTGGGCGCGGTCGGTCAAGGTGTTGGCCAAGCGGTAGGCATCCTCCTTGAACGGTACGGTGACGTTGGCACCCCGACCTTGTAGAAAAAACTCACGGGCACAGCCAGTGAAATCCTCCAGCGGCGCCAGCAAGGTGCTGTAGTCCAGCTGCTCGCCGGTCTGCTCGGCGAACATGCGATGGATCAGCGGCGATTTGCTGTGGCCGATGGGGTTGCCGAACACGACATAGCGGTCCATCAGAGAGCCGCCTTGGGCGCGGTAAGGCCCAGCCAGTCACGGTCTTGCAGGAAGTAGTCGGTGAGGCGCGCTTCTTCGCTGCCGGCCTCGGCCTTCCAGTCGTAGCTCCAGCGCACCTGCGGCGGCAGCGACATCAGGATCGACTCGGTGCGTCCGCCCGATTGCAGGCCAAACAAGGTGCCACGGTCGTAGACCAGGTTGAATTCAACGTAGCGACCACGACGGAACTCCTGGAATTCGCGCTGCTGCTCGGTGTAGGCGGTGGCCTTGCGGCGCTGCACGATCGGCAGGTAGGCGTCGATGTAGGCATCGCCGATGGCGCGGATGAAGGCGAAGCAGGTGTCGAAGTCCCACTCGTTCAGGTCATCGAAGAACAGGCCGCCGATGCCGCGCGGTTCGTTGCGGTGCTTGATGTGGAAGTAGGTGTCGCACCAGGCTTTGTAGCGCGAGTACACGTCTGGACCGAACGGCGCACAGGCCTGCTCGGCCACGCGGTGCCAGTGGATGCAGTCTTCTTCATTGCCGTAGTAAGGCGTGAGGTCGAAACCGCCGCCGAACCACCACACCGGCTCTTCGCCTTCTTTTTCAGCGATGAAAAAGCGCACATTGGCGTGGGAAGTCGGTACGTGTGGGTTGTGCGGATGAATCACCAACGACACACCCAGGGCTTCAAAGCCGCGACCGGCCAATTCAGGACGATGCGCGCTGGCAGATGGTGGGAGACCGCTGCCAAACACGTGGGAAAAGTTGACGCCGCCTTTTTCGATCACCGAACCGTTTTCGATCACACGGGTGCGTCCGCCGCCGCCGGCAGGCCGGGTCCAGGCGTCTTCGATAAAGCGAGTGTCCGTCTCGAAGGTTTCCAGGGCGCTGCAAATGCGGTCTTGCAGGTCAAGCAGGTAGGCCTTTACAGCCTCGGTGCGGGTAGTCATGGCATCACCTTGAATCGGGCAAAGCTACGCGAGGCCATTGGGCGTCGGCGGCAAATGGGCGCACAGGATACCACTGCACCCGGTTGCACCGCAGTTGACGAAGATCAAGCTTAGGAGTCCGATAGGGGGCTACGCGATTCGAACCCAGGAGAAGTGCAGATGGCCAAACGTATCCAGTTCAGCGCCCATGGCGGCCCCGAAGTGCTTGAGTATGTGGACTACACGCCGGCAGAGCCCGGCCCGCAGCAGGTTCGCGTGCGTAACGAGGCGATTGGCCTGAACTTCATCGACACCTATTTCCGCAGTGGCCTGTACGCACCGCCCGCATTGCCATCGGGGTTGGGCGCGGAAGGCGCCGGTGTGGTCGACGCGGTCGGCAGCGAAGTCACCCAGTTCAAGGTCGGTGACCGTGTAGCCTACGGCAGCGGCCCGCTGGGCGCCTACAGCCAACTGCATGTGCTGCCCGCCGCCAACCTGGTGCACCTGCCGGATGACATCAGCTTCGAACAAGCCGCCGGCGCCATGCTCAAAGGCCTGACCGTGCAGTACCTGCTGCGCCAGACCTATGAACTGAAGGGCGGCGAAACCATCCTGTTCCACGCCGCTGCCGGTGGCGTCGGCTCCCTGGCCTGCCAATGGGCCAAGGCTCTGGGTGTAAAGCTGATCGGTACTGTGAGTTCGCCGGAAAAAGCCGCCCTGGCCAAATCCCTCGGTGCCTGGGAAACCATCGACTACAGCAAGGAAGACGTCGCACAGCGCGTGTTGGAATTGACCGACGGCAAAAAAGTGCCGGTGGTGTACGACGGCGTCGGCAAAGACACCTGGCTGACCTCGCTGGACAGCGTGGCGCCACGGGGGCTGGTGGTGAGTTTCGGCAATGCGTCCGGCGCGGTGGATGGGGTGAACTTGGGGATCCTGTCGGCCAAGGGCTCGCTGTACGTCACCCGGCCGACCCTGGCGACCTATGCCAACAACCCGCAAAACCTGCAGGCGATGGCGGATGACCTGTTCTCGATGATCCAGAGCGGCAAGGTGCGCATTGATATCAACCAGCGGTATGCGCTGGCGGAGGCGGCGAAGGCGCAGACGGAGTTGTCGGGGCGCAGGACGACTGGGTCGACTATTTTGTTGCCGTAAGGCTATAGATTTTCGGCGACTTTAAGGACCTCTTCGCGAGCAAGCCCGCTCCCACATTTTGACCGCATTCCTTCAGTTGGAACTCGATCAAAATGTGGGAGCGGGCTTGCTCGCGAAGGCCGCACCTCGGTCTCAGGAAGGCCGCACAACCTCGCCAGTCACCAAATCACGAATCAAGCTCGGGTTCTTGCGCCCACCCAAGGCGCCCCCCAACACCAGATCCACCTGGCCACGGAAGTATTGCTCCACGCGAATCCGCGTGCGCGCCGCCGGGCGCCCTTGCGGGTTGGCCGAAGTAGAAATCAACGGCCCTACCAGCGAGCACAAATCCCGCACCAGCGGATGGTCAGTCACCCGTAGGGCAACGGTGTCGTGCACACCCGTCACCCACTCCGGCAACAAATCCTGATGGGGCACCAGCCAGGTGTTCGGCCCTGGCCAAGTGCTGGCCATGCGGTCGATCCAGTCCTGCGGGAAGTCTTCGAACAGAAAGTCGAACTGACGGATATTGTCCGCCACCAGGATCAGGCCCTTGTCCACCGAACGGTTCTTGATGGCGAGCAAACGGTCTACTGCTTCTTCGTTCCACGGATCGCAGCCCAGGCCCCAAACCGCTTCGGTTGGATAGGCAATCACCGCGCCTGCGCGAATTTCTCGTGCGGTTTCCAGCACACGCCACCGGTTGACCATTGTTCACTCTCCAGACTAAAGCTCTGCGCAGTTTACCGATCTTCTTTACAAAACCTAGCAGCGTGCAAGCCAGCGCCCGCTTTCGCAGATTACCTGGCCTTCGAGCTCAAGCTCCGTAAGGCTCGCCAGCACCTGGGACAACGACCGCCCACTGGCAATCGCCAGGGCTTCACTGGTGTGGGGTGCCGCGTGCAGCAGTGCCACCAACGGATGGACAACCGGCATCGGGGTAGGGCGTGACAACGCCTGCCAACCACGCAAACCTTCCAGGATGTGTTCGATGGTCTCCACCAGCACCGCGCCCTCGCGGATCAACTGATGACAGCCCTTGGCGCCGGGATGATGGATGGAGCCCGGAATCGCATACACCTCGCGCCCTTGCTCGGCCGCCAGTTTCGCCGTGATCAGAGAACCGCTGGCCATGCTGGCTTCCACCACCAGCACGCCCAGGGACAAGCCACTGATGATTCGATTGCGTCGGGGAAAGTTACCCGCCTGGGGCGGCGCATCCAGGGGGAACTCGGAAACCACCGCGCTGCCTTGGTCAATCATCGCCGCTGCCAGCCGTCGGTGGCGCTGTGGATAAAAATTTTCCA
Organism: Pseudomonas azotoformans; assembly: GCF_001579805.1. Taxonomy (NCBI): domain Bacteria; kingdom Pseudomonadati; phylum Pseudomonadota; class Gammaproteobacteria; order Pseudomonadales; family Pseudomonadaceae; genus Pseudomonas; species Pseudomonas azotoformans. Next base: position 1,536,165 of record NZ_CP014546.1, on the reverse strand, counting down.
GCCCGGTGCCGAGCACGCCGATTGTCTGGCCGCCCACATCCAATGCCGCCTGATGCGCTGCACCGTCAATGCCTAACGCAAGGCCACTGGTGATGACAAAACCGGCGCTCGCCAAACTGCGCGAAAACGCCGCCGCCGTGTCCATGCCGGGACGCGATGCACGGCGGCTGCCGACTATCGCCAGTTGCGGTTTTTCCAGGATTGCAGGGTCACCGGCGGCGAATAACAGCGGCGGCGCATCATCAATCTGGGCAAGCAGTGCAGGGTAGTCCGGCTGGTCCCACATCAGCAAATGCTGGGCCGGACAGGCCAGCCAGGCCAAAGCCTCGCTGGCAGCATCGCGAATTTCATGACTGCGCCGGGCATCGGCGCTGATGGCCGGCAGCCCGAGTGAACGCCAGGCGCTGGCAGGCGCACTGATGGCTTTTGAGGCAGAGCCGAACGCTTCGATCAACAAGCGAAAACGTTTCTGACCCAGTTCCGGCAGCCTGTGCAAGCGTAGTCGGGCTTCCAGTTCTGATGGGGAAATTTCATGGCTATTTGTCGGAAACATCTGATCATCCTTGACCGTAACAAGCTGTGGATAACTCTGTTGGTAACTTATTTAGCAGGCTATTCATTGTGTTTGATGAGCAGTCTCGAAACGGTCCATCACCGCCAGCGGTCGTGAGGCTTTGAGCACCAGGCCGTAACTGAGCTTTTCGTAGGTGCGAAACACCAGCAGGGTGCCGGCGCGCTCGTCGGGCAGTTTCGTCGGCGCGCCGGTCAGGCGGTCGCGCACCGTGGCGCCGGTCTTGATCACGCTGAGGAGTTGGCCTTCGACCAGGCCGTCACGACGGCCTTTGTTCAGGGTTACGGCATCCAGCACGCCGATCTGGGTCACGCCCTTGGGAATATCGATGATCTGCCCTTCGATAAAGGCGGCCGTTGGCGTGACAGCAAGAGCGGCCGGGTCGACGGGTGTTTGCGCACGCAGCAAGCGGTCACCGGGGCGTACCTCCTGGGTGACACGCTGCACAGCCAGGGTGGTGAGGTCGCCAGCCGTGACAAAACGGGCGGTACCGATATCGTCGGCGTTGATGCCCAACAGCTCTCGGGTCTGAGGGTCGGTGTGGACCTTGCCGCGTCGGAATATGCCGTAATTGGGTTGGGAAGGGTCCAGGTTGCCCCTGGCATACACCCGCTCGCCATTGGCGCCGAGCACGCGACCAGCCTCGGCAGCAACGATGTACGGCGCATTGTCCAGGTCCTGGGGTGTATCAAGGATGCGGTTATGCAACAGGAAGCGCTGGATAGCCTGTTGCGTCGGTTGTTCCAGACGCTGGACGGGCGGGGGCAGCAGGGCCATGGAAAACGGGGCCCACAGCAGCAAGACGAGTAGCGATTTCCTCATGGGGTGAATCTCCTTTATTATGTGCGTTCGCGTGAAATGCCTTGGCCTTCGCGGCTTTTAAGGGTTTCACACCGGCCGTGTGGGTCCATCCCAACGCCGATTTGCCTCTACCTCACATGTGCAGCAATTACGCTTATGGCTATTTTGAACATCCTCGAATTCCCCGACTCGCGCCTGCGCACGATCGCCAAACCGGTGGCCGTAGTGGACGACAAGGTTCGTCAGTTGGTCGATGACATGTTTGAAACAATGTATGAAGCCCCGGGTATCGGCCTCGCCGCGACCCAGGTCAACGTGCATCAGCGCGTCGTGGTCATGGACCTGTCGGAAGATCGCAGCGAACCGATGGTGTACATCAACCCGGAGTTCGAACCGCTGACCGACGAGATGGGCGAATACCAGGAAGGCTGCCTCTCCGTGCCGGAGTTCTACGAGAACGTCGAGCGCCCGCTGCGCGTGAAGATCAAGGCCCTGGACCGCGACGGCAAGCCGTTCGAGCTGATTGCCGAAGGCCTGCTGGCGGTGTGCATCCAGCACGAATGCGACCACCTCAACGGCAAGCTGTTTGTCGATTACCTGTCCACGCTCAAGCGCGACCGGATCAAGAAGAAGCTGGAAAAAAAGCATCGCCAGCAAGCTTGATGCCCCCTTCCAAAGGCTTGCTGCGGCAAGCCTTTTTCTTTTGTGACTGCTTTTAACCGAGACCTCCCATGACCGAGCCACTGCGCATTGTTTTTGCCGGCACGCCTGAATTTGCCGCCGAACACCTCAAGGCCCTGCTTGCCAGCCCTTATGACATCGTCGCGGTGTACACCCAGCCGGATCGCCCGGCCGGTCGTGGGCAAAAACTGATGCCGAGCCCGGTCAAGCAGCTGGCGCTGGAGCACAACATTCCCGTGCTGCAACCGCCGACCCTGCGTAATGCCGAGGCCCAGGCCGAACTGGCGGCGCTGAAGCCGGACCTGTTGGTGGTGGTGGCCTACGGCCTGATCCTGCCGCAAGTGGTGCTGGATATCCCACGCCTGGGCTGCATCAACAGCCATGCCTCGCTGTTGCCTCGCTGGCGCGGTGCGGCACCGATCCAGCGTGCGGTGGAAGCCGGTGACAGCGAAAGCGGCGTGACCGTGATGCGCATGGAAGCAGGGCTGGACACCGGCCCGATGCTGCTCAAGGTCACTACGCCGATCACTGGCGAAGACACCGGCGGCAGCCTGCACGACCGCCTTGCCGAGTTGGGCCCGCCCGCAGTAATCCAGGCCATCGCCGGCCTGGCCGCCGGCACCCTGGAAGGTGAAGTGCAGGACGACAGCCTGGCCACTTACGCCCACAAGCTGAACAAAGACGAAGCGCGCATCGACTGGAGCCGCCCGGCCGTGGAGCTGGAGCGTCTGGTGCGTGCGTTCAACCCGTGGCCGATCTGCCACAGCACCCTCAACGGCGAAGCCTTGAAAGTGTTGGCCGCCACCTTGGCCGAGGGCAAAGGCGCTCACGGTGAGATCATCGGCGCCAGCAAGGACGGCCTGCTGGTCGCCTGCGGCGAACAGGCGTTGTGTCTGACTCGTCTGCAATTGCCCGGTGGCAAGGCGCTTAATTTCAGCGATTTGTTCAACAGCCGTCGTGAGAAATTTGCCGTGGGTACTCTCCTCGGGGCAGCGCAATGAACCCACGTCTGGCCGCCGCCAAGGCTCTCGCTGCCGTCCTCCAAGGCAAGGCTTCGCTGAACAGTTCGTTGCCGACCCAACTGGACAAGGTCGAAGATCGCGATCGCGGTTTCACCCAGGACCTGGCCTTTGGCACGGCCCGCTGGCAGCCACGCTTGTCGGCGTTGGCAACCAAGTTGCTGCAAAAGCCGTTCAAGGCGGCCGATGCAGATGTGGAAGCGCTGCTGCTGGTGGGCCTCTATCAACTGCTCTACACCCGCGTACCGGCCCACGCCGCTATCGGTGAAACCGTCGGTTGCGCCGACAAGCTGAAAAAACCTTGGGCCAAGGCCCTGCTCAACGCCGTGCTGCGCCGTGCCCAGCGCGAAAGTGAAGCGCTGCTGGCCGAGCTGGAACATGACCCGGTGGTGCGCACCGCCCACCCCCGCTGGCTGCAAAAGTCCCTGAAAGCCTTCTGGCCGGAGCAATGGGAAGCTATTTGCGCGGCGAACAATGCGCACCCGCCGATGATCCTGCGGGTCAATCGTCGCCATCACAGCCGTGACGCCTACCTGCAATTGCTCACAGAGGCCGGTATCAACGCCACGCCGTGCGTGTACAGCGTCGACGGCATCGTGCTCGAAGCCGCCACTGACGTGCGCAGCCTGCCGGGCTTTGCCGAAGGCTGGATCAGCGTGCAGGATGAAGCCGCACAACTGGCTGCCGACCTGCTCGACCTGGCACCCGGTCAACGCGTGCTCGACGCGTGCTGCGCGCCAGGCGGTAAGACCTGTCACATTCTGGAAGTCGAAAAGGACCTGGCCGGTGTGGTCGCTGTCGACCTGGAAGCCAAGCGTCTGGTGCGCGTACGCGAAAACCTCGCGCGCCTGGGCCTCAGCGCCGAACTGATCGCCGCCGACGGCCGTGACACCGCCACCTGGTGGGACGGCAAACCCTTCCAGCGCATCCTGCTCGATGCGCCGTGTTCGGCCACCGGCGTGATCCGCCGCCACCCGGACATCAAGCTCACCCGCCAACCCGACGACATCGCCGCCCTGGCCTTGCTGCAAAGCGAACTGCTCGACGCAATGTGGCCGACCCTGGAAGTCGGCGGCATCCTGCTCTACGCCACCTGTTCCACCTTGCCGACGGAAAACACCGAGGTGATCGAAGCCTTCCTCGCCCGCACCAGCGGCGCCCGGGAGCTGGACTTCGCCACCACGGCCGGTATCAAGCAGCCCCACGGCCGCCAGTTGCTCGCGCAAGAAGGCGGACACGATGGCTTCTACTACGCCAAACTGATCAAGATCGCCGCCGCGCGCGGCTGAATGGTTTTAAGGGAGTGACTGGATGAAAATCATCATCCTTGGGGCAGGGCAGGTCGGCGGCACGCTGGCCGAACATTTGGCCAGCGAAGCCAACGACATCACGGTGGTCGACACCGACAGCGAGCGTCTGCGCAACCTGGGCGACCGCCTCGACATCCGTACCGTGCAAGGCCGCGCATCGTTCCCGACGGTGCTGCGCCAGGCCGGAGCCGACGATGCCGACATGCTGGTGGCCGTGACCAACAGCGACGAAACCAACATGGTCGCCTGCCAGGTCGCCCATACCCTGTTCCACACCCCGACCAAAATCGCCCGTGTACGCGAGGCGGCCTACCTGACCCGCGCCGGGCTGTTCGACAACGACGCGATTCCGGTCGACGTGCTGATCAGCCCTGAACAGGTGGTGACCCACTACATCAAGCGCCTGATCGAGATTCCGGGCGCCTTGCAGGTGATCGACTTCGCCGGCGGCAAGGCGCAACTGGTCGCCGTAAAGGCCTACTACGGCGGCCCGTTGGTGGGCCAGCAACTGCGCCAGTTGCGCGAGCACATGCCGAATGTGGAAACCCGCGTCGCGGCGATTTTCCGACGCGACCGCCCGATCCTGCCCCAGGGCGACACGGTGATCGAGGCCGACGACGAAGTGTTTTTCATCGCCGCCAAGGCGAACATTCGTGCCGTCATGAGCGAAATGCGCCGCCTCGACGAGACCTATAAACGCATCGTCATCGCAGGCGGCGGGCAGATCGGCGAGCGTTTGGCCGAAGCCATCGAAAGCCGCTACCAGGTGAAGATCATCGAGATGAGTCCGGCACGTTGCCGGCATTTATCCGACACCCTCGACAGCACCGTCGTACTGCAAGGCAGTGCCTCGGACCGCGACCTGCTGATGGAAGAGAACATCGCCGATGCGGATATCTTCCTGGCCCTGACCAACGATGACGAAGCCAACATCATGTCATCGCTGCTGGCCAAGCGGCTGGGCGCGAAGAAGGTGATGACCATCATCAACAACCCGGCTTATGTGGACCTGATCCAGGGTGGCGATATCGACATCGCCATCAGCCCGCAGTTGGCGACCATCGGCACCTTGCTGGCCCACGTGCGTCGTGGCGATATCGTCAGCGTACACTCCCTGCGCCGGGGTGCGGCGGAGGCTATCGAGGCGATTGCCCATGGCGACTCGAAGTCGAGCAAAGTGATCGGCAAGGCCATCCGCGATATCGGCTTGCCGCCGGGCACCACCATTGGCGCGATCATCCGTGATGAAGAGGTGATCATTGCCCACGACGATACGGTGATCGAAACCGGGGACCATGTGATTCTGTTCCTGGTGGACAAGAAACATATCCGCGATGTGGAGAAACTGTTCCACGTGGGCCTGAGCTTTTTCTGACACAACGGAGTACGCCTGCATGCTCGAATCCCTGGAAAAAATGCTCGCCAAGGGTGTGGATAATTCCCTGCTGCGTTTTGGTTTGGGCAAGGGTTATCTGGACCTGAAGGACAACGCCAAGGCGGCCGAGCATCTGCACAAATGCGTGGAGTTCGACCCCAAGTATTCGGCGGCGTGGAAGTTGTTGGGTAAGGCGCAGTTGGGGCTGGAAGATCGTGCGGCGGCGCGGCTGGCGTGGGAGAAGGGCATCGAAGCGGCCCAGGCCCCATGGCGACAAACAGGCCGAAAAAGAAATGGCGGTGTTCCTGAAGAAACTCGACCGCGTGTAAACGCGTGCTTTTGTAGTGAGCGGGCTTGCCCCGCGCGAGGCAAGCTCGCTCACTACAAGTGTCAAGCCGGCATCAATACCAGCGCTCTTCGCCCGGCGGGCGCTTCTTGAAGCGCTTCATGCTCCACATGTACTGGCTCGGATAAGCGCCGACATACCGCTCTACCACCTTGCTCATCGCCGCACAGGACGTAGCAGTGTCGGTGCAATACATGTCTTCAGGCGCCGCTTCCAGAATCACTTTGTAACCCGAACCGTCCGGCAGCCGCAGGGCATGCAGGAATACGCCGACGGCCTTGTGACCGGCGAGCATGTTCGGCACGAACTTGCTGGTCAGCGCCTGGGTGGCAAAGAACGGCACGAAGATCCCCGCGGATTCTGCCGGCTCAGGATCCGCCGGAATGCCCACCTGGCCGCCTTTGCGCACTTCCTTGATCACGCTGAGGATGCCTTCCTTGGTCGACGCCGCCACGCGGTTGCCCAGTTGCACGCGCTGCTTGCGCAGCAACTCATCCACCGCCTTGAGCTTGGGCGGGCGGTAGAAAATGATCGGTTTGCACTGGCTGCAATAGAAATGGTTCAGCACTTCCCAATTGCCCAAGTGGCTGGTGATGCCGACCACGCCTTTGCCCGAGGCCAGGGCTTCGTGCAGCACCTCCAGGCCTTCGACTTCACGCACCAGGTCGATGGAACGCTGGGCCGGCCAGATCCAAGCGCAGGCGCTTTCGGTCAGGGACTTGCCGATGTCCATCAGGCTGCGGCCGACTAAAGCTTCACGCTCGACGGGGTCCATGTCCGGGAAGCATTTGGACAGGTTGATCCGCACCGTGTCGCGGGAGCGGTTGGGGGTTTTCCACATGATCCAGCCAATCGCCGTGCCGACGGCCTGGACAGCGCGCCAGGGCAGCAGGGCAAACAACCGGAGAGCGCCTACCAGCAAGGCGCCTTTCAACTTTTCCACAGGTCACTCCTGATCGTGTGTGGTGCGCAAAGCCGGCATTCTAACCGGCGTTGGCCAAGTCCGCGTAACGGTCGCAGTCCTGAGTGTGGTCCATGACCATGCCTGAGGCCTGCATGAACGCGTAGCAAATGGTCGGCCCGACGAAGGTGAAACCGGCTTTTTTCAAGGCTTTGCTCATGGCTTCAGCCTCGGGTGTAATCGCTGGCACTTCGCTGCGGTCCTTGAAGTGATTGACCTTGGGATGGCCACCAACAAAGGACCAGAGCAGCCCCACCGGGTCCTCCAGCGCCAGCCAGGCAGCGGCATTGCGGCGGGTGGCGTTGAGCTTCAGGCGATTGCGCACGATGCCTGGATCCTGCATCAGCGCTTCGATCTCGTCATCAGTCAACCGCGTCAACCGCTGCGCATCAAAGCCAAACAAGACCTTTCGATAATGCTCGCGTTTGCGTAAAACGGTGATCCAGGAAAGGCCCGCCTGGAACCCTTCGAGTAAAAGTAACTCGAACAAACCCTGCGCATCGCGCAGCGGCGTTCCCCACTCCTGATCGTGATAAGCCATGTACAGCGGATCTTCAGAACACCAAAAGCAGCGTGGCATAAGGCTCCAGGGGATGGTGGCGCGGCCGAATCGGGTATACTCCCGCTCTTTAAATCGCAGCCCAAGTAACAGGTGAATTTCGTGAGCCAGCCTACGCCAGCCGTGCGTACCTTCCAAGACTTGATCCTCGCCCTCCAGCAATACTGGGCCGAGCAAGGTTGTGTGGTACTTCAGCCCTACGATATGGAAGTAGGCGCCGGCACTTTCCACACCGCTACATTCCTGCGGGCCATCGGCCCGGAAACCTGGAACGCCGCTTATGTGCAGCCCAGTCGTCGCCCGACTGACGGCCGCTACGGCGAAAACCCGAACCGTCTGCAGCACTACTACCAGTTCCAGGTGGTATTGAAGCCGAACCCGGACAACTTCCAGGAACTGTACCTGGGCTCGCTCAAGCACGTGGGCCTGGACCCACTGGTCCACGATATCCGTTTTGTCGAAGACAACTGGGAATCGCCGACCCTGGGCGCCTGGGGCCTGGGCTGGGAAGTCTGGCTCAACGGCATGGAAGTGACGCAGTTCACTTACTTCCAGCAAGCGGGCGGCATCGAATGCTACCCGGTGACCGGCGAAATCACCTACGGCCTTGAGCGCCTGGCCATGTACCTGCAAGGCGTGGACTCGGTCTACGACCTGGTGTGGGCTGACGGCCCGTTCGGCAAAGTGACCTACGGCGACGTGTTCCACCAGAACGAGGTGGAGCAATCCACTTACAACTTCGAACACGCCAACGTCGACAAACTGTTCGAACTGTTCGATTTCTATGAAAGCGAAGCCAAGCGCCTGATCGAGCTCGACCAGCCGCTGCCGTTGCCAAGCTATGAAATGGTGTTGAAGGCCTCCCATACCTTCAACCTGCTGGATGCCCGCCGTGCCATCTCGGTCACCGCGCGCCAGCAATACATCCTGCGTGTACGCACCCTGGCGCGTTCCGTCGCCCAAGCCTACCTGCTGGCTCGCGCCAAGCTGGGCTTCCCGATGGCAACCCCGGACCTGCGTGATGAAGTGTTGGCTAAGCTGGAGGCTGCACAATGAGTGCTCAAGATTTCCTGGTTGAACTGGGCACCGAAGAGCTGCCACCCAAGGCACTGAACACCCTGGCCGACGCGTTCCTGGCCGGGATCGAAAAAGGCCTGCAGACCGCGGGTCTTAAATTCGCCGCGAAGAAAGTCTACGCCGCGCCACGTCGCCTGGCCGTGTTGCTGACCGCGCTGGAAACCCAGCAGCCGGACCGCAGCATCAACCTCGACGGCCCACCGCGCCAGGCGGCTTTCGACGCCGAAGGCAACCCAACTCAAGCCGCCCTTGGTTTTGCCAAGAAGTGCGGCGTGGAGCTGAGCGAGATCGACCAGAGCGGCCCGAAACTGCGTTTCAGCCAGGTCATCACCGGCAAGCCGACCGCCAGCCTGTTGCCGACCATCGTTGAAGACTCGCTGAACGACCTGCCAATCCCCAAGCGCATGCGCTGGGGCGCTCGCAAGGAAGAGTTCGTACGTCCGACCCAGTGGCTGGTGATGCTGCTCGGTGACCAAGTCATCGATTGCACCCTCCTTGCCCAGAAAGCCGGTCGTGATTCCCGTGGTCACCGCTTCCATCACCCTGAAGCTGTACGCATCACCTCGCCGGCCAACTACGCCGCCGACCTGCGTGCCGCTTACGTGCTGGCCGACGCCAACGAGCGTCGCGAGCTGATCAGCAAGCGTACCGAAGAGCTGGCCCGCCTGCAGGAAGGCACCGCCATCGTGCCGCCAAGCCTGCTCGACGAGGTGACCGCGCTGGTTGAATGGCCGGTGCCGCTGGTGTGCTCGTTCGAAGAACGTTTCCTCGACGTGCCGCAAGAAGCGCTGATCACCACCATGCAGGACAACCAGAAGTATTTCTGCCTGCTGGACGTGGACGGCAAGTTGCTGCCGCGCTTCATCACCGTGGCCAATATCGAAAGCAAGGACCCGCAGCAGATCATCGCCGGTAACGAAAAAGTCGTTCGCCCGCGCCTGACTGACGCCGAGTTCTTCTTCAAGCAAGACAAGAAGCAGAAGCTGGAAGACTTCAACCTGCGCCTGCAGAACGTGGTGTTCCAGGAAAAACTCGGCAGCGTCTACGACAAGGCCGTGCGCGTTTCCAAGCTGGCCGCCTACATTGCGCCACGCATTGGTGGCGGTTCCGCCTGGGCTGCGCGTGCAGGCCTGCTGTCCAAGTGCGACCTGGCCACCGAGATGGTCGGCGAGTTCCCGGAGATGCAAGGCGTTGCTGGCTACTACTACGCCCTCAACGACGGCGAGCCGGATGATGTGGCCCTGGCCCTGAACGAGCAGTACATGCCGCGCGGTGCCGGTGCTGAACTGCCAAGCACCTTGACCGGCGCTGCGGTGGCCATCGCCGACAAGCTGGATACCCTTGTGGGTATCTTTGGTATCGGCATGCTGCCAACCGGCAGCAAAGACCCGTATGCCCTGCGCCGTGCGGCCCTGGGCGTGCTGCGTATCCTGATCGACAAGAAGCTGGACCTCGACCTGACCCAGGCCGTGGTGTTTGCCGTCGGCCAGTTCGGTGCCAAGGTCAAGCAAGCCGGCCTGGCCGAGCAAGTGCTGGAGTTCGTGTTCGACCGCCTGCGCGCGCGTTACGAAGACGAAGGCGTGGACGTGTCGGTGTACCTGGCGGTACGTGCCCTGCAACCGGGTTCGGCGCTGGACTTCGACCAGCGCGTACAAGCCGTGCAGGCCTTCCGCAAACTGCCGGAAGCCGACGCCCTGGCCGCTGTGAACAAACGTGTATCGAACCTGCTGAGCAAGGCCGAAGGCCTGGGCAATGCTGACGTCGACCCAGGCCTGTTTGCCGATGCCAAGGAGTTCTCGCTGAACTCGGCCATCGCCAAAGCGGAGACGGCCGTGAAACCGCTGATCGCCGAGCGCAACTACGCCGAAGCGCTCGCGCGCCTGGCCACCTTGCGTGACCCGGTGGATGCGTTCTTCGAAGCCGTGATGATCAATGCCGACGATGCCGGCGTACGCAAAAACCGCTACGCCATGCTGGCGCGCCTGCGCGGTCTGTTCGTCAACATTGCTGACATTTCGACGCTGAGCTGACCATGTTGAAACTGCTGATTCTCGATCGGGACGGGGTGATCAATGTCGACTCCGACGCTTACATCAAGTCGGTGGCGGAATGGATTCCACTGCCCGGCTCGATCGAGGCCATCGCGCAGTTGAGCAAAGCCGGCTGGACGGTGGCCATCGCCACCAACCAGTCCGGCATCGCCCGTGGTTACTACGACATCGCCACCCTGGACGCCATGCACGCGCGCTTGCGCACGTTAGTGGCCGAGCAGGGCGGTGAGGTGGGGTTGGTGGTGTACTGCCCCCACGGGCCGGATGAGGGCTGCGATTGCCGCAAACCCAAGCCTGGCATGTTGAAAACCATTGCAGAACATTACAAGGTGCCGTTAGCTGGGATATGGTTCGTCGGGGACAGCCTCGGTGACCTGGAGGCGGCCAAAGCCGTCGACTCTCAGCCAGTTTTGGTTAAGACCGGAAAAGGCGAAAAGACCCAGGCGAAAAACCTGCCGGTAGGCACCTTGATTTTTGACGATCTGGCGGCCGTTGCCGCAGAACTTATCAACAACTAGCCACCCTCGACTTCCTGAACAAGGATTGCTCGGGAGTGCGCTTTTAGCAGGCGGGCCGCGTCCCGCAACGGTAAATGCCGCCATGTCGATTTTGCAGGCCATCAGAACCTTTTTCTTTTACCTGCTGCTGGGCACCAGTTCGTTCCTCTGGTGCACCCTGAGCTTTTTTATTGCGCCCTTTTTGCCATTCAAGGCGCGCTATCGCTTTATCAACGTCTATTGGTGCCGCTGCGCGTTGTGGCTGTCCAAGGTGTTCCTGAACATCCGCTTCGAGGTCAAGGGCGCGGAAAACGTCCCGGACCAGCCCTGCGTGATTCTGTCGAACCACCAGAGCACCTGGGAGACGTTCTTCCTGTCGGCGTACTTCTCGCCGCTGAGCCAGGTACTCAAGCGCGAGCTGTTGTACGTACCGTTCTTTGGCTGGGCCATGGCGATGCTGCGCCCGATCGCCATCGACCGTGACAACCCCAAGGCCGCGCTCAAGCATGTGGCCAAGAAAGGCGATGAGCTGCTCAAGGACGGTGTTTGGGTGCTGATCTTCCCCGAAGGCACACGTGTGCCCTACGGCACGGTAGGCAAGTTCTCACGCGGCGGCACGGCTTTGGCGGTCAATGCACATCTGCCGGTGCTGCCGATTGCGCATAACGCCGGCAAGTTCTGGCCAAAGACCGGCTGGGCTAAACGCGCAGGCACCATCACTGTGGTGATCGGCGAACCGATGTACGCCGAAGGTGAAGGACCTCGTGCCATCGCCGCGCTGAATGACCGCGCCCAGGCGTGGAATGAAGCGCAGCAACGGGCCATGGGGTCGCTGCCACCAGAGCCGGTTGTAGTCGACACGCCGGTCATCTGATCATCTGTGGATAACCTGTGTACGGTTTGTTGGCGAATCGCCTTTTTTGTCTTTTAAGAGACTGTTTTACTTACATATTTCTCAAGCTCATAAAATCACGGAAAAGGTGCATAAGTTTTTTCCGCATAAAAAACCGGTCCTTGTGACCGGTTTTTTATGCACAGCAGAAAAGTACGTTTTTCAGTCTTCCAGCAGCGGCAGTTGAAGGCTGAATGTGGTGCCTTTGCCCACCACGCTTTCGCAACTAATACGCCCCCCGTGACGCTCTACCACAGCCTTGACCATGGTCAGTCCCAACCCCAGGCCTTCGCTGCCTTGGGACGAATCGAAGCGGCGGTATTGGCTGAACAGCTCCGGCAGGTCCTGTGCGGCAATCCCTGGACCCTGGTCGCTGATACGGCACTCCAACCAGCCTTCTGCGCTGCTGTGCCTCAACCTCACGGTCGTCCCGGAAGGCGAATACTTGATGGCGTTCTCCAGCACGTTGAACAACGCGCGGGTTAGCAATGATTGGTCAGCCGACACCATGCCTTCATCGGCCTCGTCCAAGTCGTGAACCAGATGAATCCCCTTGAGCTGGGCGATTAGCGCCACTTGGTCAAATGCATCCATGACCAACATGGCGAACAGCGTCGGCTGGAACTGGTAACCGTCAGCCTCGGCTTTCGCCAGTTGCACGAAGGATTCAGTGAGGCCCAAGGCACGGCGAACTTGTTGTTCAATCTGGGCAAAGACTGGGGACTCGCCGTTATGCACATCCAGCAGTGCAAGGATCGCTGAATGGGGTGCGCGCAGGTCGTGAGAGAGGAACCGCAACATGGTCTCGCGGTGTTGCTGGGCTTCGCGCTCCTTGCTCAGATCCGTCAGGCTCAGCAGCCAACCAAGGGCGACATCGCCTTCAGCCGGCAGCAAGGGCGCAAGCTCCATGCGCAGGCTGCGTTGGTGGATGTCCCGGAACTCCACAAGCTCCAGCGCCGACAGGGCAGGGCGCACGCCATTGTGCAGCGGTGGGTAGCCCAAGTCCGCCAGTTGCTCCAACAGGTTTTCGTTGACCAGATCATTGCCGAACACTTGCCGAGAGATGCGGTTGGCCAGCAGGATATTGCCCTTGGGATCGGTAATCAGGGTTGCCACCGGCAGGCACTCCAGGCCATCGGCCATAAAGCGCCGTGTGTCGCGTGTGCGGCTTACGGCCTGTTCCAGGGCAAAGATACGTGCCTGCAACACATCGCCTTTGCTGGCAGGTGCACGGCGGCGTTCGGGCAGGACTTTGGGTTCGTTGTCCAGGCGTGCCAGTTCCCAGCCGAAATAGGCGAGGATCACACTGAGGCGGCGCCAGTTCCAGATCAGGTAGCTGAGCAGCAAACCAATCAGACAGGCCGCAGGCGACCACCAATGCCCTAGGCGCAACAGGGCCAGGGAACCGAGTAACGCGGCGCCCATGCAGCCCAGGGTCATCCACAACGCATAGCGCGGACGATAGAGCAGCAGGCCCAATAACAATGCCACCAATGAGGTCGCCATCAAGGCCGCAAGCCAGCCTGGCAGATCAACGATGCTGCGGCCTTGCAGCAAGCCATTGAGCAGGTTGGCCTGGATCTCCACACCTGCCGTGGTGCCCACCGTCGAAGACACAGGTGTGACGAAACGATCGCCCATCCCGGAGGCTGTCGACCCCACCAGGATCAGGCGACCACGCAGTTGCTCGGGAGCCACTTCACCGCGCAATACGCTCGCGTAGGACACGCTGGGAAAATGCGTATGAGGGGCAATGAACGGGATACGGATAGCGTGCTCCCGATGCCAGTGCTGAGTGAGCGATTGCAGAGGCTCGCCCGGCATGTCAGACAACCCGCCACTCATCTCATAGGCCAGCCAGGCCAATTGCGGTGCCGTGGCATCGGGCGGGCCTTCACGCAGGTAGAGGCTGCGGACCACACCATCGCTGTCCGCTTCCACATTGATGTGGCCAACCCCTTTGGCGCATTTGAGCAGCGGCATCATCTGCGTGTCCGGTTGGCTGTAGTTCGCAGCACCTTCACGCACCAGGGGTAGCAAGACATTGCCAGCGTTGCAGACCGACTCAGCCAGGCGTTTGTCATTGGCGGGGTCGCCGGGCTCACTGAAGATCACATCGAACAGAATGGCCGACGGTTGCGCGGCGCTCAGGCGGTCGATCAAGTCGGCGTGCAGGCTGCGTGGCCAAGGCCATCGGCCTAGCTTCTTAAGGCTGGAATCATCGATCGTCACCAGCAGGATGCGGGGATGGACAGGTAGTGGTGTGAGGCGACGCAGGCTGTCGTATAACGGATTGTTCAAGGCCAGGCCCGGGCTCAGCGACAGATAGGCGGTGATGGGCAGCAGCAGCAAACCTATCCACAACCATTCACGCACCAGGCCGTGGAACAGGCGCTGGGCATGGGTGGGTTGACGTTTCTCGGCCTTGCCCCAGAGCATCATTGGTCAACGTACCTGGGCAGTGGGCGGGTAGTAGAAGATGTCATAGACCCCGGTTTCTCCCTCCAGGCCGTTTTCGTCGTAAGCCGACAAGCGCACGTGATAGAACGAGGCTTTGAGCCCAGTGAAGCTCATTTTCGGCGTGCTGGAAAAGTTTTCCTGCTTGATGTTCATAAAGGTTTTGTCAGTGGCGACCTGTGCACGGTAGCGCTGGGCGCCGGGCAATGGCCGAAGGTATAAGCTCCAGACCGGCGCGTCGCCTTTCTGGCCGTCTTGGCCGATCAGCTTCGGTGCGGCCAGCAGTTCTACAGGATTGAGGTCGCCCTGTTTCTTGAAGAGCAGGCCTTGGCGTGCAGCCACTTTGATCTCGCCTGTCCGATCCCGGTTGGCGGCGACTTGACCGTCCAACACCTCCAACAGCGATCGCTCAGCGTCATTGCGCACCCGAAAGTGCGTACCTCGCACCCCCAGCACCCCTACAGGCGTCACGATCTGGAAGCGATCATGATCGCTGGCACGCTTGATCACATACGCCTCGGCCTGGCCTTGTTCGAGTACCACTCGGGGAATCGACAGCTTCTTCTCCAAGTGGAGCCGCACCTGGGAATCAGAGGGCAACACCACGCGGGATCCATCACCCAGCAACAGGCTGACGAACGCCGACGCCGAGGTCTTCACACCTTCCTGTTCATCAATAGACATGCCTTCGAGCAGGGGAATCATCTTGCCCCGGGTATCGAGCTTCCAGGCTTCGCCGGTGAGATGCTGGACTACGGCAGGCAGAGGCTGGACCCGGCACAGGAAGTCATCGTCGATGTATGGCGCACGAACCTTTGTAGCAGCGCCCGCCGAGCCCACCATCATGATCAACAAAGAGGGAAGGGCGCAGCGCAGGCAATTAAGAGAAAGAAACATGGCGCTCATACAAGTCAGGGTTCCAGAGGGCAACAGACATCAGCGCACAGGAGTTTACGGCAGCGCATGCGTCGGCTGATCCTTTTCCTTAGGGTCAGGAGCCGGTATCTTTCCCACATTGGTATCGAGGACTTTCAATGGGTTAACCGCTCATTGATCCCAGCGTATAGAGAGATCCGAGGGGTCGATGAATCTGCGCACAATTCTTCAGATTCAAAAACCGGCCGACGGCTGTCGCACTCTTCAAATGAAAGGACCCACCCATGCGTGTCGCAATACTGGATGACGAACCCGCCGAACTGCGCCGGGTGGAACAGACACTGCGACAAATCCCCAGCACCGCCGAACAGCCTTGGTCCCTGCATTGCTTCGAACGCGGTGAAGACCTGTTACGCCAACTGCGCCGGGAAACCTTCGACCTGCTGATACTCGACTGGCAATTGCCGGACATCACCGGCATCGCGTTGCTGCGCTGGACCCGCGAACACATGGAGTCGCCACCTGCCGTCATCATGCTCACCAGCCGTGATGCCGAGAGCGACATCGTCACCGCGCTCAACAGTGGCGCCGATGATTACGTCAGCAAACCTTTCCGTCCTAATGAATTGAAAGCACGGGTCACGGCGGTTCTGCGTCGGCATGGCCTGCAGAAGTCTGCCACCCATGAAGTGCAGAGCTTCAATGACCTGACCTTTGATGACGCTGAGTTGACGGTTACCCGCGCGGGCAAACCGATCAACCTCACGGAACGTGAGTACCGTCTGGCCAGCTGTCTGTTCGCTAACTTGGCCCGACCACTGTCTCGCGAGTACCTCTACGAGCGGTTCTGGACCCATGAAGAAATGGTGTCGTCACGGCCGCTGGATACGCATATCTACCGGTTACGAAACAAGCTGGGGCTGACGGCGGATCGGGGTTGGCAGTTGCTGACGATCTATGGGTATGGGTATCGATTGGAGAGTGTGGCGGCAGCTTCTCAAGGCTGATTACGCTGATGTTCCACGTGGAGCATTTTCAAATTCGCTGATTTTCACCCAATAAAAAAGGCCAACGCTAAGCGTTGGCCTTTTTAGTTTGGCAGGCTTACCGGGATCAGAAGTCCAGGTTGGAAACCGCCAGGGCATTGCTTTCGATGAAGTCACGACGAGGCTCAACCGCATCACCCATCAGGGTGTTGAAGATCTGGTCCGCGCCAATGGCGTCTTCGATGGTCACGCGCAGCATACGACGCTGGGCTGGGTCCATGGTGGTTTCCCACAGCTGATCCGGGTTCATTTCACCCAGACCTTTGTATCGCTGGATGGTGTGGCGCTTGGTGCTTTCCGCCATCAGCCAGTCGAGGGCTTCCTTGAATTCCTTGACCTGCTTCTTGCGTTCGCCACGCTGAATATAAGCGCCGTCGTCCAACAGGGTGCTCAATTGAGCGCCCAAGGTAACCACGGTCTTGTAGTCATTGCTGCCGAAGAAATCGCGGTTGAAGGTGACGTAGTTCGACAGGCCGTGGGAGATCAGTTCGACCTCTGGCAACCACACGTTACGTTCACGGTCTTCACGCAGGCTGGCTTTGTACACCAGGCCAGACTTCTCGACAGTACGCAGGCGCACTTCGTACTGAGCCAGCCAATCCTGCATCGCTGCATGATCACCCAACTGTTCCAGGCTGACGGCCGGCAGGTAGATGAAGTGCTCGGTCAACTCCTGAGGGTACAGGCGCGACAGACGCTTGAGGGTCTTCATCACCATGCGGAAGTCGTTTACCAGACGTTCCAGCGACTCACCGGAAATGCCCGGTGCTTCGTCATTCAAGTGCAAGCTGGCATCTTCAAGGGCCGACTGCGTCATGTACTCTTCCATGGCGTCGTCGTCTTTGATGTATTGCTCTTGCTTGCCCTTTTTCACTTTGTACAACGGCGGCTGAGCGATGTAGATGTAGCCACGCTCGATCAGCTCCGGCAACTGACGGAAGAAGAAGGTCAGCAGCAGGGTACGGATGTGCGAACCGTCGACGTCAGCATCGGTCATGATGATGATGTTGTGGTAGCGCAGCTTGTCGATGTTGTATTCGTCACGGCCAATACCGCAGCCCAACGCCGTGATCAAGGTGCCGACTTCCTGGGAGGAAATCATCTTGTCGAAACGGGCCTTCTCGACGTTGAGGATCTTACCCTTCAACGGCAGGATGGCCTGGGTGCGACGGTTACGACCCTGCTTGGCGGAACCGCCAGCAGAGTCACCTTCCACCAGGTACAGTTCGGAGAGGGCAGGGTCCTTCTCCTGGCAGTCCGCCAGTTTGCCTGGCAAGCCGGCGATATCCAGCGCGCCTTTACGGCGAGTCATCTCGCGGGCTTTACGCGCGGCTTCACGGGCACGGGCAGCGTCGATCATCTTGCCGACGACCAGCTTGGCTTCGTTCGGGTTCTCCAGCAGGAAGTCGGAGAAGTACTTGCCCATCTCCTGTTCCACGGCGGTCTTCACCTCGGAAGACACCAGCTTGTCTTTCGTCTGGGAGCTGAACTTCGGATCCGGCACTTTCACCGAGATAATAGCGGTCAGGCCTTCACGCGCATCGTCACCGGTGGTGGCAACTTTGTGCTTCTTGGCCAAGCCTTCGGCTTCGATGTAGGTGTTCAAGTTACGCGTCAGTGCGGAACGGAACCCCACCAGGTGAGTACCACCGTCGCGCTGAGGAATGTTGTTGGTAAAGCACAACAGGTTCTCGTTGAAGCTGTCGTTCCACTGCAGGGCGATTTCCACGCCGATGCCGTCTTCACGCTGGATGTTGAAGTGGAACACCTGGTTGACCGCAGTCTTGTTGGTGTTCAGGTATTCAACGAACGCACGCAGGCCGCCTTCGTACTTGAACAGCTCTTCCTTGCCGCTGCGCTCGTCCTTGAGGACGATACCGACACCGGAGTTGAGGAAGGACAGTTCGCGAATCCGCTTGGCCAGGATGTCCCAGCTGAAGTGGATATTCTTGAAGGTTTCAGCCGATGGCTTGAAGTGGATCTGTGTACCGGTGGTTTCGCTGTCACCGACGATTTTCATCGGCTCTTTTGGAACACCGTGGATGTAGGTCTGTTCCCAGATCTTGCCGCTACGGCGCACGGTCAGGATCAGCTCTTCGGACAGTGCGTTCACTACCGAAACGCCCACACCGTGCAAACCGCCGGAAACTTTATAGGAGTTGTCATCGAACTTACCGCCGGCGTGGAGCACGGTCATGATGACCTCTGCCGCCGAAACGCCTTCTTCTTTATGCACGTCTACCGGAATGCCGCGACCGTTGTCGCGCACGGTAATCGACTCATCCGGGTGGATGATGATGCTGATGTCGTCGCAGTGACCGGCCAGAGCTTCGTCGATGGAGTTGTCGACCACCTCGAACACCATGTGGTGCAGACCGCTACCGTCATCAGTGTCGCCAATGTACATACCGGGACGTTTGCGTACGGCATCCAAACCTTTAAGCACTTTAATGCTGGTCGAGTCGTACGTGTTTTCTTCGCTCATGCCTTCACTCCCGATGGTCGTGGGTCTGGGTGATACGGCCTTGTTCCACGTGGAACAAAGCGACTGGCGTTTCCGTCTGCCAGCCTTCCCTCAATAATTCGTGGTCTACACAGGTGATAAACACCTGGCAGCGTAATTCTTCCAACAAGCGGCATAGCGCGCGGCGGTGTTGCTCGTCGAGTTCCGACGGCAAGTCATCCACCAGATAAATACACTGTCCGCGTCGGGCCTGGCTAACCAGATGCCCCTGGGCGATACGCAGCGCGCACACCACCAACTTCTGCTGACCACGGGACAAGATGTCCGCGGCGTTGTGAGCGCCTAATCTAAGACGCAAATCAGCCCGTTGGGGTCCGGCCTGGGTATGGCCAATTTGCTGATCCCGCTGCAAGGATGTCGCGAGCACTGCACTCAGCTCACGTTCTTTATCCCAACCACGGTAGTAACTCAGCGTCAGCCCCTCGAGATCCAACAACTCACTCAAGGTCTGCTCAAAGACTGGTTTCAAGGCTTTGATATAGGCACGGCGGTATTCATCAATTTCGTCGCTGGCCAGGCACAGTTCCCGGTCCCAGGCCGCTTGCGAAGCGGCGTCAAGTGTACCATGCCGCAGCCATGAGTTCCGCTGCCGCAGGGCCTTCTGCAGGCGCTGCCAAGTGGCCATGAAACGCGGTTCCACGTGGAACACTCCCCAATCGAGGAACTGCCTGCGGATTTTTGGCGCACCTTCCAGCAGACGGAAACTGTCGGGGTTGATCAATTGCAGCGGCAGAATCTCTGCCAACTGCGCGGCACTGCGCGCATTTTGCCCGTCAATGCGAATCTGGAACTCTCCGCCGCGATCACGGGATATCCCCAGGCTGCTGTGCCCACCTTCAGCGAGTTCGACTTGACCAAACACGGTGCACGCCAATTGCTCGTACTGAATCACCGGTAACAAGCGAGCGCTGCGAAAGGATCGGGCGAGCCCCAGCAGATGAATGGCTTCCAGCACACTGGTTTTGCCACTGCCGTTGGCGCCGTGGAGGATATTGATGCGGGGGGAGGGGGAGAAGGTCACCGGGTGCAGATTGCGCACCGCGGTGACCGAGACGCGACTGAGGGACATCTAGCTTCTGCTGAGCATGATTACAGACGCATCGGCATGACAACATACGCCGAGTCGTCGTTATCGGATTCCTGTACCAGGGCGCTGCTGTTGGAGTCAGACAGAATCAGGCGAACCTGCTCGGTAGTCATCACACCCAGTACATCCAACAGGTAGCTCACGTTGAAGCCGATTTCCAGGGAGCCGCCGTTGTAGTCGACGCCCACTTCTTCTTCCGCCTCTTCCTGCTCCGGGTTGTTCGCCTGGATTTTCAGCTGACCAT
This sequence comes from Pseudomonas azotoformans, assembly GCF_001579805.1. Classification (NCBI taxonomy): domain Bacteria; kingdom Pseudomonadati; phylum Pseudomonadota; class Gammaproteobacteria; order Pseudomonadales; family Pseudomonadaceae; genus Pseudomonas; species Pseudomonas azotoformans. The sequence goes on along the minus strand of NZ_CP014546.1, from coordinate 1,515,791 downwards.
TGGCCAGTTGCAGACGGATGCCACGGTACTTCTCGTTGGACAGAATCGCGGTACGGCTGAACGCCTCACGCAGGGCCTGACGATCACCCAGTACCAGCTTGTCGCCACCTTTAGGCAGCACGCGCTCGTAATCCGGGAACTTACCGTCAACCAGCTTGGAGGTGAAGGTGAACTCACCGGTGGTCGCACGAATATGGTGTTGACCCAACACGATGCTGACGTTGCCTTCCGGCTCGGTGAGCAGACGCGCCAATTCAAGGATACCTTTGCGCGGCACAATGACTTGGTGACGATCTGGCTGACCGATATCAGCGCGCATCGAGCACATGGCCAGACGGTGACCGTCGGTGGCCACAGCGCGGATGATGCCTTCCGACACTTCCAGAAGCATGCCGTTGAGGTAGTAACGCACGTCCTGCTGAGCCATGGCGAAGCTGGTGCGCTCAATCAAACGACGCAGTTTGCTCTGCTCCAGGCTGCAGGTCAGCGAACCAGGGCCTTCTTCAACGGTCGGGAAATCATTCGCCGGCAAAGTGGACAAGGTGAAGCGGCTGCGACCGGCCTTGACCACCAACTTCGCATCATCAACCTTGATGTCGATCAGCGCGTCGTTCGGCAGGCTCTTGCAGATGTCCATCAGCTTGCGCGCCGGGACGGTGATCTCGCCGGGTTCAGCGGGCTCTTCCAGCTGCACACGACCGACCAGCTCGACTTCCAGGTCAGTACCGGTCAAGGACAATTGCTGGCCTTCGACTACCAGCAATACGTTGGAAAGCACCGGCAAGGTCTGTCGGCGCTCGACGACGCCTGCGACCAGTTGCAGGGGTTTCAACAGGGCTTCGCGTTGAATGGTGAAATGCATGGTCTAGTCCCTTGCCTTAATAAGCTGCGCTGGTGTCATCAAGTGGTCAGTGTACGCAGCAGGTTCTTGTAGTCCTCGCGAATATCCGCGTCGGATTCCTTAAGTTCATTGATCTTGCGGCACGCATGCAAGACCGTGGTGTGGTCGCGTCCGCCAAACACATCACCGATTTCCGGCAGGCTGTGGTTGGTCAGCTCCTTGGAGAGCGCCATGGCCACCTGACGGGGGCGTGCCACCGAGCGCGAGCGGCGCTTGGACAGCAGGTCGGAAATCTTGATCTTGTAGTACTCGGCCACGGTGCGCTGGATGTTATCCACACTCACCAATTTGTCCTGCAGTGCCAACAAGTCCTTCAGGGATTCACGAATCAGCTCGATGGTGATGTCGCGGCCCATAAAGTGAGAGTGCGCGATGACCCGCTTGAGCGCGCCTTCCAACTCTCGCACGTTGGAGCGGATGCGTTGAGCGATGAAGAAAGCCGCATCGTGGGGCAGGTCGACTTTGGCCTGGTCGGCCTTTTTCATCAGGATCGCGACGCGGGTTTCCAGCTCCGGCGGCTCTACCGCAACGGTCAGACCCCAACCGAAGCGAGATTTCAGACGTTCTTCCAGGCCTTCGATTTCTTTCGGGTAACGGTCACTGGTCAAGATGACCTGTTGGCCACCTTCAAGCAGGGCGTTGAAGGTGTGGAAGAACTCTTCCTGGGAGCGTTCTTTGCGGGCAAAGAATTGAATGTCATCGATCAGCAACGCATCAACCGAGCGGTAGAACCGCTTGAACTCGTTGATGGCATTGAGCTGCAAGGCCTTGACCATATCGGCCACGAAGCGCTCCGAGTGCAGGTACACGACCTTGGCATTCGGGTTCTTCTTTAATAGGTGGTTACCCACAGCGTGCATCAAGTGGGTCTTACCCAAGCCAACACCGCCATAAAGGAAGAGCGGGTTGTAACCGTGCTTGGGGTTGTCAGCAACCTGCCAGGCGGCTGCGCGAGCCAGTTGGTTGGATTTACCTTCGACGAAGTTCTCGAAGGTAAAGGTGCGGTTCAGGTAGCTGGTGTGCTTGAGCGCGCCTTCGACCTGCACAGTGCGCTGTTCGGCGCGGACCGGGGCCTGTTGGGAGGCAGCACCTGCCATCGGGTCAAAGCTGTCGCGGGACGGCTCTTCATTCTCTGCTGCATTTTTCTGCGCAGAGGATTTGGAGGGCGCTGGTGCAGGCGTCGGCGCGCTGACAGCAGGTGCTGCCGCCGCCTGGGCTTGCGACGCAGCCGCGGCCAATGGCGCATTCGGCGCAGCGCGAGGCGCCGAGCTCCGTTTGCTGCCTATTAATAAGGAGAGAACAGGCGCGAGGCCGTTGCCATGTTCATCGAGCAATTCGAGAACGCGGCTCAGGTACTTCTCGTTGACCCAGTCGAGAACAAAACGATTGGGCGCGTAGACACGCAACTCGTCGCCTTCGGCTTCGACCTGTAGCGGACGGATCCAGGTGTTGAATTGCTGGGCAGGCAGCTCTTCGCGCAAAAGCTCCACGCACTGCTGCCAAAGTTCCACTGACACGGATATCCCCTAAGTTGAAAGCCGGTGAGGCAAAAACAGCCGCCATTGTAGCGGCGAGCCGCCCACTTATCCACATGTAGGTTGATCAGAGGCCAGCCAAAATCAACGTGTTAACGGTGATAAATGCGACCAATGGTCTGTGCATAAGCTCTGTGGATAAGCGCCCTTGAGGTCGTTGTACAAGTGGGGGCGGAAGTCTGTGGGTAACTGGCCTGTGGATAACAACCCATTCCACCCACAGCTTATCCGACAGCGCAGCACAGGCAGAGCACCGTTTCTCCCCCGTGTTGTCATTCCCTGTACATCACGTGGTATATGGCCTAAAGGCAGTTATCCACAGATGATTGGCTGCCTAGCTTTTATAAGCTTTACAGAAAAGCTTTAAATAACTTCCTTCTTTATTTTTATATCTATGCCCTGACCTGAGAAAGCCGAGCGGACAGAAAACGGTAAATGAGCGGCAGAGATCTAATTAAAGGAAAAGCTGGTTGGAAATTGACCTAGAGGCTTGCTTTCTCTAGAATCGCCGGTCTCTTAAAACGGGGGCCATTCCGGCCCGTTGTGGACGAACCAGGTAACAACGCCATGAAACGTACTTTCCAACCAAGCACCATCAAACGCGCCCGTACTCACGGCTTCCGTGCTCGCATGGCCACCAAGAACGGCCGTGCTGTCCTGTCGCGTCGCCGCGCCAAAGGTCGTGCGCGTCTGGCAGTTTGATAATCCGGTACTGGTGGTGAGTCAGGACTTCAGTCGGGAAAAGCGTCTGCTAACCCCCCGGCATTTCAAGGCAGTCTTTGACTCCCCCACCGGCAAGGTTCCGGGGAAAAATCTCCTGCTCCTTGCGCGTAACAACGATCTTGATCACCCCCGTCTCGGGTTGGTGATCGGCAAGAAGAGCGTAAAGCTCTCCGTTGAGCGCAATCGCCTCAAGCGTCTGATGCGCGAATCGTTTCGCCTCCACCAGGACACTCTGGTTGGTTGGGATATTGTTATCGTCGCGCGCAAAGGCTTGGGTGATGTAGAAAACCCCGAATTGATTCAGCATTTCGGCAAGCTCTGGAAACGTCTGGCGCGTACCAACAAACCAGCTCCAGTAGCCAACACCGAAACTGTAGGGGTAGACAGTACCGATGCGTAAACTGGCCCTCGTTCCGATCCAGTTTTATCGCTATGCCATTAGTCCTCTGATGGCCAGCCACTGTCGTTTCTACCCCAGTTGTTCCTGCTACGCGTTAGAGGCCATAGAAAATCATGGTCTTCTGCGCGGTGGCTGGCTGACCTTTCGTCGTTTAGGTCGCTGTCATCCGTGGAATCCCGGTGGTTATGACCCGGTTCCACCTATCCCTACCTCCCGTTCTTCTTCGATGGCCGAGTAATCATGGATATTAAACGCACGATCCTGATCGTCGCCCTGGCAATCGTGTCCTACGTCATGGTTCTTCAGTGGAACCAGGACTACGGCCAAGCTGCCCTGCCGACTCAGAATGTTGCTACCAATCAGGCTGCGCCGGCTATTCCGGACACCCCGCTGGGTAACAATGCGTCCGCGAGTGCCGATGTTCCCAGCGCGAATGGCGAGACAAGCGCCCCTTTAGAAACGCCAGTGGTCACCAATAAAGACCTCATCCACGTTAAAACGGATGTGCTCGACCTGGCTATCGACCCACAAGGTGGTGATATCGCGCAGTTGAAACTGCCGCTGTATCCACGTCGCCAAGACCATCCGGATGTTCCGTTCCAACTGTTCGATAACGGTGGTGAACGTACTTATCTGGCGCAAAGTGGCCTGACCGGCACCAACGGTCCGGATGCACGTGCTACCGGTCGTCCGGTTTATTCGACCGAACAGAAGACTTATCAACTGGCTGATGGCCAGAACCAGTTGAACGTTGACCTGAAATTCAGCCTCGACGGCGTCAACTACATCAAGCGTTTCAGCTTTACCCGTGGTCTGTACGACTTGAAGGTCACTTACCTGATCGACAACGAAAGCGACAAACCATGGAGCGGCAACCTGTTTGCCCAGCTCAAGCGTGACGCCAGTTCCGATCCTTCTTCCAGCACTGCCACCGGCACCGCGACTTACCTGGGCGCCGCCTTGTGGACAAGTAACGAGCCGTACAAAAAAGTGTCGATGAAAGATATCGACAAGGGCTCGCTGAAAGAAACCGTCCAAGGTGGCTGGGTAGCTTGGCTGCAACACTACTTTGTGACCGCCTGGATCCCGAGCAAAGGTGACGCGAACCTGGTTCAAACCCGCAAGGACAGCCAAGGCAACTACATCATTGGCTTCACTGGCCCGGCGTTGACCGTCGCACCAGGTGCCAAGGCTGAAACCAGCGCTACCCTGTATGCCGGCCCAAAAAGCCAGGCTGTGCTGAAAGAGTTGTCCCCAGGTCTGGAACTGACTGTGGATTACGGCTTCCTGTGGTTCATCGCCCAGCCGATTTTCTGGTTGCTGCAACATATCCACAGCATTGTGGGTAACTGGGGCTTCTCGATCATCTTCCTGACCATGCTGATCAAGGGGATCTTCTTCCCTCTGTCGGCAGCCAGCTACAAGTCGATGGCGCGCATGCGTGCCGTAGCACCGAAACTGGCGGCGCTGAAAGAACAACATGGCGATGACCGGCAGAAAATGTCGCAGGCCATGATGGAGCTGTACAAGAAAGAGAAGATCAACCCGCTGGGTGGTTGCTTGCCGATTCTGGTACAGATGCCGGTATTCCTGTCGCTGTACTGGGTACTCCTGGAAAGCGTGGAAATGCGCCAGGCACCGTTCATGCTGTGGATAACTGACCTGTCGATCAAAGACCCGTTCTTTATCCTGCCGATCATCATGGGCGCGACCATGTTCATCCAGCAGCGTTTGAACCCGACTCCGCCGGATCCGATGCAGGCCAAGGTAATGAAAATGATGCCAATCATCTTCACCTTCTTCTTCCTGTGGTTCCCTGCTGGTCTGGTGCTGTACTGGGTGGTCAACAACGTGTTGTCGATCTCTCAACAGTGGTACATCACACGTAAAATCGAAGCGGCTACCGCAAAAGCCTCTACGTAATTTACTCTGTGGATAACCACTCAAGACGCCCCCTAGTGGGGCGTTTTGCTTTCCGTCACTTTAGTTCTGGAACCTGCTGATGAGCGCTCCTCGTGAAACCATCGCTGCTGTCGCTACCGCTCAAGGTCGCGGCGGTGTCGGTATCGTTCGTATCTCCGGACCGCTCGCCGGCAAGGCGGCCGAGGCTATCAGCGGCCGCGAATTGAAGCCGCGATATGCCCATTACGGGCCATTCCTCGATGCTGACAAAAGTGTGTTGGATGAGGGGCTGGCCATTTACTTCCCTGGACCAAACTCATTCACCGGCGAAGATGTCTTGGAATTGCAGGGTCACGGCGGCCCGGTTGTGCTGGATATGTTGTTGCAGCGTTGCCTGCAATTGGGCTGCCGCTTGGCTCGCCCAGGAGAGTTCAGTGAACGCGCCTTCCTGAACGACAAACTCGACCTCGCCCAGGCCGAAGCCATCGCTGACTTGATCGAAGCCAGTTCTGCACAGGCAGCACGCAATGCACTGCGCTCGCTGCAGGGTGCGTTTTCCCTGCGTGTGCATAACCTGACCGAGCAGTTGATCAGCCTGCGTATCTACGTCGAGGCGGCAATTGATTTCCCGGAGGAAGAAATCGATTTTCTCGCCGATGGCCACGTCTTGGCGATGCTGGATAAAGTCCGCGATGAGTTATCCACAGTACTGCGTGAAGCCGGGCAGGGCGCTTTGTTGCGCGATGGCATGACCGTGGTGATTGCCGGTCGGCCCAATGCCGGCAAATCCAGCCTGCTCAACGCCCTGGCGGGGCGTGAAGCGGCGATTGTTACCGAGATCGCTGGCACGACGCGGGATATCCTGCGTGAACATATCCACATCGACGGTATGCCCCTGCACGTGGTCGACACCGCTGGCTTGCGCGATACCGATGACCAGGTGGAAAAGATTGGCGTAGAACGAGCGCTCAAAGCCATCAGTGAAGCGGATCGGGTGCTGTTGGTGGTCGATGCCACCGCGCCTGAGGCCGTGGACCCTTTTGCACTGTGGCCGGAATTCCTTGAGCAACGACCGGACCCGGCGAAAGTCACCTTGATCCGTAACAAGGCCGACCTGACCGGTGAGGCCATTGCCATGGAAACCAGCGCCGATGGCCATGTCACCATCAGCCTGAGCGCGAAAGCGGCAGGGGATGGTCTGGAGTTGCTACGCGAGCACCTCAAGGCCTGCATGGGCTACGAGCAGACCTCGGAAAGCAGCTTCAGCGCACGCCGCAGGCATCTGGAGGCGTTGCGCCATGCGAGCGCAGCGTTGGAGCACGGCCGGGCACAGCTGACCTTGGCGGGCGCAGGGGAGCTGCTGGCTGAGGATTTACGTCAGGCACAGCAACTGTTGGGCGAAATCACCGGCGCATTTAGCTCCGACGATCTACTGGGGCGGATTTTTTCCAGCTTCTGTATCGGTAAATAACCCCTCGTTGCCCATAGACAGGCCATTCGCGCCTGTCTATTTCGCCCACTTCAGGGCATTTCAATCCATTTTTTGAACGACTCCACTGGTTGTGGCGGCTTTTGCGTGGGCGTCATTTGGTCGCGCAGGCACTTTTCTGTGGATTAAGCCCTGTGAATAACCGCCTCTGTGCCCAGTTGATAACAGGGCCTGAAACCTGAGTAAAAAACCGCCTGTGGATAAGCCCCTGTTTAATCCACAGGCTTAAAGCACTTATCCAAGCCCCTCATTGGCACATGACCACAGACTTTTGAATCGCTGTACACAGCGTAAACAAAGGCCTGTAGAGATCTATCCACAGAAAGGTAGCTACATAGAAATAAACATAAAAACAAAGATTTAATAAATTTCTCTCTTTTAATTTCTATTGTCTGTGATTCATCCACAGCTGGTTAAATTTTGTGCAAAGGGTTCTTTAGGAAGGGCTAAGTCCCTATACTTGCAGCCATTGCTCCAAAACCCTTTCAACAGACAATTCCTGATTACCTACATAAGCAGGCACGAGGTGCGTGGTGGATTTCCCTTCCCGTTTTGAAGTGATCGTCATCGGCGGCGGTCATGCCGGTACCGAGGCAGCACTGGCGTCAGCACGCATGGGCGTAAAAACCCTGTTGTTGACGCATAACGTGGAAACCCTCGGAGCAATGAGTTGCAACCCTGCCATTGGTGGGATCGGCAAAAGCCATCTGGTCAAGGAAATCGATGCCCTTGGCGGCGTGATGGCCATGGCTACCGATAAGGGTGGTATTCAATTTCGCGTGCTCAACAGCCGCAAAGGCCCCGCCGTACGGGCTACCCGGGCTCAAGCCGACCGTATCCTGTACAAGGCGGCCGTGCGCGAAACCCTGGAAAACCAGCCGAACCTGTGGATATTTCAACAAGCCGCGGATGACCTGATCGTCGAACAAGACCTGGTACGGGGTGTTGTCACGCAAATGGGCCTGCGTTTCTTCGCAGAATCCGTGGTGTTAACCACCGGGACGTTCCTCGGCGGACTTATCCACATCGGTATGCAGAACTATTCCGGCGGTCGCGCCGGTGATCCGCCGTCGATTGCCCTGGCAAAACGCCTGCGTGAATTACCGCTGCGTGTCGGCCGCCTGAAAACCGGGACTCCGCCGCGTATCGACGGGCGTTCTGTGGATTTCTCGGTGATGACCGAACAGGCCGGCGACACGCCGATTCCGGTCATGTCGTTCATGGGCTCCAAAGAGCAGCACCCGAAACAGGTGAGCTGCTGGATCACCCACACCAATGCCCGCACCCACGAAATCATTGCCGCGAACCTCGACCGTTCGCCGATGTACTCCGGGGTAATCGAAGGGATCGGCCCGCGTTATTGCCCATCGATCGAAGACAAGATCCACCGCTTTGCCGATAAGGAAAGCCACCAGGTGTTCATCGAGCCCGAAGGCTTGACCACCCATGAGCTGTACCCGAACGGGATTTCCACTTCCCTGCCGTTCGACGTGCAAATCCAGATCGTGCAATCGATCCGTGGCATGGAAAACGCACACATCGTGCGTCCGGGCTACGCCATCGAATACGACTACTTCGACCCGCGCGACCTGAAGTACAGCCTGGAAACCAAAGTGATTGGCGGTCTGTTCTTCGCCGGCCAAATCAACGGCACTACCGGTTACGAAGAAGCCGGCGCCCAAGGTTTGCTGGCCGGAACCAACGCAGCATTGCGTGCACAAGGCAAAGACAGCTGGTGCCCGCGTCGCGACGAAGCGTATATCGGCGTACTGGTCGATGACCTGATCACCCTGGGCACCCAGGAACCGTACCGGATGTTCACTTCCCGGGCGGAATACCGTTTGATCCTGCGCGAAGACAACGCTGACCTGCGTCTGACCGAAAAAGGTCGTGAGCTGGGCTTGGTCGATGACGCGCGTTGGGAAGCCTTCTGCAAAAAACGCGAAAGCATTGCGTTGGAAGAACAGCGTCTGAAAAGCACCTGGGTTCGCCCTGGCACCGAACAAGGCGACGCGATCGCTGAAAAATTCGGCACGCCGCTGACCCACGAATACAACTTGCTCAACCTGCTGTCGCGTCCGGAAATCGACTACGCTGGTCTGGTCGAAGTGACCGGGCCAGGGCGCAGAAGATCCCCAGGTCGCCGAGCAGGTCGAAATCAAGACCAAATACGCCGGTTACATTGACCGCCAACAGGACGAGATCGCTCGCCTGCGCGCCAGTGAAGACACCAAGCTGCCTGCGGATATCGATTACACCGGGATTTCCGGGCTGTCGAAAGAAATCCAAAGCAAGCTGGGGATAACTCGCCCCGAGACATTGGGCCAGGCTTCACGTATCCCCGGCGTCACTCCGGCAGCCATTTCGCTGTTGATGATTCATTTGAAAAAACGCGGCGCGGGCCGTCAGTTGGAGCAAAGCGCTTGAGTTCGTTGGTCACCTCGCAACACGCAGAAGAGTTATCCACAGGTGCACGCCAGTTGGGCGTCGACCTGACCGAAACCCAGCATGAGTTGCTGTTGGGGTATTTGGCGTTGTTGATCAAATGGAACAAGGCTTACAACCTGACCGCGGTGCGTGATCCCGACGAAATGGTGTCCCGTCACTTGCTCGACAGCTTGAGCGTGATGCCCTTCATCGAAAACGGTCGCTGGTTGGACGTGGGCAGTGGCGGCGGTATGCCTGGCATTCCGTTGGCCATCCTGTTTCCCGAGTCCCAAGTGACCTGCCTGGACAGCAACGGCAAGAAAACCCGCTTCCTGACCCAGGTCAAACTCGAACTCAAGCTGGATAACCTGCACGTTATCCACAGTCGCGTCGAAGCCTTCACGCCTGAACAGCCTTTCAACGGAATTGTTTCCAGGGCCTTCAGCAGCATGGAGAACTTCAGCAACTGGACACGCCACCTCGGCGACCGCGATACGCGCTGGCTGGCAATGAAGGGCGTCCATCCAAGCGATGAGCTGTTAGCATTGCCGGCAGACTTCCACCTCGATAGCGAACACGCCTTGGCCGTACCCGGTTGCCAAGGCCAACGCCATCTGCTGATACTGCGCCGCACGGCATGATTGGGAACACAAGCAAGAATGGCTAAGGTATTCGCGATAGCGAACCAGAAAGGTGGCGTGGGCAAAACCACCACCTGCATCAACCTCGCAGCATCCCTGGTCGCCACCAAGCGCCGGGTGCTGTTGATCGATCTCGATCCACAGGGCAACGCCACCATGGGTAGCGGTGTGGATAAACACGGCCTGGAAAACTCGGTCTACGACTTGCTGATTGGCGAGTGTGACCTGGCCCAGGCCATGCACTACTCCGAACACGGTGGTTATCAACTGCTGCCGGCCAACCGCGATTTGACCGCGGCGGAAGTGGTGCTGCTGGAAATGCAGATGAAGGAAAGCCGTCTGCGCAGCGCCTTGGCGCCGATCCGCGAGAATTACGATTACATTTTGATCGACTGCCCACCGTCGCTGTCGATGCTGACGCTGAATGCGTTGGTGGCCGCCGATGGGGTGATTATCCCCATGCAGTGCGAGTACTACGCACTGGAAGGGTTGAGCGACCTTGTGGATAACATCAAGCGCATCGCCGAGTTGCTCAATCCGAACCTGCAGATCGAAGGCCTGCTGCGGACCATGTTCGATCCGCGCCTGAGCCTGATGAACGATGTGTCGGCGCAGCTCAAGGAACACTTTGGTGATCAGCTTTACGACACCGTGATCCCGCGCAACATCCGTCTGGCCGAAGCGCCAAGCTACGGCATGCCCGCGCTGGCGTACGACAAGTCCTCGCGCGGCGCCATTGCCTACCTGGCCCTGGCTGGCGAGATGGTTCGCCGTCAACGCCGCAACTCACGCACCGCTGCAGCCCAGCCAACTTAAGGAATCCCCATGGCCGTCAAGAAACGAGGTCTCGGACGTGGACTGGATGCACTGTTGAGTGGTCCGACCGTCACATCGCTTGAAGAACAAGCGGTGCAGGCCGACGAGCGCGAGCTGCAACACCTGCCCCTGGACTTGATCCAGCGCGGCAAATACCAGCCACGCCGGGACATGGATCCCCAGGCGCTGGAGGAACTGGCCAATTCGATCAAGGCCCAGGGCGTGATGCAGCCGATTGTGGTTCGCCCGATTGGCGGCGGCCGCTTTGAAATCATCGCCGGTGAGCGGCGCTGGCGCGCAAGCCAGCAGGCCGGTAAGGAAACCATCCCAGCGATGGTGCGCGACGTACCAGATGAAACCGCCATCGCCATGGCGTTGATCGAAAACATCCAGCGCGAAGACCTCAACCCGATCGAGGAAGCGATCGCCCTGCAGCGTTTGCAGCAGGAGTTCCAGCTGACCCAGCAACAAGTGGCCGAGGCGGTGGGTAAATCCCGCGTGACCGTGTCCAACTTGCTGCGTTTGATAGCGCTGCCGGAAGTCATCAAGACCATGTTGTCCCACGGCGACCTGGAGATGGGGCACGCCCGTGCTTTGCTCGGTTTGCCGGAAAATCAACAGGTTGAAGGGGCGCGACACGTTGTCGCACGGGGGCTCACCGTTCGCCAGACCGAGGCGCTGGTTCGCCAGTGGCTCAGCGGCAAACCTGCACCGGTCGAAACGGCCAAACCTGATCCGGATATCGCCCGTCTCGAGCAGCGCCTGGCCGAGCGCCTGGGCTCTGCGGTGCAAATTCGCCACGGCAAGAAAGGCAAAGGGCAATTGGTCATCGGTTATAACTCGCTCGATGAGCTCCAGGGCGTCCTTGCCCACATCCGCTGAAACATTTGCTTATGTAGCGTGTGATCGGAAATCACTACCCGACAGTTGAATAGGGGCAGAACCGCCCCTATACTCTGCGCGCATTTTGTCGGCACAAATTATGCCAAGTTATTGATTTCCGGCAGCCGACCATTGAGGAGCAAGAGTGATGGAAACCCGCACGCCAAACACGTTGCCGTTCCATCGCTTGGCCGTTTTTCCGGTTTTATTGGCTCAATTTGTCATTTTGCTGATCGCCGCATTGGCGCTTTGGTATTGGCATGGAGTCGTTGCCGGATATTCAGGACTCTGCGGAGGCCTGATAGCCTTGCTGCCCAATATGTATTTTGCTCACAGGGCCTTTCGGTTTTCCGGCGCCCGAGCAGCCCAGGCTATCGTCCGGTCATTTTATGCCGGCGAGGCAGGGAAACTGATTTTGACGGCAGTGCTGTTTGCACTGACCTTTGCAGGTGTGAAGCCATTGGCGCCGCTGGCTGTATTCGGCGTCTTCGTGTTGACCCAACTGGTCAGCTGGTTCGCTCCCCTGCTAATGAAAACAAGACTTTCGAAACCTTAGGGCGTTTGAGGCAACCATGGCAGAAACAACCGCTTCGGGCTATATCCAGCACCACTTGCAGAACCTGACCTTCGGTCAGCTTCCTAATGGCGGCTGGGGCTTTGCCCACTCCGCAGCAGAGGCCAAAGAAATGGGCTTCTGGGCTTTCCACCTGGATACTCTGGGCTGGTCGGTCGCATTGGGTCTGATCTTCGTCTTCATTTTCCGCATGGCGGCAAAGAAGGCGACTTCCGGTCAACCAGGTGCTTTGCAGAACTTCGTTGAAGTACTGGTCGAATTCGTCGATGGCAGCGTGAAAGACAGCTTCCATGGCCGTAGCCCGGTGATCGCACCGCTGGCACTGACCATCTTCGTCTGGGTGTTCCTGATGAACGCCGTCGACCTGATCCCGGTTGACTGGATTCCTCAGCTGGCCATGGCGATCAGCGGCGACCCGCACATTCCATTCCGTGCCGTATCGACCACTGACCCGAACGCTACCCTGGGCATGGCCCTGTCGGTCTTCGCGTTGATCATTTTCTACAGCATCAAGATCAAGGGCATCGGCGGCTTCATCGGCGAACTGACCCTGCACCCGTTCGGCAGCAAGAACATCTTCGTTCAAGCCCTGCTGATCCCGGTGAACTTCCTGCTGGAATTCGTGACGCTGATCGCCAAGCCGATTTCCCTGGCTCTGCGACTGTTCGGCAACATGTATGCCGGCGAGCTGGTGTTCATTCTGATCGCTGTGATGTTCGGCAGCGGCCTGCTCTGGCTTAGCGGCCTGGGCATTGTTCTGCAGTGGGCGTGGGCTGTGTTCCACATCCTGATCATCACCCTGCAGGCCTTCATCTTCATGATGCTGACCATCGTCTACCTGTCGATGGCGCACGAAGAGAACCATTAAGACCAGTCTCGACTAGTCTGATGTCCTTCCCGGTCAAACGGGAAGGTAGGCCCTACCGGGCTATGAAACGATTTGTTTTACCGCTTTAAAATCTAAAAAACCTAAACCATACGACGTAAAAGTCGGGAGGAAAGATGGAAACTGTAGTTGGTCTAACCGCTATCGCTGTTGCACTGTTGATCGGCCTGGGCGCCCTGGGTACTGCCATTGGTTTCGGCCTGCTGGGCGGCAAGTTCCTGGAAGGCGCAGCGCGTCAGCCAGAAATGGTTCCAATGCTGCAAGTTAAAATGTTCATCGTCGCCGGCCTGCTCGACGCCGTGACCATGATCGGTGTTGGTATCGCTCTGTTCTTCACCTTCGCGAACCCTTTCGTTGGTCAACTCGCCGGTTAATCACTCGTCTTTTCGAGTGATTGGTGTGTTGTGCAACGAATGAGCGAGGTATTGGCGTGAACATTAATGCAACCATTATTGGTCAGTCCTTAGCGTTCTTGATTTTTGTCGTTTTCTGCATGAAGTTCGTATGGCCTCCGGTCATCGCAGCTCTGCACGAACGTCAGAAGAAGATCGCGGATGGGCTGGACGCTGCAGCACGAGCAGCTCGCGACCTGGAGTTGGCCCAAGATAAAGCGGGTCAACAACTGCGCGAAGCGAAAGCTCAAGCAGCCGAAATCATTGAGCAAGCCAAGAAACGCGGTAACCAGATCGTTGAAGAGGCTGTTGAAAAAGCCCGTATCGACGCTGACCGTGTGAAGGTTCAGGCTCAGGCCGAGATCGAGCAGGAACTGAACGGTGTCAAAGATGCGCTGCGTGCCCAACTGGGTGCTCTGGCCGTCGGCGGTGCTGAGAAGATCCTGGGTGCCACAATCGATCAAAACGCGCACGCGGAGCTGGTAAACAAACTGGCTGCTGAAATTTAAGCGAGGGCGATCATGGCAGAATTGACCACGTTGGCCCGACCTTACGCTAAGGCAGCCTTCGAGCACGCCCAGGCCCACCAGCAGCTGGCCTCTTGGTCAGCCATGCTCGGCCTGGCTGCAGCAGTGTCGCAAGACGACACGATGCAGCGCGTGCTCAAGGCCCCGCGACTGACGAGCGCAGACAAGGCCGCCACTTTTATTGAAGTGTGCGGCGACAAGTTCGATGTGAAGGTACAGAACTTCATCCACGTCGTTGCCGAAAACGACCGTCTCCTGCTTCTGCCGGAGATTGCCGCTCTGTTCGACCTGTACAAGGCCGAGCAAGAGAAGTCGGTAGACGTTGAAGTGACCAGTGCTTTTGCATTGAACCAAGAACAGCAAGACAAACTCGCCAAGGTTCTCAGTGCACGACTCGACCGGGAAGTGCGCCTGCAAGTTGCGGAAGACAAGTCCCTCATTGGGGGCATTGTCATTCGCGCCGGCGACCTGGTTATCGATGGCTCGATTCGCGGCAAACTCGCGAATCTTGCCGAAGCATTGAAATCTTGAGTTTGAAGGGGCAGCAGAGCAATGCAGCAACTCAATCCTTCCGAAATAAGTGAAATTATCAAGGGCCGCATCGACAAGCTCGATGTGACCTCCCAAGCCCGTAACGAAGGCACTGTCGTCAGCGTATCTGACGGTATCGTGCGGATTCACGGTCTGGCCGACGTAATGTCCGGCGAGATGATCGAGTTTCCGGGCGGCGTCTTCGGTATGGCCCTCAACCTGGAGCAGGACTCCGTAGGTGCCGTAATCCTGGGCGCTTACCAGTCTCTGGCTGAAGGCATGAGCGCCAAGTGCACAGGCCGCATCCTGGAGGTTCCGGTTGGTAAGGAACTGCTGGGTCGCGTAGTCGACGCACTGGGTAACCCTGTTGACGGCAAAGGTCCACTGGGCAACACCGAGACCGACGCGGTCGAGAAAGTTGCTCCAGGCGTGATCTGGCGTAAGTCGGTAGACCAGCCTGTACAGACTGGCTACAAGGCTGTCGATGCCATGATCCCTGTCGGCCGTGGCCAGCGTGAGCTGATCATCGGTGACCGTCAGATCGGTAAAACCGCTCTGGCGATCGACGCGATCATCAACCAGAAAGACAGCGGCATTTTCTGCGTCTACGTAGCCATTGGTCAGAAGCAATCGACCATCGCCAACGTGGTTCGCAAGCTGGAAGAGAACGGCGCACTGAAAAACACGATCATCGTGGCTGCCAGTGCTTCGGAATCGCCTGCACTGCAATACCTGGCACCGTATGCCGGTTGCACCATGGGTGAATTCTTCCGCGACCGCGGTGAAGACGCGCTGATCGTTTATGACGATCTGTCCAAGCAAGCAGTGGCTTACCGCCAGATTTCCCTGCTGCTGCGCCGTCCACCAGGCCGTGAAGCTTACCCAGGCGACGTGTTCTATCTCCACTCCCGTCTGCTGGAACGCGCATCCCGCGTTTCGGAAGAGTACGTAGAGAAGTTCACCAACGGCGCAGTGACCGGCAAAACCGGTTCCCTGACCGCACTGCCGATCATCGAAACCCAGGCTGGCGACGTTTCCGCGTTCGTTCCGACCAACGTGATTTCCATCACCGACGGTCAGATCTTCCTGGAATCGGCCATGTTCAACTCAGGCATCCGTCCTGCAGTGAACGCCGGTGTTTCGGTATCCCGTGTGGGTGGTGCCGCTCAGACCAAGATCATCAAGAAGCTCTCCGGTGGTATCCGTACCGCTCTGGCTCAGTACCGTGAACTGGCGGCATTCGCCCAGTTCGCTTCTGACCTGGACGAAGCGACCCGTAAGCAACTTGAGCATGGTCAGCGCGTTACCGAGCTGATGAAGCAGAAGCAATACGCCCCAATGTCGATCGCTGACATGGCGTTGTCGCTGTATGCCGCTGAGCGTGGGTTCCTGACTGACGTCGAAATCGCCAAGGTCGGCAGCTTTGAACAAGCGCTGATTGCTTACTTCAACCGCGATCACGCCGACTTGTTGGCCAAGATCAACGTGAAGGGTGACTTCAATGACGAAATCGACGCTGGCCTCAAAGCCGGTATCGAGAAGTTCAAGGCCACCCAAACCTGGTAAGCCGCAGCGGGAGCCGCAAGGCTCCCGCTTGCTAACCTGATAGGTGTTACATGGCAGGCGCAAAAGAGATTCGCAGTAAGATTGCGAGCATCAAAAGCACGCAAAAAATTACCAGCGCCATGGAAAAAGTGGCGGTCAGCAAAATGCGCAAGGCACAAATGCGCATGGCTGCTAGCCGTCCTTATGCGGAGCGTATCCGCCAGGTAATTGGGCATCTGGCCAACGCCAACCCGGAATACCGCCACCCCTTCATGATCGACCGCGAAGTTAAGCGTGTGGGTTATGTGGTTGTGAGCAGTGACCGTGGTTTGTGCGGTGGTTTGAATACCAACCTGTTCAAGGCCCTGGTCAAGGACATGGCGGTAAACCGCGAAAAGGGCGTCGAGATCGATCTGTGTGTTGTTGGTAGCAAGGGTGCGGCCTTTTTCCGCAACTTCGGCGGCAACGTCGTAGCAGCTATCAGCCACCTGGGTGAAGAGCCGTCGATCAATGATTTGATCGGCAGTGTGAAGGTGATGCTGGATGCGTACCTGGAAGGCCGGATTGACCGCCTCTCCGTGGTATCCAACAAGTTCATCAACACCATGACCCAGCAGCCAACCGTGGAGCAATTGATTCCACTGGTGGCGACTCCGGATCAGGAACTCAAGCACCACTGGGACTACCTCTACGAACCAGACGCCAAAGAGCTGCTTGACGGCTTGATGGTGCGCTACGTGGAGTCGCAGGTGTACCAGGCGGTGGTCGAGAACAACGCAGCTGAACAAGCGGCGCGGATGATCGCGATGAAAAACGCTACCGATAACGCCGGTGATCTGATCAGCGATTTGCAGCTGATCTACAACAAGGCGCGTCAGGCTGCGATCACCCAAGAGATCTCGGAAATCGTCGGCGGCGCTGCCGCGGTTTAACGGTTCAAATATTCAGAGGATCCAGCTATGAGTAGCGGACGTATCGTTCAAATCATCGGCGCCGTTATCGACGTGGAATTTCCACGCGACAGCGTACCGAGCATCTACAACGCGCTGAAAGTACAAGGCGCGGACACTACTCTGGAAGTTCAGCAACAGCTGGGCGACGGCGTAGTTCGTACCATTGCGATGGGTTCCACCGAAGGCTTGAAGCGCGGTCTGGACGTTGTCGACTCTGGCGCAGCCATCTCCGTACCGGTCGGTAAAGCGACCCTGGGCCGGATCATGGACGTACTGGGCAACCCGATTGACGAAGCGGGTCCGATCGACACCGAAGAGCGTTGGGGCATTCACCGTCCAGCACCTTCGTTCGCGGAACAAGCTGGCGGCAACGACCTGCTGGAAACCGGCATCAAGGTTATCGACCTGGTCTGCCCGTTCGCCAAAGGCGGTAAAGTCGGTCTGTTCGGTGGTGCCGGTGTAGGCAAGACCGTAAACATGATGGAACTGATCCGTAACATCGCCATCGAGCACAGCGGTTATTCCGTGTTCGCCGGTGTGGGTGAGCGTACCCGTGAGGGTAACGACTTCTACCACGAGATGAAGGACTCCAACGTTCTGGACAAAGTGGCACTGGTTTACGGTCAGATGAACGAGCCGCCGGGTAACCGTCTGCGCGTAGCACTGACTGGCCTGACCATGGCCGAGAAGTTCCGTGACGAAGGTAACGACGTTCTGCTGTTCGTCGACAACATCTATCGTTACACCCTGGCCGGTACTGAAGTATCCGCACTGCTGGGCCGTATGCCTTCGGCAGTAGGTTACCAGCCGACCCTGGCTGAAGAGATGGGCGTTCTGCAAGAACGTATCACTTCGACCAAGGAAGGTTCGATCACTTCGATCCAAGCGGTATACGTACCTGCGGATGACTTGACCGACCCGTCGCCAGCGACCACCTTCGCCCACTTGGACGCCACCGTCGTACTGTCCCGTGACATCGCTTCCCTGGGTATCTACCCAGCGGTCGATCCACTCGACTCGACTTCGCGCCAGCTGGATCCGAACGTGATCGGCCAGGAGCACTACGACACCGCTCGCGGCGTTCAGTACGTGCTGCAGCGTTACAAAGAACTGAAGGACATCATTGCGATCCTGGGTATGGACGAGCTGTCGGAAGCCGACAAGCAGTTGGTAAACCGTGCTCGTAAGATCCAGCGTTTCTTGTCGCAGCCGTTCTTCGTGGCTGAAGTCTTCACCGGTGCATCGGGTAAATACGTTTCCCTGAAAGACACCATTGCTGGCTTCAAAGGCATCCTCAACGGTGACTACGACCACCTGCCAGAACAAGCGTTCTACATGGTCGGCGGCATCGAAGAAGCGATCGAGAAAGCCAAGAAACTGTAATCCAGGCGCCCGGAAACGGGCGCTCATCAGGTTGAGGCAATCAGATGGCTATGACAGTCCATTGCGATATCGTCAGCGCGGAAGGGGAAATCTTCTCCGGTCTGGTAGAGATGGTGATTGCACACGGCGAACTCGGTGACCTTGGTATTGCCATGGGTCACGCGCCGTTGATCACCAGCTTGAAGCCAGGTCCGATTACTCTGACCAAGCAAGGCGGGGAAAAAGAGGTGTTTTACATCTCGGGTGGTTTCCTCGAGGTTCAGCCGAACATGGTCAAGGTACTTGCCGACACCGTGCAACGTGCTGGCGACCTGGATGAAGCCTCCGCTCAGGAAGCCGTCAAGGCTGCTGAGAAGGCCCTGAACGAAAAGGGTGCGGACTTCGACTACAGCGCTGCTGCTGTACGTCTGGCCGAGGCTGCAGCTCAGCTGCGCACGCTCCAGCAGATCCGCAAGAAGTAATCGGCCACGCCGTCATGCTTCATGCGCGATTGATTAAAAAGGGTAGCCTCGGCTACCCTTTTTCTTTTTCAGCAAAACACTTCTCTGGTCTGAAGTCGGACCGCCCAGGATTGGTAGCCACTCATGTCTCTTGAAATCGTCATTCTCGCCGCAGGCCAGGGCACCCGCATGCGTTCAGCCCTGCCCAAGGTGCTGCACCCGGTTGCCGGCAATTCCATGCTGGGCCATGTTATCCACAGCGCTCGGCAACTCGATCCACAGCGCATTCACGTGGTGATCGGCCATGGTGCCGATGTGGTACGTGAGCGCCTCGCCGCGGACGATCTGAATTTCGTATTGCAAGACAAACAACTGGGCACCGGCCACGCCACCGCCCAAGCCGTACCCTTCATCAGCGCCGACACCGTGCTGATCCTCTACGGTGACGTGCCGCTGATCGAAGTCGAAACCCTGCAACGCCTGCTCAAGCACGTCGTGCCTGGGCAGATGGGCCTGCTGACGGTTGAACTGGATGATCCTACTGGTTACGGGCGCATCGTGCGTAACGCCGATGGCAAGGTTGCCGCTATCGTTGAGCACAAAGATGCCAGCGAAGCCCAACGCGCTATTACCGAGGGCAACACCGGGATCCTGGCGGTCCCCGCCGATAAGCTCGGCGATTGGATGAGCCGTCTGTCCAACAACAACGCCCAGGGCGAGTACTACCTCACCGACGTCATCGAGATGGCGGTCAGTGATGGCCTGTTGGTTGCCACCGAGCAGCCCCACGACCCGATGGAAGTGCAGGGCGCCAACGACCGCAAGCAACTCGCTGAACTGGAGCGTCACTACCAATTGCGCGAAGGCCGTCGCCTGATGGCCCAAGGCGTGACCTTGCGTGACCCGGCACGCTTCGATGTACGGGGTGAAGTGACTGTTGGCCGCGATGTGCTGATCGACATCAACGTGATCCTCGAAGGTCGCGTGATCATCGAAGACGACGTGGTAATTGGCCCGAACTGTGTGATCAAGGACAGCACCCTGCGCAAAGGCGTGGTGGTCAAGGCCAACAGTCATCTGGACGGCGCGGTGATGGGTGAGGGCAGCGATGCGGGTCCGTTTGCGCGACTGCGCCCCGGAACCGTGATGGGCGCCAGGGCGCACGTGGGCAATTTCGTCGAGCTGAAAAACGCCAAAATGGGTGACGATGCGAAGGCTGGCCACTTGGCCTACCTCGGTGATGCGGTGATTGGGGCTCGCAGCAATATTGGCGCGGGTGCCATTACCTGTAATTACGACGGCGCGAACAAATACCAGACCACCATTGGTGAAGACGTATTTATCGGCTCCAACAATTCGCTGATCGCCCCCGTTTCCATCGGAGATGGCTCGAACACGGCGGCGGGTTCGACCATCAACCAGGATGTGGATAAGTCTCAACTGGCGGTAGCCCGCGCCCGCCAACGCAACATCGACGGCTGGAAGCGCCCGGTCAAAATCAAAAAGAGCTGAGTTATCCACATTCACTGAAACCTGTTGGCTAATCACCCACAGGTTTTTTTATACCTGCCGGTTGACGATTTTCTCGGAATAGGTTTTGATTGCCTTCGTTATCTTTCGAAACGAAACTTAAAGCCAAAATGTCGAAACGAAATACGCCCCAACGACGCCACAACATCCTGACCTTGCTCAATGAACAGGGCGAAGTCAGCGTGGATGAATTGGCCAAGCGTTTCGAAACCTCGGAAGTTACGATCCGTAAGGACCTGGCCGCCCTCGAAAGCAACGGCCTGCTGCTGCGTCGCTACGGGGGCGCAATCACCATGCCCCAGGAGTTGGTGGGCGACGCTGCCCAGCCCATCTCGGTGTACAAGCGCGCCATCGCCCGTGCCGCCGTGATGCGCCTGCGTGAACACGCCCGCATCATCATCGACAGCGGCAGCACCACCGCCGCCATGATCCCCGAACTGGGCCACCAGCCAGGCCTGGTGGTGATGACCAACTCCCTGCACGTGGCCAGCGCCTTGAGCGAACTGGAACATGAGCCGGTGCTGTTGATGACCGGTGGCACCTGGGACCCGCATTCGGACTCGTTCCAGGGGCAGGTCGCCGAGCAAGTGCTGCGCTCTTACGACTTCGATCAACTGTTCATCGGTGCCGACGGCATCGACTTGGAGCGCGGCACCACCACCTTCAACGAGTTGCTGGGCCTGAGCCGCGTCATGGCCGAGGTCGCCCGTGAAGTGGTGGTCATGGTCGAATCCGACAAGATCGGCCGCAAGATTCCCAACCTGGAACTGCCCTGGAGCAGCGTCCATACCCTTATCACCGATGATCGCCTGCCGCTTGAGGCCCGCGACCAGATCCAAGCCCGCGGCATTACGCTGATATGCGCGGCAATCATCTAGGAGAAACACCATGTGTGGCATCGTAGGCGCAGTCGCTGAACGCAACATCACCCCGATCCTGCTCGAAGGCCTCAAGCGCCTGGAATACCGCGGCTACGACAGCGCCGGTGTGGCGGTCTTCACCAACGCCGGCAAGCTGGAGCGCATGCGCCGTCCGGGCAAGGTCAGCGAGTTGGAGCAGGCCCTGGCCGGCGAGCCGCTGGTTGGTCGTCTGGGTATCGCCCACACCCGTTGGGCGACTCACGGTGCGCCGTGCGAACGCAACGCCCACCCGCACTTTTCCGGCGACCTGGCCGTGGTGCACAACGGCATCATCGAAAACCACGAAGTGCTGCGCGAGCAACTCAAGGGCCTGGGCTACGTGTTCACTTCGGACACCGACACCGAAGTCATCGCCCACCTGCTCAATCACAAGCTCAAGGACCTGGGCGACCTGACCGTCGCGCTCAAGGCCACGGTCAAGGAACTGCACGGCGCCTACGGCTTGGCCGTGGTCAGTGCCAGCCAACCGGACCGCGTCGTCGCGGCTCGCAGTGGCAGCCCGCTGGTGATCGGCCTGGGCCTGGGCGAAAACTTCCTCGCCTCCGACCAACTGGCCCTGCGCCAGGTCACCGACCGCTTCATGTACCTGGAAGAAGGCGATATTGCTGACATCCGTCGTGAAAGCGTGGCGATCTGGGACGTTAACGGTCAGTCCGTCGAGCGCGAAGCCGTGCAATACCGCGACGGCGCCGAAGCCGCCGACAAAGGTGAATACCGCCACTTCATGCTCAAGGAAATCCACGAGCAACCGGCTGTGGTGCAACGCACGCTGGAAGGTCGCCTGAGCCAGAACCAAGTGCTGGTCAACGCCTTCGGCCCACAGGCCGCCGAGCTGTTCGCCAAAGTGCGCAACGTGCAGATTGTCGCCTGCGGCACCAGCTACCACGCCGGCATGGTTGCGCGTTACTGGCTGGAAGAACTGGCCGGCATCCCGTGCCAGGTCGAAGTCGCCAGCGAATTCCGCTACCGCAAGGTGGTGGTACAGCCCGACACCCTGTTCGTGACCATCTCCCAGTCCGGCGAAACCGCCGACACCCTGGCCGCCTTGCGCAACGCCAAGGAACTGGGCTTCCTGGCCAGCCTGGCGATCTGCAACGTCAGCATCAGCTCCCTGGTGCGTGAATCCGATCTGACCCTGTTGACCCAGGCCGGTCGTGAAATCGGCGTGGCGTCCACCAAAGCCTTCACCACCCAGCTGGTGGGTCTGTTGCTGCTGACCCTGTCCCTGGGTCAAGTGCGCGGCACCCTGGCCGAAGGCGTCGAAGCCACCCTGGTCGAAGAATTGCGCCGCCTGCCAACCCGCCTCGGCGAAGCCCTGGCCATGGACAGCACCGTGGAAAAAGTCGCCGAACTGTTCGCCGACAAGAACCACACCCTGTTCCTCGGCCGTGGCGCGCAATACCCGGTGGCGATGGAAGGTTCGCTCAAGCTCAAGGAAATCTCCTACATCCACGCCGAAGCCTACCCGGCCGGCGAGCTCAAGCACGGCCCATTGGCCCTGGTGGATGACGACATGCCGGTGGTCACCGTGGCGCCGAACAACGAACTGCTGGAAAAGCTCAAGTCCAACCTGCAGGAAGTCCGCGCCCGTGGCGGCCAACTAGTGGTGTTTGCCGACGAGAAAGCCGGCATGACCAACGGCGAAGGCACCCACGTCATCAACATGCCGCACATCAACGACACCCTGTCGCCGATCCTCTACACCATTCCACTGCAGCTGCTGTCGTACTACGTCGCTGTGTTGAAAGGCACCGACGTCGACCAGCCGCGCAACCTGGCGAAGTCGGTGACCGTGGAGTAATCCGCCACATCCTGGAGGCCCGCTGGCTTCTAACAATAAAGATTGACACTTAACAATAAAGATTGACACGCCGTAACATAGATTGACACAAGGCCGAAACCCCCGTATTTACGGGGGTTTCCATTTTTTGGCTGAGCCATCGGTCTAGATTCTCCGCTTCGCCACGCTCCGGGAGTAGGCTAAAGAGGGCTGTACCATGAACAGGGGGTGGGCGATTTTTTCCTATAACTATTTTTCAGGGCGAGGAGAGGCGGTCCCGGCGGACGAAGGAGGTAGCATTGCGCGGTCGTAGGTTTTCGTCTGAGACAGATATTCAGCGGCATATTTCGAATGGATTCGGTAGCGGAGCTGGTGCCAGTTATCTGCCGTGGCTGCGCGTCCAAGACGTGCCTTCCAGAGGACGCTCCCACAAGATCCAAGGTGTGAAGATCGATCGTCTCCACCACCTCTTTTCTGACCTCGAACGCGCTTATTTTTTGGTATGTGAATTTTCGGAAAATGTTGTGGATATACGCGAACAGTATCCACTGCTACCGCGAGAAAGTGCTCAAGCAATCGCGAGCTCTATGGGAGTGCGATACCCGAAGTATCCGAAGACAGTGCTTCCTTACGTTATGACCACGGATTTTTTATTAACGATAAAAAAGCCCGATGGCAGCTTTAAATCCGTAGCCAGAACAATCAAATACCGCAGTGACCTCGAAGGCAAAAAAGCCAGGAGGACGTTGGAAAAATTTGAGATCGAAAAGCGTTTCTGGACTGGCCAACACGTTGATTGGGCCATTGTCACCGAAGAAATGTTCAGCCCCGATTTGATCAAAAATTTAGGCTTACTCAGGAAGTTCGCTCAACTGCCGCGCGCCTTGGCAGAGCCATCATTACACACAGATTTTCTGGGGCACTTAGCGAGCTGTCGTCCCTACCCGTGGAGTACTGCTGAATCTCTGCGAAAGATTGCCGCACGTTTATTTATCTCCTATCAAGACTCTCGGGCTTTATATCATCACCTGATATGGGCTAAGTCGATCAAGGTAGATTTGGTTGGTACTCCCATTCAAATGACTGCACCACTACCAACATTTGAAATCATTGAGAAACCAATGAAAATTTCACTGACGGCGGAGGGCCTATCATGAAAGTCCAAGTCAATGATTGTTTCGAACCGCTTACTGAGTTTTCCGTCGTGCCGGGCTTCGTTAGGGTCTTGTACCTCAATGAGCGATACGATGCGGTCGTTTTGATCCAATTAACGGATCCGCCCCGCCAACCGATTGGTTTAGGGCCTGGAGGAGCTTCGCGGATCCGTCATTGCAGGTGATACGAAGCTAGCCAAGGTCGTTACGCCTGAGTTTCTCTTAGTGTTAGAGGATGACTTGGATGAGAAAAAGAAGCGGGAAAGGGATGAAAAGTGGAACATCATCGCACCCCTGATCGACTCAGGTTATCCAGGTCAGATATTCGCTCCTGGTGAGATGGGTCAAATGGTCGGCGCTAGAGCTGTTGAGCTCGGTATACAGCGCAAGAGCATCTATCGGCTTCTGTACCGTTACTGGATCAACGGCCAAGTTCGAAATGCGCTCTTGAAAAACTATGCGGGCGTCGGAGTTCCTGAGCGCAAGTATGATCCCGCAAAGCCCCCGGGTAGGAAGCCAAGGTATCAAGGTATTGCCGTTTCACCGACCAAGGTTATCGATGCAGTGGATAAGCGCTGTATCCGTATCGGCTACTCGTTATTTGTCGGGGATAAGACTTCTACGATAACCAACGCCTATGTTGAGATGCTCAGGAGGTTCTATACCGCGAAAGACCTGTCGAAAAATCCAGAATCAGGCGGTCGTTTGCTACCCGAATCGGAAATTCCTTCCTTTAGACAGTTC
This sequence comes from Pseudomonas azotoformans, assembly GCF_001579805.1. Lineage (NCBI taxonomy): Bacteria > Pseudomonadati > Pseudomonadota > Gammaproteobacteria > Pseudomonadales > Pseudomonadaceae > Pseudomonas > Pseudomonas azotoformans. Next base: position 1,490,716 of record NZ_CP014546.1, on the reverse strand, counting down.
GATTATTGGGGAAAGCAATATTTCGACGAGGTTGAAACTGAACGTGGCCGTAAGGGAATGCGTAAGTGGCTAAAAGATTGCCGCCCCCTTTCTGGAACCGTCCGTGACTGGCTTCGTGGCCCCTGCCATCAGTTTGAGATCGATGCCACCATTGCGGACATTTATCTCGTGAACGGATACTCCAGGCGAATGCTCATTGGACGGCCGGTTGTGTACGTCGTCATTGATAGCTTTTCCGGCATGATCGTCGGTCTCTATATCGGATTAGAGGGCCCGAGTTGGAACGGAGCCAGGCAAGCGCTTTTCAACGCTTTCACTTCGAAGGTTGAGTTTTGCGCTACCAATGGGGTCACAATCGATTCAGAGGAATGGGCCTGTCATCACCTCCCACATCACATCTACGCTGATCGAGGCGAGATGTTGGGGAAAGCAGCTGAGGGTCTTGCCACTGGCCTGAATATCGAGCTGGGAATCGCTCCGCCTTACCGCCCTGACTGGAAGTCGATGGTTGAGAGCCGGTTCGGTATCCTGAACAACCTGACAGGCATCAGGTGGCTTCCTGGTGGTGTAGCTGCTAGGGAGAAGGAACGTGGCGAGCGAGATTACCGACTCGATGCAACGCTGAGCATTAAAGAGTTCACCAAGATTATCATCCAGTGTGTCCTTCACTATAACCGCTTCAACAGGCAGCCCGACAGGCTCACTCAAGAGATGATGAACGACGGTGTCGATCCGACGCCGTCAGGTATCTGGACTTGGGCATTAGAAAATGGTCATGTCGAACCAAACAATCATCCCGACGAGATGGTCTATCTCCATTTGCTTCCGCGTGAGCAAGCGACGGTGCAAAAGGGTGGTGTGCTATTCCGAGGGATGCACTATGTCTGTGATGTAGCGATCGAGAACAACTGGTTTGCGAAGGCCCGTAGCCGCGGGGTTTGGTCGATAGAGTGTTGGTATGACCCAAATTCCTCAGCACATATTTGGATTCGGGGAGACAACAAACAGTTCATCCGTTGCGATTTGCGTAAGTCTGATAGCAAGTATGCTGGTTATCGATCCGATGAGATTTTCGATCTGCTCGAAGCTTACCGCCAGACTCCACCGACTCATAAACGTGCTGAGCTGGAGAGTCGGATTTCGTTGCTGGAGGAAGTTAATAAAGTCGTCAGCGGTGCGATCGCTGAGCGAAATGATGAGCCAGCGCCTGCGACCAAAGCTGAGATGATTGGAAATATTCGTGAGAATCGCGCCGTTGAGCGCCTCAAGGAGCGTGAGACCGCCCATGTGCCAGAGGGTGTGAGGATTGAATCGCCTGTGCTCAAGACAGAGATCTCCCAAGATCGCTCAGAAAACTTTGCCGGCCCTCGCAGCGCTCAGGTTATCGATATGCTCAAACGCCTCCGCCCAGGACAAAACTCATGAAAGGCGCCCAAGTTTTCGCAAGCTACACGAAGCAGGCGATAGCGGACTACGCGGGAAATCCACTCATCGAAGCGCTGCCACCGATCTTCTCAGAAGAGGTGGCAATGCAACTAATCTCGAACTTCCCCCGTCCTGTTGATCCAGAAGAGCTGACCCTCGACCGATCGACTCGGGTTCACTGCATCGACCGCTTGAGAACGGTGGTCCAGCCTTTGTTGGTCCACATGGATCTGGAGTCCGTATTTTCATTGCTGGTACGACGTGGGTACGTCGGACGCAACCCGACCTCTCCAGACACTGTCAGACATCTTCACTCACTTTCGGGCGCACAGCGCTACCACGATGGATTCAAGTCCACTGCCGAAACGTTCAGTCTGGTTGGCCTTAGTGGCATTGGAAAGTCCACCGCACTCGAAGCCATTTTGAGTCTCTACCCTCAAACGATTCGCCACGAGCGTTATGAAGGAAAGCAGTTCGTTCATACCCAGATCACCTGGCTCAAGCTTGACTGCCCCCGAGATGGTTCGCTGGCAGGCTTCTGTCAGCAATTTTTCTATGCGGTCGGGCGAGCTTTAGGTGATGAGGATTACTACAAGCGGTATAGGGCTCGGAACATCAATGACTCGTTGCAACAAATGGAACAGGTTGCGAGTACATTTTTCATCGGAGCTTTGCTGATCGACGAACTTCAGAACCTGCACCTTGCAAAAACTGGGGGCAAGGACAACATGCTCAATTTCTTCCTCCATCTAGTGAACAACATCGGCATTCCCGTGGTGTTCATCGGGACAAATTCGATGATCAGCCTATTTTCGGACGTCATGCGCAACGCAAGGCGTTGCTGCGGCGTCGGGGTACTCGAATTTAAACGTTTTGAGAAGGACGATGACGAGTGGCGCATGCTTGTTGAAAACCTCTGGAGCTATCAGTGGTACCAGCAGCCGGTCGAACTGACAGAGGATGTGTTTGATGCGCTGTATGAGCATACACAAGGGGTCACCGACTTTTTGGTGAAGCTTTTGGTGCTCAGTCAAAGGTACGCGATCCAGAGTGGTTCGGAATGCGTTACCGCCGAGACAATTGCGTTGGTGAGCAACACCAAGATGCAGATATTGAAGCCAGCTTTGTCCGCTCTGCGAAGCCGAGATCCGAAACGGATGCGGCAGTTCGATGATTTGCTTCCGATTGAAGACCAACTAAGCGACATGATGGCGTTCGATGGTGTGGCTCGGCCGGAGCGACTGGCATTGCTGCGCAGTGTCATCAGTCGCAGCGACAATAATGCTACCAAACCTAATGTGGCGGCCGTTAACCAAGTCAAATCGCAGTCACCTGCGGCGGTGGCGGTTGAGACCTCAGAGGCACAGGCGCTAAGTGAAAGTGAAGACTCCATTGAGGCGTTGAAGAGCGCCGGTTGGATAAGCAGTGATCTCTTTGAGTTTTCTCCGTTGTATCGGAAGGGGTGAATTAAGGGTGACGAAATGGGGCTCAAATTCCATTTCTTTCCGGCCGTTTTCCACGATGAGACGCTTCACAGCGTTCTCTCAAGATACGCCCGGCTCTGTGGCGTACGTAGTTGCGCAGCAGTTTTCGATGGAGCGCAGTCCGCGAAATGCTTTTCGCAGAACGTTGCTTTTCCATGTCGACTAGCTGAGCTTGTCGAGGCGCTGCCGTGTGATACAGGCTTATCGCTAGCCGCTGTTATAAAGCGCCATACGCAACTGCCCTACTACGAACCTTTTTTGACCCCGCAACAGGTGGGCGACGCCAATATCTTGATGGCGGGAAACGGCAAGGGGTTGATGCTAAGGTTGGGGTTAATCGCGAGCCGACTCCAGTTTGCTTCGAGAGTGCGATTTTGCTTCGACTGTGTCGAACAGGACATGGCCTGTGTGGGAGCAGCGTACTGGCACCGTGTGCATCAGCTTCCAGGCGTTTTGATCTGTCCCCACCATGGAACTCCGTTGAGGCTCCTTGATTACCGCTGGTTGAGCAGAAACTCTCGAAGAATGCATTTACCGGACGATGAGGACGTTCAGTCTCACTCCATTTCGCTAGAGATCCCTCAAAATCTACAAAGTGCTCTGCACGAAATAGCGCAGCGTTCGATGCAGGTGCTTGAGACCGATGTTCCGCCATTATGTCCTGATGCGATTCGCTCGGTGTTTCTGGATAGCGCTATTGCCTTGAAAATGGCTTCCGATACTGGTCGGCTGCACTTAGGCATTTTGGCGCGACACATGTCTGCATTCTTTGAGGGGCTCCCCTCCTCAGGGGAGTACTCGATACTGAGCAAGTCGTCTGCGGATATACCGGCGGCCTGGATTGTGAAGCTTTTACGTAAGCCGAGGGGCACCCATCATCCACTGAAATTCATCCTGCTGGCCTGTGCGCTCAAGGTCGACATGGAAAGGATACTGCGGCCAAACGGTCCTATTACCGAGTCGCTTAGTCGAACTGCCAATACCGAAACTCCCTGTGGACGAGCTGCCAACAGATCTCCAACCAATCGCTCAAGCACCAATGAGTATATGAGTGAGGCATCTGAAACGATCTGGACGCTGGCGCTCTCGGGGGCTAACGCTAAAACCATAGCGTCAGAAACAAGGAGCTCGGTTACATGCGTCTATCGAATGATACGCGCGATTTCGAATGGACCTGACCTATGGAAAGAGGCGAGGCTTTCGAAACTTCTGGTTGATAGGAGGAACCGATTTGACGGGGAATACAGAGCTCGCCTAGCTCATGAGTGTCGAGATTATGTGTGGCTTCATCGAAACGATCGGCAATGGCTGTCCGAGCTGACACAAGAGCCAGGTAAAGCCCACAGACCGCGCGGACAGCAGGCAGAAAGATTCAAAGACCTCGACCTTGCCAACGAAGTGGTTCAATGCGCTGAAATGTTACGAGCGCTTCCAGGTAAACCTGTCCGCATCTCACGGACAAAAATAGGCAGAGAGCTTCATGTGTTATCTAGGTTTGAAAAGCAGCTCAACAAGCTGCCGCACTGTGCGGCTGCACTGGCAGCCGAATGCGAAACCCTTGATGCATTTCATCGGCGGCGCCTGAGCTGGGCCGAGCGGAAGCTAAAACTTGACGGCAAGCCAATCACTCAATCAGCGCTGTATCGAACAGCGTGTCTCAGAAAACTCCAAATATGAGTGAATGCACCCTGATCCGCGTATGAATATTGCTCTGTAACGCCGTCGGCACAAGCCTCTATATATATGAGCTGTGCGTGGATTCGATGTGTGAATTTTGACGAGGCGTGCAGTGAAAGTATTTATATGTGTGGTGTATTGTATTTTGACTCTGGCGTAAAAACTGCTGTTTTCTAATAAAATAATTGCTGGCTGTTCGCTACTGTATGGCGTTCATTTTTAAAAATCCTTACCCGGGTACACGGTGATATGTGATAAAAGAACACCATCCACAGGACTCGCGTCCTACCAGAACCCACGTTAGAAAGTCGGCTACTCATGTCCAGTATTCTGTTTTTCCCAATGTCTATGCCAGACGAGACACTATTATCTCGTATTACGAGATACCATTTTTTGTCCGGAAACAAAACCGAGGCAGAAACCTTTCGTGATCTTTTTGGCGTTGCGCCATTTCAGCTATCTATCATACCGAAGCAATTAGAAAACCTTGCTTCTCGATTGCCGGGAGTTAAAGAAAGCAACTTGGCTGAGTTGCTTGAGATTAACACTACGTTCCCAGCCTACAAACCTTTTATAGGATTATCAAAAGAACCCTCTAAGGAGTTTGACAAGGTTTTATCTGATGTCGCTCGAGTGCCTAGGAGAGAAGGTACGAGGAATAGCAGAGCTAAAATTTGCTTGGCCTGTGTGCAGGCCGACCTCATAGAGTGTGGCTACGCATATTGGCACCGAGCTCATCATGTACCGGGCGTTACAGCGTGCTGGCGACATGGTGAAGAACTTCTTCAATCTTGCCCTAATTGCTCTCATCCTTTTTATCGTAAAAACCGATTGTTACCGGGGTTGACCGATGATTGTGCTTGCGGGTGGAACGCTGTTAAACCTGCGAACCGCTCACTCGCCTCAAATGAAGAGCGCGAGTTTGCAGTTTTTGTAAATGATATTCTGCAACGCAATCTGCCATCGATAGATTATACGGTTTTGGCTGCTTGTTATCGGCGTCAAGCAAAGAAGCAAGGGTTTGTTCATGGGAACCTAATTGGCACAGCTAAATTATTTAGCAGTATTCGTGATAAGTTCAGCGATAAAATTATTTCAAAAATTGATTTGGCATACGCAGCTGGAATTCGAAGTCAATGGATTAGGCTATCGACAACAAGAGGTCAAATTGATATGCCGTTGGCAAGGCATCTTTTAATATCTCTCCATCTTTTTGGATGTGCAGAAAAGTTTGAGAAATGCTTGGCAGAAGAGTCTCTACTTGCTAGCTCGGCAAACCCGACGGTCCGTCTTAAAGAGAAAACTTTGCCAGAACATAAGAAAAAGGCTTATCGAGAAAAAATCTCAATGCTACTTGAAGTGAAGCCAGGCATTGGTATGGACTATCTTTGGGTAAGTGCTTATCAAGTAACCCGTTGGCTCAACGAAAACGATAAGGACTGGTTGTTGAGTAAAATTACAGGGAACGTAATGCAGAAGAGTAGTGCCGAGCCGGCGGTGAACGATGAGGACGAAAAATACGCAACTATTCTTATAGAGGGCGTTGAGAACTTGTACCGCATCACCCAAAAACAGGTGCGAGTAAATATCAGTAACATGCTTGCACTTTTGCCGCGAAAAGTAAGTAGGCAGCGTGCGACTCGTAAGTCTTTCCCGTTGTTGTCAGCTCAACTTGAACTTCAATTTGAGTCTCTTTGGCATTTTAGGTTGCGGAGATTTATATGGACGATGTCGGAGATCGCGAGGCTTAAGTTACCGCCAAACAACTCCAGCTTGAGATTATTGACAACAGTACCTCATGTGGCCTGCCAGGCTCTCATAAATCACTTCGAGTGGAATTTAGACAGCATGGTTAAGGACGGCATTAAGGTTGAGGTTATGCTTAGAAATACCGGCGTCTCGCGGCAATGGGAAGGGCCACCAGGTTATGATATTCCCATGGGTGGCAATGCATACATGGAGATGATCGCGTCCAATTCAAAGCCCCAGTAGATATTTTTATGGCGTGGCGCAGTTGCTCTGGATCCGGTGATTTCTGTGGCTTATTGCTGGGCGTTGGATGTCATTGTTAATACCGACGCCTATTGCGTATTGATCGGGCATTGGATGTGCACCGATAGCAGCGGTTTACGCATATACGGGATTTATGCCGCATACGTCGATTTCGCGTATTCAATGTCCGCAGACATCGGTATCTATCTCAACGTCGATTCAAGCATGAGCAGGGGAATTACGTCGCTAGCGCAATCCACTCCAGTGGGCTGCGTAATTACATAGGCTTGACCACCTATTTGCATTCGACTTGACCAGTTAGGCCGTGATTGATTGTTTCGCTGTACGTAGCCTGACTGACAAGATTTTAAGTGTGATAGAGAACCCTAACAGCCGCTTAATCCATTTGATTCAGTCTTGGTTGCAGCCATTGGTGTTAGCCACGGCATTTGATTCGTAGGAATGAGTCGCTCGACAATTGCGCAGTCGATCCAACGACCGTCAAGGCATGCATGTTTCTCGTAAACCCCGACTTGGCGGAATCCGCAAGCTTCGCACAGGGCGAGACTGGCGCGGTTAGATGTGAACACGCGAGAAAGGACTTTCCAAAATCCACGAGCTTCTGCCTCTTTAAGCAGCGCCTGAAGGAGATTCTTACCCAGCCCCTGGCCTCGCACCTCACGGCTCATGTAAATCGAAAAGTCAGCGATGCCGTCATAGCACGCGCGATTGCGGTAGTCACTAAGGCTCGCCCATCCGATGACCTTATCGTGCTCATCAAGCATCACCAGAACGGGATAACGATCATGAGCCTCAAGTCGCTCTAGCATGTCATCAGGGTTACGCGGAGTGGTCTCGAACGTGGAACTTCGTTCCGCAATCCCTTGGTTATAAATAGTGGCTATCGAGGTTGCATCAACTGGCTCAGCAGGACGGATACGCATGATCGGGTTCCATTATGTTGGTAGTAACAACATTTGAATCAAAAAATGGAGATTCAATAGGCTTGCGTTGGATCTGAGCCACGCTCATTTGTGAGGCCGCAGCGTTTTTCGGTAGCTCGTGTAATCTGCCTGAGCAAGGTTAATGCTCCTTGCCTGGCTTCGGCTGAAAGGTTCTCGATCATTGTTATCTCTTCGGCAATGAGATCGCCCCTGATTTTTTCGTAGAGTTCCCTGCCCGCGTCCGTGGCCTGGATCTTCACGGCACGGCGGTCTTCGTTATCCTCAGCGCGTGACACATACCCCTTGCGTTCGAGCGCATCGATTACGCGGCTTGCCGTGCTTTTGTCTAAAAACATCTTTTCAGCCAAGACCTGAAGCCGCATGGCTCCTTTCTTGACCAGCGTTTCGACCGCGTAGCACTGGGTGACTGAAACGTCGTAGCAGCAAATCCGATCTCTATCTCGAAACTGGTAGACACGGACGAGCTGATTCAACGCCTCGTACAGATCCTCGGCATCCTGGGACAACTGGTCTTTTTTCCGCTTCGGCATAATCGTCACAAATTCGTTGTTAGCCGCAACAATAATCTGGGGGATGCAGATCGTCAACAAGCCTCCGCTGGCTGATGACAGGAAATCTGTCGCACTAGCATGTTGTGCCCAACAGCCAAAAAAGAATTCAGCAAGTGAGCTTTGTGGCCCAATCCTGGCACCTCTTAGTGTTGGAAAAATTCGGCCCAATGCTGCTGTTGAACTTGCTGTACTGGTTACAGCTGATTTGCGTTGTGATCAGCTCGTCTTCCGACGAAAAGTCGTCCGACGATCTGACGAGCGCTGCCCTTACACGCTGGTGACCGGCGACGCAAAAATATACGCTTTACCGAATATGCGATAAATCATATATTCGATTCAACGTATGTGTCGAGATTGCCATGTCTGCCCCAATCAAAGTGCTTTTCATCTGCGTTGCCAACTCTGCCCGCTCCCATTTAGCAGAAGCATTGCTTCGGCACACAGATCCGCGTTTTGCCGCTTACAGTGCGGGCTTGGAGCCAACCAGCGTCGACCCGCGTACTGTCGCTGCTCTGGCCAATGTCGACGTAGATGCATCCGGACTGCATAGCAAATCCATTGATGAGCTTCGCGACGAAAAATTCGATTACGTCATCACGCTGTGTGACAAGTCCGCACGGGAATGTGCATGGATGCCCGCCGCTGGCGAAGTCATCACTTGGGATTTCGCAGATCCGGTCACCAGCGATCATCCCGACGCGTTTCGCCACACACTTCATGACATCCATGAGCGCATTAAGCTCTTCGTCTTGGTCAAGACAAAACACTTGGAGGATCTATGACAGAGCCTATGAATCCCACGGCACTATTCAAGTGCTTGGCAGATGACACTCGAACCAAAATCACACTGCTCATCGTGAGCGAAGGAGAGCTGTGCGTATGCGAGCTTACCGCTGCGCTCGACCAGAGCCAGCCCAAGATTTCTCGCCACTTGGCGCTGCTTCGTTCAGCGGGACTGCTGATGGATCGTCGTCAAGGCCAGTGGGTTTACTACCGCCTGAATCCCGGCCTTCCTAGTTGGGTGAGTGCAATTCTGAAGGACGTCGTGGATGCGAATCAGGATTGGCTAGATACCGAAGCCAAACGACTAAGCGACATGAATGCTCGTCCTATCAACCAGCTCGTATGTGGCTGATCTGCTTCCAAATCGAGTGATTGAAATGTTGATTGCCGTACTGATCTTTATTGCCACCATCGTCCTGGTGATCTGGCAGCCCAAAGGGCTGGGTGTTGGCTGGAGTGCAACCTTTGGCGCTGTACTCGCGCTCTTGACTGGAGTGGTCACTCTTGCGGATATCCCCGAGGTGTGGCACATCGTTTGGAATGCCACTGCAACGTTCATCGCGGTGATTATCATCAGTCTTCTGCTCGATGAAGCCGGCTTTTTCGAATGGGCAGCATTGCATGTCGCACGCTGGGGCGGAGGCAGCACTCGTAAGCTATTTGCTTTCATCATCCTACTGGGTGCTGCGGTATCAGCATTATTTGCTAATGATGGTGCGGCATTGATTCTCACGCCCATCGTGATCGCAATGCTATTTGCATTGCGCTTTTCGCCCGCTGCCACCCTCGCATTCGTCATGGCGGCCGGTTTTATCGCTGATACCGCGAGTTTGCCTCTGGTAGTTTCGAATCTGGTCAACATTGTCTCTGCGGATTATTTCAAGATTGGGTTCAGCGAATACGCATCCGTCATGGTGCCGGTGAATCTGGTCAGCGTTGCGGCTACGCTGGTGATGCTGATGTGGTTCTTCCGCAAGGAATTGCCCAAGACTTACGAACTTGCTCAGTTGCATCATCCTAAAGAGGCGATACGTGATCGTCCGACTTTCATAGCAGGCTGGTGGGTTCTAGCTCTGCTGCTGGTCGGTTTCTTTGTCGTCGAGCCTCTGGGCGTGCCGATCAGTGCCATTGCGGCTGCCTGCGCATTCATTCTTTACGTCATCGCGGCCCGTGGACACGCCATCGACACCGGCAAGGTGCTCAAGGGCGCGCCATGGCAGGTGGTGATCTTTTCCCTGGGCATGTATCTGGTCGTCTACGGCCTCAAGAACGCCGGTTTGACCAACCACATCGCCCAGATCCTGAATGTATTTGCCGGCTACGGTGTCTGGGGCGCGTCCTTGGGTACGGGGCTGCTCACAGCCTTTCTGTCTTCAATCATGAACAACATGCCCACTGTCCTGATCGGTGCCTTGTCCATTCATGCTGCCGAAGTCGATGGCGTCGTTCTTCAAGCAATGGTGTACGCCAACATCATTGGCTGCGACCTGGGGCCGAAAATCACTCCCATCGGTAGCCTGGCCACGCTCTTGTGGCTGCACGTGCTGGCCAAAAAGGACATCACGATCAGCTGGGGTTACTACTTCAAGACCGGGATCGTGCTGACCTTGCCCATCCTTATCGCCACCCTCTGCGCCCTGGCATTGCGCCTCAGCTTCTGAATCAAGGAATCTACTGATGAAAGTCTTGTTCATGTGTACCCACAACAGCTGCCGTAGCATCCTCTCCGAGGCACTTTTCAACCACCTGGCGTCAGAGGGCGTGGAGGCGGTCAGCTCAGGAAGCTTTCCCAGCGGTCGAGTGAACCAAAGGGCATTGCAAACGCTGGAGGCTGCGGGCATTTCCACGGCAGGCTTGAGCAGCAAAGCTTCGGATATTTTTGAAGGCTCTCCACCAGACATCGTGGTAACCGTATGTGACCGGGCAGCGGGTGAAGCGTGCCCCATCTTTTTCGGGCCAGCCTTGAAGGCCCATTGGGGTTTGGCCGATCCGTCGGAAGCCACTGGGTCGGAGATCGAGATCACAAAAGCGTTTGACGCCACTCTCGCCAAAATTCGCGAACGCGTGAGCGCGTTTCTTGCGCTGCCGTTGAAAACCATGAGCCCTGATCAGCTCAAAGCTGAACTGAACCGTATCGGTTCGCTTTGAAGAGCAATGGAAGTTGTGCCTACTTGGCGCATCCCTAGGAGTTTGTATGCAAGATACGCTGCCGAATGTCCAAGCCGAGCTGCTTGACATTCCAACCCTGGAGCAACTGGCGCCTCGCACGTCCTCACTCCATAAACCTCGAATCCTTCTTCTGTATGGGTCGACACGAGAGCGATCCTTCAGCCGGTTGGTGACCCAGGAGGCCGCTCGACTTCTGGAGCAGTTTGGCGCTGAAACAAAGATATTCGATCCGTCGGGCCTTCCGCTGCCGGATGATGCACCCGACACCCACCCCAAAGTCGCGGAGCTGCGCAAACTGATGCAATGGTCGGAAGGCCAGATGTGGTGCTCTCCTGAGCGACACGGCTCCATGAGTGCGGTTTTCAAGGCTCAGATTGACTGGGTTCCGCTGGCGATAGGTGCTGTACGACCTACGCAAGGAAAGACCCTTGCGGTGATGCAAGTCTGCGGCGGCTCGCAGTCCTTCAACGTAGTTAATCAGCTGCGGGTACTGGGGCGTTGGATGCGCATGTTCACCATCCCAAACCAATCCTCAGTAGCTAAGGCCTTCACCGAATTCGATGAGACGGGCCGGATGAAGCCGTCCTCGTACTACGACCGTCTGGTCGACGTGATGGAAGAACTGATGAAGTTCACGCTGTTGTTGCGTGATCGCCAAGATTACCTGGTTGATCGTTACTCCGAGCGTAAAGAGTCCGCTGGGGAGCTATCCGAACGCGTCAACCAGCGATCCATTTGAGCCTCTCAACAGCGAGACATCAGATATGAATCAGATCACGATTTATCACAACCCGGAATGTGGCACTTCCCGCAATACCTTGGCATTGATCCGCAACAGCGGTGAAGAGCCAACGGTAATTGAGTACCTGAAAACCCCACCTGATCGGCCAACGCTAATCAGGTTGATCAAGGATATGGGTATAGAGGTGCGGGCGCTCCTCCGTATCAAAGGCACGCCGTACGAAGAGCTTGGGTTGGGCGATCCGTCACTTGCCGATGACCAGCTCATTGACGCCATGATGGCTCATCCCATCCTGATCAATCGTCCCATCGTCGTGACCCCCTTGGGGGCACGCCTGTGTCGTCCGTCTGAGGCTGTCCTCGACCTGCTTCCACAAGAGCAGCGCGGCAGTTTCGTCAAAGAGGACGGACAGGTCGTTGTGAAAATTGATGATCTGGGCCGTAAAGTCTGATCCCACGTAAGCGATACGCAGCAAACGTAGGGGGGGATGGTGGTGAGTCATAATCCGAAATTTGATGTCGTGGTTATTGGCGGCGGCCAATCCGCGCTTCAACCCTCCGCTCCTCGTGCTGATGAATGGCATAGATTATGATACTGTATACATATACAGTTATTGGGTTCGTGCAGCCTTACTGATCGGTAGGTATTGGAGCCCTTCGGTGATATCTGATATCGAGATAAGCCCTGAAGTTTGCTGGGTAAGGTGCTATTTTCAGTGATTCCATATTGATACTATCGGAACGGAATTCGACCTATGATTACGCTGAAAACTGCCATTATTCACAGCTTCAAGAAGCTGGCCAAGACCAGTTTTATCTCCGAGGTGGTCAAGAAGGATGTGGCGCTCGATACTGAAAATCCCGCGTTGCATTTTCTGGTCAATGGTATCCACGGCCTCATCGGCAAAGAAGGCAACAGCGTGGTCTACGGCCAGTTTGCCGATGATGACCGTCAGGGACCGTTTCCAGAGCGCTTCACCGCGTTCGTAGAAGTACAAGATGATGAAGCGCGATTTATCGACTTGACCCACTTGGCAATGGACCAGTTGGTGGAGCAAGCCGGTAATCAAGTCTTATCGACCGGTGGACACATCCTTTGCGCTCAGTACACCGCAGGTGCAACCGACTTTTTCCTGGTCGCCAGCATGAAGGAACGCGGCGGTATACAGCTGGACGAGAACTATGTGCCCAAGGAAATTCAAGAGGTCGATCTCAACAAGGTTCAGCAGGCCGCCAGGATCAATTTAGCGAGCTTCGTGGCCATAAAGGCTATGGCTGCTGCGGCCGCTGCTGCGCCTGAGCAGAATGAAGATGACGCGGAGGATGAAGTGGATTCAACCTACCTGTGCTTCATCAGCCGGGGCCGTGATAGTCAGGCATCCGATTATTTCATCTCTGCACTGGGATGCGCGAAAGGAGTAGCTTCCGGACGCGCTACCAAAAATGCCATTGATAACGTTGCACGGTTTTTTCGCGACAACAAAACGTTAAAAGGCTTTGGTTACAAGGCCAAAGAGGCGGTGATCAAGTATCTGGAGGAGCAGTTGGCCGCAGGCAAATCTGCGCGCTTGGACGCTATCTGCCACGTCGCTGTCGCACACGTACCCGCTGACTTAGTGGATGAAATTGTTGGGCTGAAAGACTATTTGAATAGCGAGAAACATAAGGTGCCAGACGACTTTACGGTCAATGCGAAATCGCTGAAAGAGAAGACCCGTATCAAGGGGGACGCGGCTAACTGGTCGTTGCAATTCGAGCGTGGAGCGTTAGGTAAGGATCCGGCCGCAGACGTTTATTATGATGAGGGACGGAAAAAGTTGACACTGTCCAATCTGACTGCCGAACTGGTTGGTGTGATCGAGAAAGAACTGCTGGCCAGGGTCGGCTAAGAATGTTTTCTAATGTGGTAGCTCTCTACCGCGCCATTGGAGCGCCCACCATTGAGGACGGAGTCATCCGCTATGAGGGGATGCCAACGCCCGACATTATCGGTGCGTTGCGAATGTGCGATGGCCTGCCCGCAGCCTATGGCAAGTTCGAGCATTGCTCTGAAGAAGCAGACTCTCTCGATATTGAGTTTCGCTTGCCATCGAACGAGTCTGGCCGGTTCTACGCGAACTTAGGCGAGTTTGTCGCTCGCAATGGCTCATTGGGCAAGGGGCAATTCCCGAGCAACGTATACATTGTTGAGCTCTGTTGGGCAGATAGTGATGACATCGAGCCTCCGACGATTAAGGCGCTCAGGCGCGTCTGCCGGCTGATCGAGCTGCTTGCACTGCTAGCGATCGGTGTCGACAAAGACAGCAGCCAAGATGGTTTTAATCTGTTCTTTGCCTTGCCTCCCGATGGGGCTAAGCCTCCGAGAACTTTTCTGTTACCTACCCAGGTTGACATCAAGGTTCTTGACTATGAGCTCAATCACCTGAGCTTGTTGGAAGAAATACTCAATCGAAAAAACGAAAATAAGGCACACCTCTCCGAACGAAAATTAATGATTCGGATGGCGGTGGCTAGCGTCATCGAGAAGTTTGAGAGCGAGCCCAATCTGTTCTTGGTGATCGTGCGGGAGTGGCGGGAGGTCCTCGCCACATACCGCGCGAATCTGCAAACCTACGTCTATAGCTTCTCGTTTGAGCGGGCCCGGCGCGAGGTGGCCCAAGCTGAAATCGACTATGGCACCAAGCTTAGCGGGGTGCTGGGCGACATCGCCGGCAAGATGCTCGCCCTGCCGATATCGCTAGCGGGTTTGGTCGTGTTGGAGAAAACAACCTCAAAATTCGAAGGTTTTATCCTTGTCCTTGGGCTGGCAGTTGTTTCTGTGGTTCTACTTGCGATCCTCCACAATCAAATGCTGCAAACGGAGCGCCTGCTGCACAGCTTCAATGTCATTTTCGATGATTTCAAGGACAAGATAAAAACATATCCCCCGAAACTTCAGGGGCTGCTCAGGATCACCATCGATCAAGTCGACAAGCAAGGCCGAACCCTCACCAGGACCTTTCGGTTGCTGAAGGGGTTGTCCCTGCTTCCAATCGTCGGTGCTTTGCTGCTAGCCGCGATAAAATACTGGGACGATTTCTTATGGCTGTTAAAGGCTATCCTAGCGATGGTGTTTTCGGTACTCAACGTAGCCCCTAATATTCTCAGCCTATAAGGCTTTTGTAACACGTTCCTCGTCTCATCTTACTGCGCTCAAACCACTCATCCATATGGAGCAGTCCAAGCAGCTGTCCATAATATAGATGAGATGTATCTTTAATAAAAAAAGCTTGGGTATTTCGTGAGAAACTCGAGTTGATCTTTAATGCTTATCTGACATATTCAGCCTACTTCGCCAACAAGTTAAAATTCTAATAGTCGAGCTCACCAGTGCTGAGGGACACCTTACGCATATGTAATATTCGCGGCAGCTTTCTGAAAGGCATCACTGGTTATCCTCTAGTCAGAAGTAAGTGAACACTAGGAGAAAATCATGAAATCACTAAAAGCTTTTTTTGCCGTTTCCATCTTGACCTTGTCTTCTTTGGCCATGGCTGAAGGAGGTGGTGACCGTGTTTATGGTCGAATGATGCAAGAGAACCAGAAGGCGATGGAACAGTACGCCTTAGAAAATGGAAAGACGACACCTGAAGTTGTTCATTATGAATATGGAATGAACCTCGATGTCCAGAAGGTAATCAGTACCACTCAAGCCAATAAAACCTGTGGCGTAGCTCCTTCGCGCATGACCTATGAAGATTCGGCGGGCAAGCTCAACACCCTGGAATACAAGGTTATGGGTACTAACTGCCCTCACGGAAGCTAGTTAGCGTTGGCCCTAGCTGCGCCAGTTTGTTCGGTATGTTTTGAGCCTGCTTACTGTTCGCTGACATAGAAGTAATTTTCAGGTCACGCTGGAGTTATCTATTGTATGAAATTATGTCTGCCGGCACGTAGGAGAAATCCTCACGTGCTGGTGGCTTTTTATAATTATAAAAAATATTTCATAAAGAAACTCTGCCAAGCTAAAGCCTGGAGTGTTAAATGAACAATAAAAGCATTTATGGTCTTTCTCTCATTGCCCTTGGCATGAGCATGGGGCAAGTTGCAGTAGCTGTGGAGCAAAAACCTGAAGGGTTCATTGAGGGGAGCACCTTTAGTATTCTGAATCGGAATCTCTATCTCAATCGTGATTATCGAAAGGGCCAGTCAAGCCCCACGGGCAATGGTTACTCAGCCGAATGGGCTCATGGCATCATTGGCCGATTCGAATCGGGCTTTACTCAAGGTACGGTAGGCTTCGGCATTGATGCGTTTGCAATGGAAGGCCTCAAGCTCGATTCAGGTGATGGTCGCTCGGGAGCCCGTAGCTCAGTCGATGTCTTGCCGCACAATAGCAAAGGCCAACCTGAAGACTCCTACTCAAAAGTAGGCGGGGCCGCAAAAGTGCGCTTCCTGGATACAGTCGTCAAGGTAGGGGACGTATTTCCATCGACACCTGTCGTGGCCTATGGGGATTCCCGACTCCTCCCTGAGAGTTTTCGTGGCGCAACGTTCACCAATACCAGCATCAAAGACCTGACCCTTCAAGGGGGTCGGCTGCATGCGATGAGCCAACCCAATTCCAGTGGCATGCGTGACGGCTTTTCGACTTTCTACGCCGGTGCAGTAGATGCTCCGTGGATCGCTTATCTAGGGGGCGATTACACGGTCAATGAGCACGTAGGTGTGAGTCTTTACACCAGCCAATTCAAGGATGTGTGGAACCAGTATTACGCAGGCACCACATTGAACTATCCGCTCTCAGACAGCGTATCGCTAATCGGTGGCTTTAATTACTACCGAGCGGTTGATGAGGGTAAAAAACTTCTGGGAAGCTTCGATAACAACATCTGGAGCGGCAAGACCGGGGTCAAATTCGGAGCGCATACCGTGACCGTTGGGTATCAGCGCAATAATGGTAACGACGACTTTGACTACCTACGCCAATCAGACTCGATTTTCTTGGATAACTCCATTCAGTACAGCGATTTCAACTCACCGAAAGAGCAATCCTTGCAGCTGCGCTACGATCTAGATATGCAGGCTTTCGGCATCCCCGGTCTCAGCTTCATGACCCGCTACGCTAAGGGTTGGGATGCGGACTATTCCAACGCGAACAGCGTGTACATGCGTCGCGGAGCGGACGGTGCCCCATTGCAGGACCAAAAGCGTTGGGAGCGAGACATAGAGGCCAAATACGTCATCCAGTCCGGCTCACTGAAGGACATGTCTTTACGTGTTCGCCAAGCAACAACACGAGCTACCGATTTCGAATCTGATTTGGACGAGGTCCGACTGATTGTTGAATATCCACTGCAACTCCTCTAACGGGCATTAGCCATCGGCATTAACTGTCCGGTATCCCCGATACACCCCGTCTCTTTGTTTCTCCTTTGGTTTGGAGACGGCTTAGGCGCCCTAGTGGCGCCTTTTTTTGGATTGAAAAAACTGTTGGTATATCCAGGCGTTTGCAACGCGGCGGCGAGCATCCCTGGGGTTGTATGGCTAATTGGAACGTGTGATCATACTCTCAATATAGGTAGGGGGGGTATGGTATGGGTCATGTCAGATCAAGCAAAGACGATCTTCTTAAGCGCGTAAAGCGAATCGCTGGGCAAATCCAGGCGATTGAGCGAGCACTCGACTCTGATGATGACTGCTCGAAAACCTTGCTTTTGGTCGCTTCTGCCCGTGGCGCTATCAATGGGCTGATGGATGAAATTATCGAAGACCACGCTCGTGAACACGTCGCGAATCCGACACTCAGCAACGACGAAAGAGCGAAAGGTGTCGACGAGCTGCTCGAAGCCATTCGCCGCTATTCCAAATAGGATCTGCCTCGATGAGCACCGACTATTCACACGACCATATGTTCCTTGGGAAATCACATGAAGAAAACGCCAAGCGAACCTTGTGGGTGGTGGCCCTGACCGTCGTAATGATGGTTGCTGAAATCACCGCAGGTTATCTCACTGGCTCAATGGCGTTGCTTGCCGATGGTTTTCACATGGCAACGCATGCAGGAGCGCTGGGCATAGCCGCAGCTGCTTACGCGTACGCGAAAAGACATGCCTCAAGTGCTCGCTACAGTTTTGGAACTGGCAAGGTAGGAGACTTGGGTGGCTTCGCTTCTGCTCTGATTTTGGGACTGGTTTCCTTGGGAATTGCTGGAGAGTCGCTGTTTCGTCTCTTTCAACCGACTCAAGTGCAATTCGGGACAGCGACTCTAATCGCAATTGTCGGACTAGCAGTGAATGTGGTGAGCGCGCTTTTGCTGTCTGGCGGTCATGATCATCACCATGGGCATGACCACGGCCACGATGAGTCTCACCATGCGCATGGTCACGACAATAATTTGCGCTCTGCATACGTTCACGTCATTGCAGATGCACTGACTTCGGTTCTGGCCATCGCAGCCCTTCTTGCTGGTCGGTACCTTGGTTGGGTATGGCTCGACCCTGCAATGGGGATTGTGGGTGCCGTTGTGATTGCACGCTGGGCTTGGTCGTTGATGCGGGTGACTTCGGGTGTATTGCTCGACCAGACAGATGATCATGTCGCTGAAGAGATTCGTGAACTGGTTGAGCGACCGGGAGATGCTTCGATCATTGATCTTCATGTCTGGCAGGTTGGGCCGCAAGCCCGCGCCGCGATTGTGAGTGTTCTGGGCAGCCCAGCAGTCAATGCAGAAAACATACGAGAACGGCTTGCGACGGTTCATGAGATCACTCATCTGACAGTTGAGTACCGCACGAAGTTGGGCGCTGACGCACCTGATCAGATCGTTCTGGCTTAGCTATGAACCCGCAGCACGCATAAGTTCGACGAGGAATTGAACAATGGCAAAGGACATCGAAAATCCCTGTATTTCTGTTTGCCAGCTGAACAGCGAACTGTGCGTTAGCTGCGGTCGCACCAAGGAAGACATCAGAAAATGGAAACGAATGAAGCGTCCAGAAAAAATGGCCGCTGTACAACGCGCGACCCTACGTCTGAAGAGCCTTCAAAAAAAGAACTCTTAAGCCACCGTCATTTACGTTTTCTACTGTTTCAGCCGAGACAGATGTCCTGATTCGGGAAGGTACGCTGAGGGTGCAACGCCATCTCCGAACTTAACACTATCGCGATCAACTGCGCAGTGCTTGTCAGCATGCGGAGGATGGGATCATCTCAAATTCTTATTGAGGACTGCGGTTCGGGGTTATCTGATTAGGCACAAGCATGCCTTTACGACGGCTGTTGATCGTCTTTAGCCATGGCTTGAGAATGAAATCGAAGGAGCATGTCCCGCTGCATGGTCATGAACGCTGACCATGCTGTGACGGGAGGGATGGGGTGGGATTAGTTTTGAGGGTACTCAGCAATGACCTGATCTGTGCCAGCTTTGGTCAGGCCGATTATCTGGTAGGGCCTCATGCACTCCGTCGACTTCCATTCCTGGAGAACCAGGTGGCATGCCAGGAGCAGCGATCCCGAGAAGGTCGTCGCGTTTACTCATCGCAATTATTTGCTCAGCTGGCACGTGGCCTTCAACAAACTTCCCGTTGATCATCGCGGTGTGACAAGACGAGAGTCGTGGAGCGACACCCAGATCTTGTTTGAGAGCACTCATGTTGGTTTCTTCATGATCGATGACGGTGAAGCCATTGGCCTCAAGATGCTGAATCCATTTTTTGCAACATCCGCAGTTTGCATCACGATGCACATCGATGGTGAGGGCCTGCGCCGCTTGAGCCGTTGAGCCAATGAACAGCGCGGCGAATGTTGCGATACGCAGAGATCGACTTGAAAGTCGGAAGCTACCTGTCATGAATATTTCCTTTTCCCTTGGAGACGGCGAGATGTTCTACGAAGCAATAGAACTCCACTCAAGCGTTCATGCCGCTGCAAAGGTTGCATTGAAGGATCTACTCTAGAGTCGGGGAGCTAACTCCCCGATCATTAGAATTCGTAGGGCTAGTGCTCAAATCGCTTAGAACCACATCCGAATACCAGCTACAAATCGGGCCTCGTTTGTTTTTTCCCCTTCATCGCTGGCCAGGTCAGCCGTCTTACCGTATGAGCGATTCCAGCTAACTCCAATGTAGGGTGCGAATTGACGAGTAATTTCGTAGCGCAACCGCAGGCCTAGTTCGGTGTTGGCCAATCCAGATCCTATGCCGCGCTGAGGATCATTTTTCCCGTACAAGTTTACTTCGGCGGTCGGCTGCAAGATCAGGCGATTGGTCAACAGGATGTCGTAATCGCCTTCAAATCGAGCAGCGGTTTGACCGTTCTCACCAATATAAGCAGTCGCTTCAGCTTCAAAGTTATAGAGGGCCATGCCCTGAATACCGAGCGCTCCCCAGGTTTGAGGTGACCCAGGTTTGAAGTCTTGTCGAATGCCGGTGACGACATCCCACCATGGACCGATGGCGTGTCCCCACAGAGCCTGAAGTTCAGCGTTTTCGGTTACGCCATTTGTACGTTCACCTTCCGAACGCAACCAGAGGCGGTCGACGTCACCGCCGATCCACCCTTTTGCATCCCAAGCCAGCGCACTGCCGTTGTCAGCGTCTTGGTACTCAAATTTATCCAGGAGGATGAACGAGTTAATTTTTTTATCGTGCACACCATGGCCTGGTACGTCTGGAAAAGCGGCGGCCCGGTCAGCGTCGGTAAGTACGGGGATCGGGGTTCGGCTTGTGGTAGTCGCCCCTCCATCCATGCTTTCCATACCGTCCATTTGCCCGTTATCCATGCTCATCTTGCTGTGATCCATCGCCCCCATCTTGCTATGGTCCATGGCTCCCATTGAGCCGTGGTCCATCTTGGAGTGATCCATCGCGGCATCTTTCGCTTTGGCTGGTTTGGATTTTTGTGCAGTTGAAGGCTTTGCGTCCGCACTTGATGGCATCGCCATCGACGGATCCATCTCTTCAGCGGCTTGAGCCATAAAAAAGAATGCAGGACCGGTGGAGACTGCAAGTGCCATCAACGTTGGGCGTAAAAACTTACTGGTCATGATCTCAATCTGCCTTTTTGGTTTTTTGGTCATGATCCATCGACTCATGGCTCATCTTGCTATGGTCCATTGACCCGTGATCTAGCTTCGAATCGTTTGCCGCTGCTGGCTTGTCCGTTGCTGTAGCAGGAACAGTAGTTGAATGATCGCTGCCATTTTCCTTTGCCAGCACCGTGGGCGAGAGTCCACTCAGCAGGACAGCGGCAAAGAGGCAACCCACGAGGGAATTACGATTTAGGTATGTGCTCACAGATCGTCTCCTTTACTCATCAACCCGTACTTCACGGAACATGCCCATTTCCATATGGAAAAGCAGGTGGCAGTGATATGCCCAGCGGCCTAAGGCATCAGCGGTGACTCGATAGCTGCGTTTGGTACCAGGTGGCATATCAATCGTGTGCTTGCGCACCATGAACTTGCCGTTCTCATCCTCGAGGTCACTCCACATGCCGTGAAGGTGGATGGGGTGGGTCATCATGGTGTCGTTCACCAAGGTGATGCGCAGACGCTCGCCATACTTCAGGCGCAGCGGTTCGGCGTCAGAGAATTTGATGCCGTTGAACGACCACGAAAACTTCTCCATGTGACCGGTCAGGTGAAGCTCGATGGTGCGATTTGGCTCGCGGCCGTCAGGATCTTGGAAAGTGCTTTTCAAGTCGGAGTAAGTGAGCACTCGACGACCATTGTTCCGCAAGCCTATGCCAGGATCGTTCAGCTTTGGCGTTGGACTCATGGCTTGCATGTCAACCAAGGGATTGTTGGTTTCAGAGGCTGGATGAGTCTGCATTTCTCCACCCATACCGCCCATGCCAGCCATCCCTGACATATCGCCACTGCCCATTCCTGCCATCTTGCTGTGGTCCATGCCAGCCATGTTAGTCATGTCACCGCTGTCCATGCCGGTCATCCCGGTCATGTCACCTTGGTTCATCCCTGCCATCTTGCTGTGATCCATGCCGGCCATGTCGCCGCCGCTCATTCCACCCGAGCTGCCATGGTCCATACCAGCCATACCACCCATCCCCATGTCATCCATAGTTACTATAGGACGTGGGTCAATCGCAGGTATCGGTGCCTTTAGGCCGTCACGCACTGCAAGTGTTCCGCTGGCGTAACCTGTGCGATCCATAGACTGAGCGAAGATGGTGTAAGCCTCATCAGTAGCAGTCTCCACAATAACGTCATATGTTTCAGCTACCGCAATACGAAACTCGTCGACGCTCACCGGCTTGACATGTTGACCGTCTGCGGCAACCACGGTCATCTTCAACCCAGGAATGCGGACGTCGAAATAGCTCATGGCGGAGCCGTTGATAAAGCGCAGACGGAGTTTCTCACCCGGTTTGAAAATACCAGTCCAGTTACCGTTGGGTGCCTGGCCATTCATGAGATAGGTATAGGTATCCGCGCTGACATCGCCGAGGTCAGTAGGACTCATGTTCATCTCAGCCCACATCTTTCGATCTGCTACCGTCGAAGACCAACCTTTGCTGCTGACATCGTCTATGAAGTCTCCGACGGTGCGCTTGTGATGGTTGTAATAGCCCGATTGTTTCTTGAGCTTCGCCATAACGCGACTGGGATCTTCGTCGGTCCAGTCAGTCAACATCACCACGTAGTCGCGATCGTATTGAAACGGTTCAGGTTCTTTCGAATCGATGACGATTGGACCGTAAACGCCTGCCTGCTCCTGCAAACCCGAGTGGCTGTGATACCAGTAGGTTCCGTTCTGATGAAGCTTGAATTTGTATTCGTACATGCCATCGGGTGCGATGCCATGGAAGCTCAAGCCAGGCACACCGTCCATGTTGGCGGGTAAGATGATCCCGTGCCAATGGATTGATGTGTCTTGGTCTAGACGGTTTTTTACACGCAGAGTGACGGTCTCCCCCTCACGCCAACGCAGCAACGGTCCGGGCAATGATCCGTTGATGGTCATAGCTGTGCGAGGCGAGCCTGTGATGTTTACAGGGCTTTCACCAATAAACAGATCAAATTCGTTACCGGAGAGTACGCTCGGCATACCAGGACTTGTCACCGCCCATACAGGAGTGCGCCAAAGGCCAAGGCCGCCGAGAATGCCACCAGCGGCCAAGCCTTTCACGAATGTCCGCCTAGAGGTTTTGGAGTGCATGCCGTTATGTCCAATCAGTCAAAAGGGAAGCCGCGCGAAACAACAAATGAATTGTCTGGATGAGACTCACTCACCGTTACAAAAGACGAACTCAAACGGTAAGCGAGCTCAGAAATTGCCACATTTAAACCACCACAGTGATTACATTTCTGTCAGCTTGTGAGCGTAGCTCAAATATTTAGCAATTTTTGTGGTCCATCGCCCTGGCTTTGCTTTCCGCGACAGGAGGCTGGGCATTTTTCGTTTGGGCTATTTGGTACGATTCCATCGAGTTACTCCTGGCCGCTTCCATACGTTCGAAAGTGCGGTCACCTCCGCCTTCAGCCATAGCAAAAGAAGATACGGTCAGAGCAGCGATGACGAACAAGGTTTTGATAGGGTTCATTTGGGTTTCCTCTGATAGATGGTAGCCCCTGAATCCACAACAAAGTTGTTGATGCTCAGGGAAGAGCTTAAGGCTCAATAGGACTATAAGACTGATTCCCTGTCAGGCAGCTTAGGCCAATATTACAGTTGTGTCAGGTTCCGATATTTCTCTTGAGCTGCGATGTACTTAATCCGTATGGTCTATCCATTGTCGGAATTCGCTGAAATCAAGCTCCTAAAATTTAGCCGTTCGGTGTTCTGTGCTTTCGGTCACTTTCACAGGGCTTGACGTTTTTTGAATTTGCACCGGAGTTATAAGCCGACTCAGACGCACCACATTCAACACATAAGTGTTTGATATAGGTGAAAATGGGAAATAGTAGCGTGACGTAAGGTGGCCGCTTGTGAGCATTAATTTTGAAAAAGCGCTTGGCTCCGCAGAAAGAGCGTTAGTTTATCGCGGCCAAAGAGCTGAGGTACTTAGCAATAATATCGCTAACGCTGATACTCCTAACTTTAAGGCTAGAGATTTGGAGTTTTCTGCTGTGCTCGCCAGCCAGACAAAACGAGGCTTGGATTCTCCGTTCTCTTTGAAAACAACAAACCTAAAACATATTGCCGCAAACGAATTAGCAAGTGATGGTCAAGGTGATGGTTTGTTTTACAGCACGCCTTACCAACCTTCACTTGATCAAAATACTGTGGATGCACAGCTTGAAGTTGCAAAGTTTACTGATAACGAAATTCATTTTGAAAGCGCTTTTAATAGATTGAACGGAGCATTTAAGGGGTTGCTTAAAGCTCTGCGAGGTGATTAGTAAGATTTACCCAACAATGAA
The DNA here is from genome assembly GCF_001579805.1 of Pseudomonas azotoformans. Taxonomy (NCBI): domain Bacteria; kingdom Pseudomonadati; phylum Pseudomonadota; class Gammaproteobacteria; order Pseudomonadales; family Pseudomonadaceae; genus Pseudomonas; species Pseudomonas azotoformans. Next base: position 1,466,565 of record NZ_CP014546.1, on the reverse strand, counting down.
ATCAGCGCCTTAAGCGCTGATTTGCGATGGGAAACCGAGTGATTCGACAGCTTTACGAACTTGCTCTGGGTTTTCGCTACTTTCAACGCTTACCTTACCTGCCGCGCGATCCACGGAAACTTTAGCCTCGCTGTCCAACGATTGAATCGCTTTAGTGATTTTGCTGACGCAGCTACCGCAACCAATGCCTGATACGTTTAAGACGAACATGGTTATTCCTCTTGTGCTGAGCGGTCTCTTTTCACCGCGATGACAGCATCAACGTTGACACCGCGGTAAGGTCAAGAGTTATGTTTTGTGGGGTGCGAGCAACGGTTTCGCTCAAGCTATATGGGTATTCCTCAGTCTCAAAGCATTGAAAACTACAGACGCAGAACTGACGCTCATGGCTAACGCAGCGATCATTGGCGACAGAAGGTGCCCCGTCAGCGGATAGAGTAGGCCTGCGGCCAAGGGAATACCCATTGAGTTGTAAAGGAAGGCGAAACCCAAGTTTTGCCGCATGTTTTTTACTGTCGCAACCGAAAGTGCCCGTGCCCGTAGAATCCCCATCAGGTCGCCTTTTACCAGCGTGAGCTGCGCGCTATTCATCGCGACATCAGTCCCTGTACCCATGGCAATGCCCACATCTGCACGCGCCAAGGCCGGTGCGTCGTTGATACCGTCGCCGGCCATGGCAACCTTTCGACCGTATCGCTGGAGGTCCGCCACCAGGCGCTCTTTGTCCTGAGGTTTAACTTCTCCATGAACCTCTTCAATACCCATCTCCTTGGCGACAGCACGTGCGGTGGTGAGCCCGTCTCCGGTGGCCATGATGATTTTTACGTTATCAGCTTTAAGCTTGGTGACTGCTTCTTTGGAGGTCGGTTTTATCGGATCTGAGACCGCCAGTAATCCTGCCAGAACCCCGTCAACTGCTAGATAGATGATGCTGATGCCTTCAAGGCGCAACAACTCTGCACGGTACTGTAAGACCTTAGTGCTTACACCGGCAGCGTCCATCAGTGCTGTGTTGCCCAGCTGTACCTTCTTGCCATCAACGAGGCCACTGACTCCAATCCCAGACCCGGACTCAAACGATTCAGGCTTGGTGAGCACGATATTTTCAGTTCGGGCATGGTCGACGATGGCGCGCGCCAAAGGATGTTCGCTGCCTTGATCAAGGCTAGCGGCCAGTTGAAGAACATCGTGTGGGTTGAAATCTGGTGTGGCCTCCACACTGTGAAATACCGGCCGTCCCTCTGTCAGGGTCCCCGTTTTATCGACAATCAGCGTGTCGATCTTGCAAAGGTTTTCAATAGCACTGGCGTCCCTGAATAGCACACCCATACTGGCGGCTTTACCCGTCGAAACCATGATCGACATGGGCGTTGCGAGACCAAGTGCACAGGGGCAAGCGATGATAAGTACGGCGACAGCGTTGATCAGGCCGAAGACCCAGCTGGGTTCCGGGCCGAATAGTCCCCAGCCTAAGAATGTCAGCAACGCAATCGCGATAACCCCCATCACAAAGTAGCCGGCGATCGAGTCGGCCATTCTTTGCATTGGCGCTTTGGAGCGTTGGGCTAGAGCGACCATTTGCACTATCTGCGACAGCATGGTGTCGGCGCCGACCTTTTGCGCCTCCATCACCAAGCTCCCGTGAGTATTAAGCGTGGCGCCGATCAAACTATCCCCTGGTCTTTTCATTACCGGCACAGGCTCACCAGTGAGCATGGACTCATCCACCGCACTTTCTCCCTCGAGCACAGAGCCATCAACTGGCACCTTTTCACCAGGTCTGACCCGCAAATGGTCGCCCAAGTGAACATGGGTAAGAGGAATGTCTTCCTCCTGACCATCGGCGTTGATCTTGCGTGCAGTTTTGGGAGATAGGCCTAGAAGGGACTTAATTGCTGCGGAGGTTTGTGACCGTGCTTTTAGCTCAAGAATCTGCCCAAGCAAGGTGAGCGAGATGATGACCGCAGCGGCTTCGAAGTAAACGCCGATGCGTCCATCTTGCATGAAGGTGGTGGGAAAACTTTGGGGAAAGAGGGTTGCTGCGACGCTGTAAAGATAAGCTGCGGAAGTACCCAAACCTATCAGAGTCCACATATTTGGACTGCGATTTCTAACAGATGCTATGCCCCTTACAAAAAAGGGCCACCCTGCCCATAAGGTAACCGGTGTCGCAAGAGCAAACTCGATCCAGTTTTGAACCGAACCATGGAAGAGTTGTAATGAATGGCCCGCCATGGCTAGAACGGTCACTATCACGGTTAAAGGCAGAGACCACCAAAAGCGGCGCGCGAAATCACGGAGCTCGGTTTTGTCATCGTCATCTAGCGCCGGAATGACAGGTTCTAATGTCATGCCACATTTTGGGCAATTGCCGGGCCCTGGCTGTTTTATTTCCGGGTGCATCGGACAGGTAAATTCAGTGGCTACTTGGCGCGCGGGTTCTGTAGCCGCGATGCTGGGTTCAGTGCTGGGATGAATACCACTGTAGTGCTCTGGAGCTGCCCGAAATTTTTCTTGGCATTTCTGGCTGCAAAACTGATAAATCTGTCCCTGATAAGACTCGCCAAATTTACTTGGAGGCGTAATCGTCATGCCGCACACCGGGTCACGTAGATCAGCGTCAGGGGGCGAGGCAGCGTGGGTAGGACCGTGATCGTGGTGGCTCGGTTTATTGGGCATAGCTATTTCTCTTCCTTGTTGGCTTGCGCCTGATTGCCATGGTCATGTGCGCCATGTCCATGCCCCAAAAAATGCATCAATGGACAGATCAACAGAATGAGATAGGGCAAGTATGGATAGACGTGGCTGAAATGCTCCCGCACCACGTAGAAGGCGCCGATCACAATGAACATAATCAGCACAACGCCTGTTTTGCGCGTCCAAAATGGGGTGGTGATGCTTCCAGCCGGATGCTGATGGTTATTCATGATCTAGACCCCAGTGTGTGAGCGAGTTGCTCTGATGTCTGCCTCAGAGCGTAGCCAACTCTTGAGGAGATGCGGGTTTAGTGGTCAGTTCAGGCTCACTTCAGGTCAAATTGACCGACCATCCCAGATTGGTAATGACCTGGCACGTTGCAGGCAAATTGAAGTCCAGTTGTATTGTTGAAGGTCCAGATCAATTCCTTTGTTGCTCCTGGCTCGATCAGCATGCTGTTCGGGTCGTTGTGTTCCATTCCAACCATCTTCATCCCTCCCATGCTGTGACCCATGCTGCCCGTCATTTTCCCTGACCCGGTGGGTGTAAGCGTTCCGTTCTGGAACATGCTCGCCATTTCTTTTTGGTGCGCCGCATGAGCGGCGGCTTGGCCGATATTGAATTCGTGCAGCAGTGCGCCCTTATTACGAAGGACAAAACGAATAGTCTCACCAGGCTTCACATCGATGTTTTTAGGCATGAAGAAAATATCACCCATCTCCACATCTACCGTACGGGTCACCGCAGAGGCGACGCCAGGCTGGCCGATGTCCTCTTTGCCATGACCTACGTCTGCCATGGCCGTCGCACCGAAGAATAGGGTGATCGCCGCAATAACTGGGGTAACGAGCTTAGCTTTCATGATGACCTCAAGAGCAAATTGAAAACACTAGCTATGCTAAAAGGATAGAGCTGCCAGCTAACTGACGTGAACACTACATTTCTGTCAGTTTCCAAGAGTAGTGCGGCGCGCATATGACGCCGTACCAACCGAGCGGATCAAACAGCCCATCGGAGGTACCCGGTTACTGATGGTTCTCAGAAAGCATCAGTTTGTGTTCGCGCTGCATTTGGTTCAAAACGTCATCAACCATAGCGTCGTGCTTTTCCATCCAGGAAAGATGTTCCTGAGGCGACATTGATGCTTTTGGGTGATCCTGATGGAGTTGGTTCATGATCTCGCCCAGCAGTTTCATATGCTCGGCCATGTGTACATGGCGCTCTCCCTCTGGGGCTTTTTCAGCTTGCACCAAGGTCGCTTCTGCTTTGTCGCGTAGGCTTTCCATACGCTCCGCAATCCGATCTGCGCCACCTTCAGCCAAAGCAGACGCTGAGATGAGTATCGAACCCACAAAGAAAAGGATTTTTAGATGATTCATGAGGAAGCTCCTTTTTAATCTGTTTTCCGGCTCCCCCAAGGTTTCATGCGGAGGCGTCGGTCGAGTACTAGGGAGTACTCATGCTCGAACCCTAGACAGCACTCGCTGACATCTACCTGAAGCCAATATTACTTTTCTGTCAGTTGCTGGTTGGCAGAAGCATTTCCTTGCAGACTCATCATCACAATCATTCGAGAGCCACCCCCATGAGACTTCTGGTTGCGGAAGACGAACCCAAAATAGGCATTTATTTGCAGCAAGGTCTTGCTGAGGCAGGGTTCAATGTTGATCGCTTTACCAATGGTAAGGAGGCGCTTCAACACGCGTTGAGCGAGGCTTATGACCTGCTGATTCTCGATGTGATGATGCCTGGGCTGGACGGATGGGAAGTACTTCAGAAGGTGCGGGCATCCGGAAAAAATGTCCCCGTGCTTTTTCTCACGGCGCGAGACCGCGTCGAGGATCGCGTCAAAGGACTTGAGCTGGGGGCAGACGATTACCTCATAAAACCCTTCGCTTTTTCTGAATTGCTGGCCCGCGTCAGAACGCTGCTGCGAAGAGGGAGTACAGCCCCCTCCCAAACTCATATGAAATTGGCTGATCTTGAGGTTGACCTGCTCAAGCGCAGGGTTGTCCGTGGAGGCAAACGTATAGATCTCACGGCCAAAGAGTTTGCGTTACTCGAATTGCTGCTCCGTCGTCGAGGTGAGGTGCTGCCTAAGTCGCTTATCGCTTCCCAGGTGTGGGACATGAACTTCGACAGCGATACTAACGTCATCGAGGTCGCCGTAAGGCGGCTCAGAGCAAAGATTGATGATGATTTTGAGGTCAAGCTTATCCACACCTCCCGAGGCATGGGCTACATGCTAGATGCGCCGGATTCTGGGACGGGGCTGGAATGAATCGAATGTCTCTGACTACCCGCATGAGCCTGATGTTCATGCTAGCTGTAACGGCGGTGCTCACCGTCGCTGGACTCAGTTTTAACAGCCTTAGCCGGCATCATTTCAAAATGCTAGATCAGCAGGCGCTGAACGAGAAGCTACACTCGACCCAAAGAATTTTGACGGGATTGAGTAGCATTGACCAGTTCAGTGATGTTAAGCCTGAGTTGGAGGCGCTGCTGGGTGCTCACCGAGATTTGACAGCCCTGATCTTCGATGGTCAGGGCAAGACCCTTTTTGCTGATCCAGGTCCAATCGATATTCCGGAAGGCTTTCGTACGACTTCAAACAACAATGTTTGGGAGTGGCGGGATGATGAGCAAACGTTCCGGGGAATAACGGCGCAAGCGATTGTGACGGGACAAGAAAAACCGCTGACCGTACTGTTGATCTTTGACGTTACGCAACATATGGCGTTCTTTGAGACGCTTGAACGCTGGTTTTTGATAGGGTTGTTTATAAGCGCGCTGGTCAGTGCGGCGCTGGGCTGGATGGTCGCGAGCAGTGGACTAAGGCCTATTCGCCAGGTTACTCAAGTCGCTGCGTCAATGTCTGCTAAATCGCTCAAAGAACGGATTCCTTTAGCGGCCGTTCCTAAAGAGCTTCAGCAGATGGTGCTTTCTTTCAATGCAATGTTATCTAGACTTGACGATGCATTTGTTCGCTTATCAAACTTCTCTGCGGACATTGCTCACGAACTACGAACACCTGTCAGCAATTTGATGACTCACACCGAAGTGGTTTTATCTAGAAAAAGGAATATTGAGGACTACGAAGACAACTTGTACTCGAATCTTGATGACCTGAAGCGTATGGGCCGGATGATTGATGACATGCTTTTTCTAGCGAAATCTGACAATGGTCTGATTTCTCATGAAAACAAACCGATAGACTTGGTAGCGCTAGTAGAAAAATTACTCGAGTACTACCGCTTGTTGGCTGATGAGCAAGGCATCGACCTTAAGGTGACAGGGAGGGGCAGCGTCCGAGGTGACGTTCTTATGCTCGACAGGGCTATCTCTAATCTGCTCTCGAATGCCCTCCGGTACACCTCCGCAGGGAAATGTATCAGCGTCAATATAAGGCAGGAAGGGACGTCAATCTCTGTCTCCGTGGAAAACCCTGGAGAACCTATCGCTCCTGAGCACCTTGAAAAACTGTTTGATCGATTTTATCGAGTGGACCCCGCTCGTAGAGAAGGAAACCCAAGTAATGCGGGGCTAGGCTTATCAATCACTCGATCCATTATCGAGTCGCATGGCGGCAAGATATGGTGCACGTCGTCAGATGGAAAAACAGCCTTTCATATACAGCTCCCATGTGCGAGTGCAGAAAATGCCTAATCAACGACACCATATACACCCGAGCAGCTATGTGGTCTTGCGAACGGTTATCACAGTGTGAACGTCGCAAAACGGAAGCCAGTTTTAACCATTTTTTCAAGAAATTCAGCGTCCCAAAGCAGGTCCAAGCTGACTGAAATGTAATCGAATAGTTTGCGTTCGTGTGGCATCGTGTACTTGCGCTGTGACGTTGGAATTCTTGTGATTATTCCTGTCCAGGCCGCCGTAGAACACGGAATTTGCTAGGTAGCTCGCCAGTGTTTTTAATAAGCGTAAAAGTAATAACTAGATACTCATCAAAAACCTAGAATCAACAGCTTTTGCTGTGAGGAGTCTTGCATGTCATTCCTTAAAACCACCACCGTAGCTGTAGCACTGACAGCGGGTTTGCTTTTGAGTGCAGTTGCTCAGGCACATCCAAAGCTGCTTTCTTCTACTCCAGCAGAAGGGTCGGATGTTGCTGCTCCTGCGAAAATTGAACTGCAATTTTCTGAGAATCTAACGACTCAGTTTTCCGGTGCTAAGCTGATCATGACCGATATGCCTGGCATGCCTAACTCCCCAATGGGCGTTAAAGCAGCCGTTGCAGGCGGTGGAGATCCTAAGACAATGGTTATTACGCCTGCATCGCCATTGACCACAGGTACTTATAAAGTTGAGTGGCGTGCCGTCTCGTCTGACACTCATCCAATCACCGGCAATTTTTCTTTCAAAGTGAAATGATTCATGAGCGACTCAATAAATATAGCTGTTCGCTTTGCTCTATATTTTGATCTGATGCTGTTATTTGGACTGGCAATATTTGGTCTTTATAGCCTGAGGGGAAAAGAGAGAGTATCGGGAGCGGTTTTAAATTTTGAGTCGCTTCTTTACAGTACATCTGTTTTAGGTGTAGCTCTGTCTCTAGCAGCCATGTTGTTGCTTGCAAAAGCTATGAGTGGTGTGTCGGGCTTCATGGAGCTACATCACCATATTTTTCAAATGGTTCTCATGGGGACTGACGTCGGTTTGACCTGGATGGTCCGGATAGTGGCGTTGCTGACGGCTGTTCTCGGCGTTGCTCTGAGTAAGCGCTTTCCGACACTCAGTCTTTGGATTGTCACTGTATGTGGCGCCATTGCGCTTGCGACGCTGGCATGGACAGGGCATGGTGCGATGGACGAAGGGAGCCGTCGTTACTGGCATTTTACTAGCGACATCTTCCATCTCTTGGCCGCAGGCGGTTGGTTGGGTGCGTTGGCAGCATTTGCACTGCTGCTGCGTTTAAAATCGCTGAAAGGTGATCAGGAAGTACGAGTTCTTGCTCGGGTACTGACAGGGTTTGAATCGGCCGGCGCGGTGATTGTAGTAATCATCAGTATAACGGGCGTGGTGAATTACCTATTTATCGTAGGACCGAGCCTCGATGAGGTGATGCTCAGCACTTATGGCCAGTTACTATTTTTGAAAATCCTGCTGTTTGCAGGGATGATCGTATTAGCCACGCTTAACCGTTTTCATCTAAGCCCCTTATTGGAGCGATCAGTTCGCAATGGCGAATACGCTGTCGCGGTGAATGCCTTGCGCCGTAGCATGAAACTTGAGTTTTCAATGGCGGTCATCATTATCTGTCTTGTCGCATGGTTAGGTACTTTAAGCCCTGTCATGGAAATGAGCGCAGCATAGACGTTGGTAACAGCCAATACAGGAGTCTTAAGGGTGAATTGTAAGGGCCATTTGCACCGTCTACACTTTAGCCCATGAAACGCTATGTGCGGTTTTGCCTGATTTTCCTAATTAGCTTGGCGCTTCCCCTTAGCGGGATGGCGGGTGTTCAAGCATCGACTGAACCATGCCCGATGAAAACCATGGGTATAGCGATGATGGATGGTATGGGTCAAGACTGCTGCCACGACATGAAAAGTACCGCTGAGCATGGCAAACCTTGTAAGTCGGGCCAGGAATGCAAAACGGGCGGCATGCTGCAAGTCTCGATCATCAAGCCTCCTATTACCTTGTCCAGTCCAATCGTTCCGCCCTTCTCCAGCCATTTCCCACTCGTACAAACCCCTTCTGGGTTATGGCGACCGCCCCGTACTTGATTCCTGTACCACACTGAGCCTCATTCCGCGTTAGCGGGATGGCATATCTGCGCGCATGTCTTATGAAGCGCGCGGTGGATCATCACAGGAATCGTGAACATGAACTCCAACTGCTTTTGCACAGGTTGGTCCCTCGTGGCCGGCCTGGCGGCAAGCGTACTGGCATTGCCGAGCCTTGCTGGTGCATTGACACTCGATGAAGCGCTGCGGCTGGCCGAAAACAATGCACCGTCGTTGACCGCACAAGACGCCAAAATTCAAGCAGCCACCAGTGCGGCCATTCCCGCTGGCGAACTACCCGATCCCAAGCTACTGCTGGGCGTGCAGAACTACCCCATTGGTGGTGCCGACAGATGGAGCATCGACCAGGACTTCATGACCATGCAAATGGTCGGGGTCAGACAGGAGATGCCCAACAGCGATAAGCGCAAAGCACGTATCGAGGTCGCGGATGCGGCTGTTGATCGAGCGTCCGCTGAGCGTCGAGTGGCGCGTCTGAACGTCCGACAGTCCACGGCATTGGCCTGGATCAGTAGCTACTCGGTTGAGCGTAAAGATGCGATGTTCCAGGACTTCTACAAAGAAAACCGTCTTCTGACCGATACCGTCAGATCTCAGATTGCGGGTGGCCGCGCCCAACCCGCCGATGCGGTGACACCTAAACAGGAAGCTGCCCAACTGGCGGAGCAGCAGGATGATTTAGTTCGCCAACGTGCACAGGCCCGGGCGGCCCTCAAGCGCTGGATTGGCCCAGCTGCCAATGACAAACCGGCGGGCAGCTTGCCTGATTGGCCCATTGAAACCTCTGGATACTCCCATAAGCTGCAACATCACCCTGAATTGGCGGCGTATGTGCCGATGACCCGTGAAGCACAAGCCAAGATCCGTGAAGCTGAGGCGGAAAAGCAATCTGACTGGAGCTGGGAATTCGACTATCAGCATCGAGGCAAACAATTCGGTGACATGGTTAGCGTCCAGTTTTCATGGGATCTCCCGCTGTTTCCTGACTCTCGGCAAAACCCCAAAATTGCGGCAAAGCACGCCGAACTCAACCAGCTTGAGGCTGAGCGGGAAGCTCTGTCGCGCGAGCATACCCAGCAACTGGAGGATGAGTTGGCCGACTACGAGCGACTCAATCGTGCAGTCAACCGTAATCAGGAAAGCTTGTTGCCGCTGGCTAAAGAAAAGGTTGAACTCACCATGGCTAGCTACCGTTCCGGCAAAGGTGATTTGAACTCGGTTGTGGCCGCCCGACGCGAACTCATCGAAGCCCGTCTCAAGCAGATTGACGTTGAAGAGCAACGTGCTCTCACCAGCGCTCGCCTGTATTTCTCTTACGGGGAGCCCGCTCAATGAATTTCAAAGTATGGAAAGGGACTTTAGTTGTCGGCATCTCGATTGCCTTGGGTGTTGCCGGAGGTTACTGGTTAGCCCAACCGCGAATGAGCGAAGTAGCTGGTGTCGAGCCGGATCAGGAAGCCAAAGCCTCTCCTGATCGAAAGGTTCTGTATTGGTATGACCCCATGTACCCACAACAGAAATTCGATAAACCGGGTAAGTCACCCTTCATGGATATGCAGATGATCCCCCAATACGCAGATACCAAGGGGGACAGCGGCGGCATTCGAATTGATCCAAGCCTGACTCAGAACCTTGGTGTGCGACTGGCTAGTGTCAGTCGAGGGGTATTTGCCTCGACACTGAACGTGGTAGGTGTTCTGGCCTTCAACGAACGGGACGTTGCAGTCATTCAGGCCCGTACGGCGGGTTTTGTCGAGCGCGTGTACGCCCATGCACCTGGTGATGTGCTGAAAGTGAATGCCGCCTTGGCAGATATCTTGGTGCCGGATTGGGCAGCTGCTCAAGAGGAATTTCTCGCCCTCAAGCGTAGTGGCGATGCTGACTTGCTGACAGCGGCCCGCCAGCGATTGAGGCTCACCGGAATGCCAACTAAGTTAATTGCTCAAGTTGAGCGCAGTGGCAAAGTTCAACCGAACCTGACTCTGACCAGCCCTATTGGTGGTGTGCTTCAAGAGCTGAGTGTGCGTGAAGGTATGACGGTGGCCGCAGGCGAGACGCTCGCGCGTGTTAATGGTTTGAGCAGTGTCTGGCTGGCCGTGGCGGTACCAGAGTCGGAGGCTGGGTCAATCGTTGTAGGGCAAGCAGCCGAAGCGCGTTTGTCCGCGCTCCCTGGAGTTGTGCTCAAGGGCGTCGTCAGTGCGATTCTTCCGGAAACCAGTTCGGACAGTCGCACACTTCGCGTTCGAGTTGAGTTACCCAATCCGGATGGCCGACTCAGGCCAGGTTTGACCGCGCAGGTAAGTCTCAATCGTTCGACGGAGCAAAGTGTTTTGTGGGTGCCGAGCGAGGCCGTCATTCGTACCGGTCGACGTACGTTGGTCATGCTCTCTGAAGACGCTGGTCGATATCGCCCGGTGGAGGTGCAGTTAGGCCAAGATAACGATGGCAAAACTCTGATATTGAAAGGCTTGGAAGAGGGGCAAAAAGTGGTGACTTCTGGCCAGTTCCTTCTCGACTCGGAGGCCAGTCTCAAGGGCGTTGTCGCAAGCTCACTGGACGTTTCGCCATCTACTGTAACCGCAGGCGCTTTGCATGAGGCCGATGGTCAGATCGTTGAGATCAACGACAAAGAAGTCACGCTCGCCCACGGTCCCTTCAGAACATTGGGTATGTCAGGCATGACGATGACTTTCCCTCTCGCCGCTCCAGCTCTGATGAAGGATCTTAAAACGGGCGACAAGGTTCGGATCGCTGTCAGCCAGACGGAAGATGGTCTGCGCGTTGAGCGTCTGGAACGCTCTGGGACCCAGCCATGATCGCGGCCCTTATTCGCTGGTCGGTGGCTAACCGCTTTCTTGTGTTGCTGGCGACGCTGTTTGTCACGGCATGGGGGATCTGGGCGGTTCAAAGTACGCCCATTGACGCACTGCCAGACCTGTCGGATGTTCAGGTAATTATCCGTACACCATATCCAGGCCAAGCCCCACAGATCGTAGAGAACCAGGTCACCTATCCATTGGCAACCACCATGCTCTCTGTGCCTGGTGCCAAGACTGTGCGCGGTTATTCCTTCTTTGGCGACAGTTTCGTTTACGTACTATTCGAAGACGGAACTGACTTGTACTGGGCTCGCTCGCGCGTATTGGAATATCTGAGCCAGATACAAAGCCGGCTTCCGGCCAGTGCCAAGCCCGCTTTAGGACCTGATGCCACTGGGGTTGGCTGGATTTTCCAGTACGCCCTGGTAGACCGAAGCGGCGGGCATGACTTGGCGCAGTTACGTGCCTTGCAGGACTGGTTCCTTAAATTCGAGCTTAAGACCCTACCGAACGTTGCGGAAGTGGCCACGGTGGGTGGCATGGTAAAGCAGTACCAGGTGCAGCTTGATCCGGTGAAGCTGGCCAGCTTGGGTATCACGCAGTCTGAAGTGACCGAGGCGATCGGCAAGGCCAATCAGGAAACTGGTGGGGCGGTGCTGGAGATGGCGGAGACCGAGTTTATTGTGCGGGCTTCCGGGTACTTGAAGACCCTCAATGACTTTCGTGCTATCCCACTCAAACTGGGCACGGGTGGTGTGCCGGTCACTCTGGGCGATGTTGCCACGATTCAGATGGGGCCTGAGATGCGTCGAGGCATCACCGAACTCGATGGCGAAGGTGAGACCGTCGGCGGCGTTGTAATTCTGCGCAGCGGTAAGAATGCTCGAGAAACCATTGCGGCGGTCAAGACCAAACTCGACGAGCTGAAAAGCAGTCTGCCGGCGGGGGTAGAAATCGTCACCACCTACGACCGCAGCAAGTTGATTGATCGTGCCGTGGAAAACCTCAGCCACAAGCTGATCGAAGAGTTCATCGTCGTCGCGTTGGTCTGCGGAATCTTTCTCTGGCACCTGCGTTCATCTCTGGTGGCAATCATCTCCCTGCCGGTTGGGGTGCTGATCGCCTTCATCGTAATGCGCTATCAGGGTATCAACGCCAACATCATGTCCCTTGGCGGGATTGCCATCGCCATCGGCGCCATGGTCGACGCTGCCGTGGTGATGATTGAAAACGCCCACAAGAAGGTCGAGGCTTGGCACGTGGCTAATCCTGGGGAGGAACTGAAAGGTGAACGTCATTGGCACGTGATGACTGAAGCGGCTGCCGAGGTAGGACCCGCATTGTTCTTCTGTCTGCTGATCATCACCCTGTCGTTCATTCCGGTGTTCACGCTGGAGGCTCAGGAAGGACGTCTATTCGGTCCATTGGCGTTCACCAAAACCTACGCTATGGCCGCAGCGGCTGGACTGTCGGTAACTCTAGTTCCGGTGTTGATGGGGTATTGGATTCGCGGACGAATTCCTAATGAGCAACAGAATCCGCTAAATCGCTGGTTGATCCGGATCTACGAGCCCGCTCTGGACGCCGTATTACGTCGACCTAAAGTAACTCTGCTGGTTGCATTGCTAGTCTTTGTCAGCGCGTTGTGGCCGATCTCTCGTCTGGGTGGTGAGTTTCTTCCCCCGTTGGACGAAGGGGACCTGCTCTATATGCCGTCAGCTCTGCCTGGATTATCGGCGCAGAAGGCCGCGCAACTGCTTCAGCAGACTGACCGTCTGATAAAGACAGTTCCAGAGGTCGAACATGTTTTCGGAAAAGCCGGCCGCGCTGAAACCGCGACTGACCCGGCACCGTTGGAAATGTTCGAGACCACCATTCAATTCAAACCACGCGAACAGTGGCGCCCAGGCATGACCCAGGAAAAGCTCGTTGAGGAGCTAGAACAAGTGGTGCGTGTCCCAGGATTAACCAACATCTGGATACCGCCTATTCGTAACCGTATCGACATGCTGGCCACCGGCATAAAAAGCCCGATTGGCGTGAAGGTTGCCGGTACCAACCTGACGGAGATCGATGCCGTCACCCAAGCCATCGAGCGTGTTGCCAAGGACGTCTCAGGTGTCAGTTCAGCGTTAGCCGAACGACTGACCGGTGGCCGCTATATTGATGTGGATATCGATCGCAAAGCTGCGGCACGCTATGGGTTAAATATTGCCGATGTGCAATCAATCGTGGCCGGCGCAATCGGCGGTGAAAACGTCGGGGAGACGATTGAAGGGTTGGCTCGTTTCCCAATTAACGTACGTTACCCTCGTGAGTGGCGGGATTCGCTCGGCGCTTTGGAGCAGTTGCCGATCTACACCCCGCTAGGCAGCCAGATCACCCTTGGCACCGTGGCGAAGATCAAGGTCAACGACGGGCCGCCAATGCTCAAGAGTGAGAACGCACGGCCTTCAGGCTGGGTGTACATCGATGTGCGTGGCCGGGACATTGCCTCCGTAGTCGCCGATCTACGCCGGGTCGTCAGTGAGCAGGTCAAGTTGCAGCCCGGCATGAGCCTGAGCTACTCAGGTCAGTTCGAGTTTCTCGAAAGGGCCAACGCACGACTCAAACTGGTGGTGCCTGCCACGCTGTTGATCATCTTCGTGTTGCTCTACCTGACATTTGCACGCCTTGATGAGGCTTTGCTGATTATGGCCACGCTGCCATTCGCTCTCACGGGCGGGGCATGGTTTCTCTATCTGTTGGGATTCAACCTGTCGGTTGCCACCGGGGTCGGCTTTATCGCCTTGGCCGGTGTTTCTGCCGAATTTGGCGTGATCATGCTGCTCTACCTGAAAAATGCATGGACCGAGCGTCAAGACCTCGGTGACAACACAGAACGCGGGTTGATGGCCGCGATTTGTGAAGGCGCTGTCCAGCGCGTTCGACCTAAGGCTATGACCGTGGCAGTGGTTATCGCTGGTTTGTTACCTATACTTTTGGGAGGCGGTTCCGGTAGCGAGGTTATGAGCCGCATTGCCGCCCCGATGATTGGCGGTATGGTTACGGCACCCTTGCTATCGCTGTTTGTGATCCCGGCGGCCTATCACCTCATGCGTCGTCGACACTTGTCCGTTGAGCCTGGCAAGCACTGACGCGTAAAAACGCATACGAAAGGGGCTGCGCTTGCAGCCTCGTTTGAGCTGCGCAGCTCGTTTTCATCAGTCCTACATACGCTGTGGTCAGTGCCATTACCCACCAGCACTTGCCAGAAAACGAACGCCGCCACCACCGCCTTTCGATGAGCCAAAAAAGCATCCTGCTAAAAGGCGACTCAGCATTCGTCACCCTCAGATCTCTCTTGAAATCGGGACGAATGACCCTAATATGATCTTATCTTGCCATCATCGTTTTCAATCATGGATGTTTTTCGGGGGTCGGTCGAAATGGCAGAAAAAGAAGACGCTAAGCCCGCGAGCGGGCGCTTTAACACGAATGATGAGACGAAGCGGATCGTATGGACACAGACCGCTGGTCATTGTGAACTGTGCGGTACGGATCTAACGTTCGACTATCGTGCCGGCAAGCCAATGAAATGGGGCGAAGTGGCGCATATCTTACCCGCCAGTCCCAAGGGGCCTCGGGGACGCGCGGATCATGATGCTGAGGCGCACACTAACGATACTGCTAACCTGATGCTCCTGTGCCCAGGCTGTCATGACAAAATTGATCGTGACGCAGATGGCTACCCTGAAAATGATCTGAGCGGTTTGCACCAAGCGTACCTTGAACGCATCCGACTCGCCGCAACGACCCCCGATGGTGGCAGAGCCATTCCTCTCATCGTCCAGAGTCAGCACTTTCAGACGATCAACGATATCCCCGTTCGCGATCTGTTGACTGCGATGTCCGCCGAGGGATTAACCGCCTTCGATCAAGGCATCAAAATCGCCTTCGCTGCGCCCGGACCACGTGGCAGGGACACTACCTATTGGCAGAACGTCAAAGACAGCGTCCAGTATGAGCTGGAGCAGCAACTCAAGCGTCGCGGCGGCACTTATGGCGATTCGCCCGCGCTAGCAGTAGTCGGCTTGGCCGACATTCCGGCCTTGATGATGTTGGGCCAGAGTATCGGCGACCGTTCCAAACGCTTGATCTTCTCTTTTCATCGCGAGCATCTTTTGCGCTGGCCCGATCAGTCTGCTGAGCCGCCTAGTTTTCTGTTTACGCCTCCACCCAACGGCGATGGCCCACTGGCGTTGGTGCTCTCCATTTCTGCGCAAGTTCCAGTACGCGACGTGACCGACGCTCTACCCGGTGCACGTATTGCAGAGCTGTCGATCCCAGAACCAAGCTACGCGATGGTACAGAACCGTCGGGTGATTCATGCTTTTCGCGACGCACTTCAAATACGACTGAGTCAGCTTGAGGCTCTGACTCCTGACCCCATCCACGTCTTCGCCGCCATTCCTGCGGCATTGGCCATCGAGTTTGGCGCGTTGCTCACAACACAGCATCAACATACATACCTGATCTTCGATCGGGACAAAGAAAACCAAGATCGGTTTACGCAAACACTGCAATTGGGTCCCGTGGCCCAGGAGGCTATGTAATGCTTTTGAGCAACGAACAGACCAAGCGCAGCAGTTGGGAATATTTTCTGCTTCGCGCCGCGCGGGAGATCTCGCTGTCGGAAGCGCAGTACGAAAAAATCAATGACCGCTACTCCCAACTGGAAAAAATCCTCTCGGCTTCCGACAATCCGTTGCTCGCTGAGGCTCATATTTTCGTTCAGGGCTCAATGCGGCTGAAAACGACCATTAAGCCAATTCCCGGCGCGCCTGCGGATCTGGACACCATTGATGCGGACGCGATTATCTGGCTCCCTCACGCTCAAGGCGCTGGTGCGAAGGAAGTTCTAGAGGCGATTGAGCAGCGTTTTAGGGAAGGCTCCCGCGTTCAGGAAGAAGTTAAGCAACTACGTCGTGGTATTCGAATCGTTTATGCAGACGAAAATCCAGGTTTCCACATCGATGTCACACCTGCCCGGGCGATCAACGGAAATGGCGAAGCAAACGGCGAGGGTAAGCTTGAGGTTCCGGATCGAGTCACAGGATGGAAAGCGAGCAGCCCTATTCCTTACTCGAATTGGTTGCAGGTCGCTTCCGCCCAGGAAATCTCTCTGGAAAGCTTAGTGGTTGCCAAAAGCCAGCGGATGCTTGATGCCGCGACCCAAGATCCTTTGCCGCATTATCAGGATTACATCGATCAAGATCCCCTGCGTGCGACCATTAAGCTGCTCAAGCGGCATCGCGATGAATGGGCCATCAAGACAAGGAGCGCTGATACTCGCCCAATATCTGCGGTCATCACCACTCTAGCCACGCACGCATACCTGGATGTCGTAAAGGAGTCGCAGTCGAAGCCTCTGGCACCGCTCGATGCAATTTTGGAAATCGTTCGCAGAATGCCGCAGCACATCGCGCATAGAGGTAGCGACTGCTATGTCTGCAACCCTGCCGATAACGGCGAAAACTTTGCAGAGAAGTGGAATCGACCGGGCGAGGGGCAAGGCTACCGTCAGGCATTCGCCAAGTGGCATGCGGACGCCAGTGCATCTGTGTCATTAGGTTTGGAAAGTTTTGAATCCAATGACTCCTTTGCCGAGGCAGTGAAAAAGAACTTCGGTATTGCGCCGGCGTTCATCACGGCAGTGAACAATGAAATCCCTGCGAATTGGACGATGCCCGGTCGACCGGATGGCACTACTCGAAACTCTGCTTCGATGGGTTCGCTCTTCGGAGGGGCCAGCGGTGGCGGAACCTCTCAGTCGAGCGTAAAGCCAGTTGGACGCCTTGGCTGATCCTATTAAGACACCATTGCAGCGCGGAATCGCCGCACTGCGTAACACCCTAGGTCAGGATGCTGCCGATGCATTGCTCCAGCCCGCACCCATGCGGGCTGACGAAGCGGCGTGCTTTCACTTCCCCTTGCCCATCGATTACACGGGGCAGGAGCGGCGACTGCGTATAGGTTTCCCCTCCAACTTTCCCCGCGGGCTCTTGCGGCTGAACGTCGAACCCTCTCCATGGCTGGTTTGGCCGCATGCCACTAAGTCGGGGCTTTGCCTTCATGGCTTTCAGGAACGCCCCATCATGGGCTCCCCGGAGGTCGTGGTAGAGGACAGCCTTGCTCGCTTGGCCCAGATCGTTTCGTTGTCCAAGATGGGATCAAACCAGGCAACACGCGATATCGAATTTCAGAATGAGATCACTACCTACTGGTCGTTTCAGCACGGGCAGTCATTCCAGAACCTCTTACTGTTGGATCGACCTCAGGCTGCCTCGCAGTTGTTTGCGCTCAGCGATCCGCGCCGAGCTGTGCCATCCGGTCAGGAAACGGTTTGGTTAGCATCGAATGTAGCTGCACTCAAAGGGCATTACCGACGGGTCGTCGGGCGCTCTGCTGTCATTCGTGCGGCCGAAACTCCCGGTTTTTACGTCAAGCTTCAGACTTATCCGGATATCCGCACCCCGGATCCAGAAGATTTATTGCTGTGGCTAAAGCCACACCTTCAACCAGACGATGCCGAGCAATTGCTGGCATGGTTTGAGCTGCATGGAACGTTGGCGAGTCGATGGATTGTTCTGGAGCTTCCAGGAGGCGCAGATGCTCCAACATATTGTCTCAATGTGCGTTCGCTCGGTGTACAGCAGGAGCGGGGGGCAAAGTTTGGCTTGCGTACAGCTCGCCGGCGGCCAGCTATCGCAAATGCTCATCCTCCGGCGCTCGTCCGAGCAACTGCCCTGGATGTGCTTGATCGAGCGTCCATCCTGTCCCGCGATATAAGCGGCACTGCACAGCACCTTGAAAATGCTCGAGTCGTTTGTGTTGGCGTTGGCTCATTAGGCAGTACGGTGGCAATACAATTGGCACGATCCGGTGTCGGCCACCTTACCCTCATCGATCCTGACACTTTGGTGTCAGCCAATCTGGGGAGGCACGTTCTGGGAGCGGATAGCCTAGGGAGGCTGAAAGCCTCAGCGTTGAGGGACAAGATTCTGTTAGATCTTCCGACGACAGAATGCACCGCTTATTCGACTTTTGCCGAAGTAGTGATGAGTAGCAAACCAGAAGTGTTCGATAACGCAGATCTGGTGGTGATCACGACAGCAGACTGGCAGTCGGAGGTCACTGTATGGCGAGCCAAATCCAGCGGCGCTCCTTGGGGGCTTTTACAAGCCTGGAGCGAACCGTATACCCAGGTAGGCCATGCTCTATTCGCACCAGCCGGCACCTTTGATGGCCGTCAGTTGTTCACGGACGTCGGCGATTTTTTGCATAGATTTACAGAGTGGCCGGGAGGCGGTGTTGTTCCACTGCCCGCGTGTGGCGAGAGCTTTATCCCAGGCGGCTCGCTGGGAATGACCAATATCGCCTCTATGGTGTCGCACACGGCCTTACGCGCATTGACCGGCAAGATCGCCACTGCATCTTGGGTCAGCAGCATTTACAGGCCTGAAGATGTGCTGAGCCTAGGAGGCCAATACCATGGGCCCAAACTGCCAGAGGGGACGCAGCAAATCTTACTCGAACGCGGATGGCCGGAAGATAAGGACGAAATGGTATGACGGATATCGCATGGCGCTGGCGATGGCCGGAGGTGGACTCCGAGCTATTGGTGTCCCAGGCTGTCGCGGACATCTTGGATAGTCATCGGCAGGGCCTTTTTGGCGTGGAGCGAGGTGGACAGTTATTCGTCAACCCTGTTGATCCGAAAGGTTTGCTGCTGGCCTTGGCCACGTTGCCTCATCGCGCGGATCGGTCAGGCTGGTCTTGGCTAGAGTTGGATGCGGCGCGGTGCCGTCAGGAGATCCAGGCTGCCAACGAACAAGGGTTACGTCTGGTGGGCTATTGGCATACGCATCCCCAATCCGTTCCGGTGATCTCTCCGGCAGACATCGGTAGTTTCTCCAAATTTGCTGCACGTTACACGCAGGATCTGCCGCACCCAATAGCCATTATTGTAGGCAAGTCCGAAAAACCAGAAGGTATCAAGGCGTGGTCGTTCAGGGACGGCAGATATGTTGAGGCAACCTGGGTCAGATGAACTTCAAGTCAGTGCGGTGGAAGGCAGGTCAGCGTTTATAGTTACCCGCTAGCATTAGGGCGAAGAGCTCTGCCTGAAAGCGGGCATCATCCAATGCGTTATGGTTCGGTTCGCTGAGTGGCTTCAGCGCAGCGGTCATTTTGGATGATTTTGTTTCCTTCCAGCTGCAACCTACAGCGCCCATAAAGTAGGCCTTCATGTCGATAGCGGTAAAACCAAAGGGGTTGGTTTCCAGGTATTTGTGGAAGTAATAATTGACGAATGACCAGTCAAACGGTGCATTGAGTCCTACGAAAATGACCTTTTGCCCCGTTTGGCAGGACGATCTCAGCCACTGATCAAATGTCAGCATCGCCTGTTGCGGAGTGAGACCCTCGCGCTCCAGCTTCTCCAGACTCAGCCCCGATACTGCCAGCGCTTCGGGGTCGTGTTTCGGACTGTCAGGCTGTAGTTCAAGATAGATGGACGTTTCAGGTTGGGCTACAAGACAAGCTCCAATGGAAAGCAGACTGTATTCGCCTGGTATAGGCCCAGAAGTCTCGACGTCGACGGAAACATAAAGCTCATCAGGGGGCATGTCATATCCTTTCGTGTAGTTAACTGATCACGCTCAGGCTCTTAGCCATGTGAAGGTGGAAAGGCAGGTATAGCCATTGCCCCATTTTTGCTGTTTCACTCGCTACCCGGCGTTCGAGCAGCGGCAGTGCCTGTCTACCAGCGGATTGCGCGTTCCTTTGGTCAGCTTTGGGCCCAACCATAATGATGTGTGTCATTCTCTGATGGCGGATGAGGGCCGGACGATCATGAATGAAACTGAGCGTTGGATAGTAAAATCCCAGAAAACTGAGGACGGAACTGGCGACATCATCATTGATCTGCCTCAAGAGTTGCTTGACCAAATGGGGTTAGGTGTTGGGGACGACCTGGAGCTAACGGTAGCGAATGGCACATTAGTGCTGACGCCCGTGCACAACACAATATCAGTGCGGCCCATGTTTGCTGGCGTCCTGAGTCAGGATGTCTATCATGCTTACCGCATGCGTCTGGAGACGCTTCTTCATATCTCTGTCAATGCTTCGGATCTGGACATTCACGACATGATAGTAGCTGGCTTCTCGGTCAGCCTGATAAAAATGCTTTGTGATGATGGAACCCTCAGCGACGAAGAACGCGACAGAATCATTCAACCCAAAACGCTTAAAACAAAACTGTCAGCCAATCAGCTTTTAACGTTGCATGAGAGCGATCGCCTGTTCCGGTTTGCACATATTAGCGCCATGGCCGAGGTGATCTTCGGTGACAAAGGGAAGGCCAAACAATGGCTTTCCAAACCCAAAGCCCGTTTTTTAGGAGAAAGCCCATCGGCGGTGGCCACTACAACCTTTGGCACACATCTAGTCGAAGAAATGCTGATTCAAGTGTCTGAGGGCATGTCATTTTGATTCAGTCGCAGCCAAACGGCTTCTACCGCTCCTTGAGTAACATGGATTTCATGCGCCTATGCCCGCGTCGCCTTGCCGAATACGGCATGCACGGGCATCCATGAAGCACTAGGTTTCACCCACATCGGAACCTACCGCGAGGTAAGGTTCAAGCACGGCAATGGCATAGCCGGGTACTGGCGTAAACCACTTTATCTGGTGACAGCTAGATAGAAATCATCCCGTTCAGTGGGATGAGGGGAGAAGGCGGACCAGCTGTAAAATGGCCCAGTGGTCGGCATAGGAACCTCGTGTGTCGCTGGGAGCTAAGCTGAATGATGCTTCTCGTTCGAATCAGTTTTTTTTGATCGGCCGGAGGTACAAATGAACCTGGCAGATTTTGTCTCAGTGCTTTCTGCGGGTGAGAAAATAGACGGGTGCCAACTTACCACCTCAGATGCTGTGGCCCTCGCCAGTCTGCATTTTCCTTCCCGTGCCTATTGTCTTGTTGCTGATTGGGCAATATTGGATCTCGACATTACAACACGTCAGCGAAAAGCCATTACGGATAGACAGCTAATACCTGCTCTCGTTTACGCTTTGACCGTTATCCAAGACAGTAAAGGCCGCTTCCCGCCTGGTGGTTGGGTCCGAACAACGCTGGGTGTTTCCTTCACCCATGGCTGCTTATTTCGAACAAAAAACACAGTTTATGTGCTGATGGGGACCGGTCGAAGGTTGCGCACGGATTTAGACATCGCACTGAGCCTGTGTTGAAAAAAGACTATTTCCGCACAGGTGAGTGACCGGTCGCGCTCACATAATATTTCGTGCCTGAATGAACGCTCGCTGTTGTGTCAATCTATGTTGTTACCAATCGGGCCCCGTATTTGAAGTGCGACCCGTCTGTGTCAGTCTATGTTGCTGTTGTGTGGATCCCGGGTCATCCTACAGGCCCCGATTTACGAGAAGGGCTGTGTCAAACTATGTTGTTGGCAACCACCCGCCCGGGTCTCCAGGCTCCCGCGAAAGGACGCGCCCTCGATGCAAACCCCCTCCCGGCTCCACCAGCGCTTGAACAACCGCCGCTTCATCGTCGCCAACAACGCCCAAGGGCTTTCCGGCTCGGGCACGGTGTTTCATTACCTTGTCGAGGGTGATGCCATCTCCGGCACTTACCAGGGCGGACGCATTCGCCTGGGCACGCAAGTGGGCCGAGTGACAGGCCCAGACACTATCGAATTGCTGTTTCAGTGCCTGACATTGGACGGTGAGCTGCTGTCGGGTTGGTCGTGTGGCAAAGTAGGCATTGATCACGCTGGTCGGACGACGCTGGCCTTCGAGTGGGGCTGGTTGTCGGGCGCCATGGGCGGTGGCGAGTCCAATTACGTGGAGTTACTCTCCCGTTAACCACCTCTTGTCGGTTCTGTGGGCCAGTACCCGGCGCGCCCTCTTGTTTTACCCCTAAAATGCGACCCTGTGGATAACTCAGCCAGGGAATGCCTTCACCATGAACATCGAACTCCTAATCGCCGGCATCGTCGTGCTGATCATTGTTGTCGGCCTCGTCGGCTGGATGGTGGGCGTCTACAACGGCCTGGTGATGCGGCGTAACGATGTGGACAAGGCTTTCGCCAATATCGATGTGCTGCTCAAGCAACGGGCGGATCAGATCCCGGATCTGATGCGTGTGGTGCAGACCGCGATGAACCATGAGCACGCGCTGTTTACCCGCCTCAGTGATGCGCGCCAGCAATACCTCAACGCCAGCAGCCTGAATGACAAGGTCGAGGCGTCCAACCAGTTGAATGCGGCGCTCAAGTCGGTGATTGCGGTGGCGGAGGGTTACCCGACGCTGATTTCCGGTCCCAACATGGTCGAGCTTCAGCAGGCGATCTCGGCTGTCGAAGAGCGCATCGCTGACCGTCGTGAATTCTTCAATGAGTCGGTCAATCTCTACAACATCGCTATCGCGGTGTTCCCCGACCTGTTTTTCGCGCGGATGCTCAGCTATCAACGCATTCCGCTGCTGGCCATCAGTGCCGAAGAAACCCGTTACGAAGGCGTGAAGCTTGAGGTGCCGGGGGCATGAAAACCACGCAGGCGGGCGAAGAGAAAAAGAAGTCGCGTTGGAAAACCCTGTTGGCGCTGTTGTGCCTGGCAGGGTTTGCCTGCTTGTTGGTCTACGCGCCGATGACCGTAGTGGCGATGTTTTTCCCGGTATTCGCCCTGGTGTGCCTGCTGGCCAGCTTCGGCCCCAACTTCTACAAGACCGAACAACGACTGGCCACCAGCCAGATACGGTCGCTGGCCATGGGCCTGGTAGAAATCCGTGGCAAGGTGATTGTGGATAAACCGCTGGTGTCTCCGGTGCACGGCAAGCCCTGCGCGGGATACGTGTGGATCATCGAAGACGGCGAAAAGGACGACGACGGGCGCTGGAGTTGGAGCCGGGCCAAGAGCGAGGCGCGCTGCAACGACTTCCGTGTACAGGACGCCACGGGAGAAATCCGCGTCATCGCCGAAGGCATCGACCTGTTCGGCAACAAATCACCGGACGACTATGAATCGATCGGCAGCTCGCGCCGCCAAGGCGAAATCCTGCTGGTCCAGGACTTGGACGTGATGCTGATCGGCGAAGCCTGCGAGCGCGATGGCCAGACCGTGATCGCCCAGGGCAAACAGTCCAAGGCTGTATTCGGCGTGGCACTGACCGAGGACGTGGAAAACCGCCGGGTACTGGCGCCGTTATGGCGTGTCGGTAGCTTCTACGGCGCGGTGGTGGCGATGCTCGGGGTTGGCGTGATGGCCATGACCCCTGCGCATTTTGCCCAATTGCAGTTGCCGGGCCCGGATACTTATCAACAGATGGAATCAGTTGGCCCTGTGTATAAGCTGCTGGCCTGGCTGTACCGCGAGGGCGGTTTTCCGATCCCCTTCATGGCCGCGTTCGGCTTCATGCTGACGATTTTCGTGGTGTTGATATGGACCCGGCTGTTGCTGCCCAAAGGCATGCGCCTGGCAGTAGGCCGTGTGCTCGGCGCTTGGATGGCGTTGGGCATGGTGATTGGTGGCGTGGTCACCCTGCTGCTGTTCGTCGCCCATGTGGATGCGTTGAAACAGTTTCTGGTGTGGATGCTGATCCTGCTGGGCACCCTGGTGTTCTCGTTGTTTGAGCAGCGCAAAATGGGGGTTGCGTACAGGCATTTTGCCAAACGGGTGAGCAAGGGTAGTTTCAGCGATGAAGATGCCTGATCAGGGCACAAACTCCACCTTCAACCCTCGACTCGTACTGCGCCCCTGATCATCACTGACCCGCAACCGATACTCCCCCGACTTGCCCGGTCGCCAGTTCAGCGTGCTTTGCGGCGGGCCCTGGCCGATCAAGGTTTGATCGGCAAACCAGTACAACGTCGCTGCGTCGCTAGCGGCGTTGGCATTCAGCGGGATGCTTTCCTGGGGCTGGGACAGGCGCAATTGATAGCTCACCTGGGTCAGCGGCGAGCGGATCTGCGGGGCTTCGCTCTGGTCACTGAGACGGTTGGGCTGGCAGTTTTTCATCACGTTGGGCGGCGTACGTCGCGGCAGACCGGCGGCGCGGTACAGGCGTTGCACGTCGCTGGGCCAGAATTCGAAGACCTCTTCACGGGTGTATTGCGCCTCGAATGGCGGGCAGGCGGCCTTGCCGGTGCGGGTGTCGATCAGCACCGGGCGGTGCAGGTTGGACACCCGAATCGGCGACACGCCGGGGATGTACCAGGTCTTGCGGGTTTGCGGGCACCAGCGATTGGGCAACTCGCCGGACGCGGCGCAGACATCGATGCGCACCAGCCCGGCGGGCGGTTTGTCGGCCTTGATAACCACGTTGGGCAACGCCAGGGGCAGGGCGTCTGCGATGCGAAAGAATAAGGGCGCGGCAGTCTTGGCACCGATAAATGCTGGGTTCGGCCGGCCATCGAAATTACCCACCCACACCACCAGCACGTAGGGGCCCACCAGTCCTGCACTCCAGGCATCATGAAACCCCCAGGAAGTGCCGGTTTTCCAGGCGGTACGCCAGTGGCGTCCAGGCAGACCATCCGGGCGAGGGTTTCGGCGCAGCATATCGCGCACCATGAACGCCGCCTGGGGCGTCAGCAGTGGGGCGCCGGTGGACTGGGGCTGTTCCTGCAAGTAGCGCAAAGGCCGCAGACGCCCATCGCCGGCCAGCATCACATACAGACGCGCCAATTCTTCCGGGGTCATTTCACCGCCACCGAGGGCCAGGGCCAGGCCGTAATGGCTTTCGTCACGCAGGCCTGTGATCCCGGCGCGTTGCAACAGCACATACAAAGAGGGCGACTTGACTTGGCTGGCGAGCCACACCGCCGGGATGT
Organism: Pseudomonas azotoformans; assembly: GCF_001579805.1. NCBI lineage: Bacteria > Pseudomonadati > Pseudomonadota > Gammaproteobacteria > Pseudomonadales > Pseudomonadaceae > Pseudomonas > Pseudomonas azotoformans. The sequence continues at coordinate 1,441,392 of NZ_CP014546.1, read as the reverse complement.
TGCGACTACGGATCAGGGCGTCCCGCGCGGTCAGTGGGCCGACAAAACTACCGTCGAAATTTTCCGGCTGGAAGTAGCCGAAGTTACTCGGCAGGTCCTTGAGGATGCTCATGGGGTGAATCACCCCCTGGTCCAGCGCCAGCCCGTACAGGAACGGCTTGAGTGTCGACCCTGGCGAGCGCCGCGACAGCACGCCATTGACCTGGCCGTGAAGGCTTGTGGATAAGTAATCCGCCGACCCGACCAGTGCCTTGACGCTCTGGTCGCGGCTGTCGATCAAGATCGCCGTGGCGTTTTCCACACCGGTGCTGCGCCGTTCGGCGATGAAGCCGGTGATCAGGCGTTCGAGCAATTGTTGCAGCGGCAGGTTGAGGGTGCTGTTCAGCTCATTGCCGGGCTGGGACGCCAGCAGTTGTTCACTCAAATGCGGCGCCAGGAACGGAATCTGCTGGCGGTTGCGTGCTTCCAGGGGCAAGTCCAACAAGCTGTCATTGCGCGGGTCTTGTGGATAAGTCTCGCGCCAGTCAGCCATCAAACGCTGCCGCGCCTGTTGCAGCGGCGGGCCGAAGCGCGCGCGTCGCCCCGGTTGCTGCGGAATCACCGCCAGCGCCAACGCCTCGGAAAGCGACAACTGCGTCGCCGACTTGCCGAAGTAGATACGGCTGGCCGCCTCGGCACCTTCGATATTGCCGCCCATCGGCGCCAGGTTCAGATAGGCCTCAAGGATGTCGTGCTTGCTGTAGCGCGCCTCCAGCCACAGCGCCAAGGCCATCTGCTGCAACTTGCCCGGCACTTGGCGGGTGTTCAAGTCCCATAGGCGCCGTGCCAATTGCATGCTCAAGGTCGAGCCACCCTGGCGCTGGCCACCGCTGTAGGTGGCCATGGCCGCGCGCAGTAATGCCGGGGGATTGATCCCCGGGTGCCAGTAGAAATTGCGGTCTTCCTTGAGCAGCAAGGCCTCGACCAATGAAGGAGAAATCCGCTCCAACGGTAGCCAAAGACGGTATTGCCCGTCATCCGCCAAGGTCATGCGCAGCAGCGAGCCATCATCGGCCAACACCACCCGCGATGAGGTCACCGTCTGTTCCAGCGGAGCATGGGGCCACAATCGCAGCCCCACCAGGACCACCGCCGCTGCGAACAGCGGCAGTGTCAGGCGCTTAAGGCTTGGTAATTTCAAGCTGGCCTACTTTGCCGCGCCCTTGCAGGGTGGTTTCGTACATGCCTTCGGCATAGGCCGGTGGCGTATTGAAAGTGCCCGCGTTGGTAGCGCGCACGCGGTAGACGAAAGTGCCTACATCACGCAGCGCGGTGCCGTACAACACCACTCGATCATCACGTACGTCCACGTACTCCGGCTGCCAGTTGCTCAGCTCGGTTTCGCCGATGGGGGCTTGCCAGCTTTCTTCTTCCTGGCTGTCCTCTTCCACGTACTCGGACTCTTCGCCTTCCTCGCTGCTGGCGGCTTCCGGCTCCGGCGGCAAGTTATACACAGGCTCGACGCCACCCGGCAGCAGGTCGACCACGGCCACTTGCTGCACCTGGTCACGGTCGGTCGCGCGCAGACGCAGGCGCACCAGGAACTCATCACCTACCGCGACCTTGCTCACCGGCTCGCCCTTGAGGTCGAGGTATTCGTGGATGATCTCCAGGCCATTGGTGATCGGCTTGAGCTTGGCGCCCTTGTCGAAACCGGCTTCGCTGAGCATGAAGAACGCCGCCGGGCCGTCGGATTTTTCCATCACCAGCTTCTGCGTTGCACCCGGCACGGCGGCGCGGGGTGGCTGACCGGCCATCTCCAGCAATTGCTGCTGCTTGTCCCCCAGCCAGGCCGTGGCCTTGAGGGTCATGTCGCTTTGCGCACGCTGGCCGTAGTTGTCCAGGGCGCGCAGCAGCAGGGCCGCCGACAGCGAGTTGTAACGCTGCTCGTTGAGGCGCTTACCGAGTTTATCCAGCAGCGCTGTAGGCACATCGTCCATCACCTCTGGGAAATGTCGCGCCAACAGGTGCAGGTGTTCGGCGTCGTGCACCAGCGGGTCGTAGTACAAACCGTCGCTGTCCCACTTATCCACAAGCGAGCGCCAGGGGATTTTGCGGAACAGCGTGTCAGCCTGGCGATCCTGCTTGAGCAGCTTGTAGCTGGCCGCCAGGTAAGCGGCGCCCAGGTCGTTCTGCCAGCTGTCCTTGAAGTAGCCCTCGTAGCGCTCGCGGATATCGCTCAAGGCGCCACTTACCAGAATCCCCTGACGGCTTAGCAGGTAACTGGCGTAGGCACGGTTACGCAACTCCGACAGGCCCTCGCTAGGGCCATTGGCCAGGTCGGTCAGGTACGCATTCGAGCGCACCAACAGGTCTTCCGGCACCGGCAAGCCGCGCTCCTTGGCTTCGATCAGGAAGTCGGTGGCGTACAGGCTGGCGTACGGCGCTACGTCCGGGTTGGCCGCCCACAAACCAAAGCCGCCGGCCTGGTTCTGGCGCTGGCGCAGCATGCGCACCGCACTGCCGAAGGCTTGTTCGGCCTCAGGTGCGTTGCCGCCCCAGATCAACGCCGGCATGGCCTTGGACACCAGTTGCTCGGTGCAGGCGTAGCCGTAATCGTCCAGGTAATGCTTGAGGCCGTTGGCCCACACCAGTGGCGAGGCCGCCACGCCCAACTGTACGTCGCGCAGTTGGCTGAACAATTCGCGGGTAGGTTTGAGCTCTTTGCTGGCGCTCTCAAAGCGACCCAGGCTCAGGGCGACGCGATGTTCGCTCAGTGGGCGGATCGAAGTGGTTTCGGCCACCTGGATGCGTTTGCCATCCGGCAGCACTGCGACAAATCGCAGGTCCGCCGAACCCAGGGTCTCGCCAACCTTGATCTTGAACTCGGCGGTGCCTTCCTTGCGCGGTTGCAGGGACAAGGTGCTGCCCTTGTCGCCCTGTACCTTCAGGCCATCGCTGGTCTGCAGTTCAAACTTCACCTCTGCCGCCGCGTCGAGGTTGCTGAACACCCCGGCGCTGACGTTGAACACATCCCCCGGCGCCACAAAGGCCGGCACGTTGGGCGTGATCACGATCGGGCCGCGCACGTCGGTATTGGTTTCGCTGACGCCCACGCTGTCACTGTCCACCGCCACCGCAAACAGGTGCAGCTTGCCGTTGAAGCTGTCCGGCACCTGGTAATGCAGTACGGTTTCGCCAGCGGGCAGGTCGACCAGTCCAGACCACCAAGCCACAGGCGGCTGGTGTTTACGCTTGAACGGGTTGAGGTGATTGGCCAGGGCGCCTTCCGTATCGCCACCGGGCGCTGCCCCACTGAGCAGACGGCTGAATTCCGGCAGGATCAGGTCAAGGATCTGACTGGTGCCGACCTCCAGCGCTCGCTTCTGGAAGAAGAAGCCCAGCGGATCCGGCGTCTGGTAGCGCGCCACTTGCAGGATGCCTTCGTCCACCGCGTACACCACCGCGCGACCTGGGCGGTCGGCGTTGACCTTGATGTCGAGCATCTGCCCCGGCTCGATCTTCGCCGGGCCTTCAATCTTCAACGCCATGCGCCGCGCATCCAGGTTGATGCTGAAGGGCACCACGCCATAGGACAGCGGGCTCATGTACACCTCGGGCCGAGCCCATGTCGCGCACAAACTGCACGTTGACGTAGGCATTGCCTTCAAGCCCTGCAGGCACGCGGATATGTTGCACGCTGTTGGTGCTGTCGGCCTTGAACCATTGCTGGGTGTAGACCTTGTCCCGCTCGATGGTGATCAAGCCGGCACCGGTATACGGCGCGCGGATGCTGATCGCAATTTCATCACCGGTGGCGTAGCTGCGTTTATCCAGGCGCAGTTGCAGCTCGGCATTGCGTTCCAGCGAGCGCGAGGTGTTGCCTCGTCCGGCCACGCTGTAGTCGATCTGGTTGAGCAGGTTGCCGTTGGCGTCTTTCAATTGCAGGGTGAAGTCACCCGGTGTGCCGGTGTTCAGGGCCTGCTTGGCGCCTTCCTGGGTCATCACCAGCGGTGAGGCCGGCTGGCTGATGTTCTTGATGCGCGACTCGTATTTGTAGGTGCCGTTGGATTGTTTCACCAGCACCGACACATACCGATGCTCGACCACTTCAGTGGTCAGGCCGTCCACCGCCAGGGGCGAAAGGTCCGGCGCGACGGCCAGCCATTGCACCTGGCGCGGCGCATCCTTGGCGACGTACGACAGCGAATCCTGACTTTTCACACCCACAAGGTAGGGCGCGGACGACACCAGCAAGGCACTTTGCGCCGCCACATTGCGACCGCCTTCCGCTTCGAACACCTGGCTCATCACCTGCAGGCGATAGGTGCTGTTGGCGAAGCGTTGCAGGTTGAGGTCGAGCACGGCCTGGCCGTTATCGTCGACGGTGGTTTCGGCCAGGTCTTCCGTGGTGGCGTCTTCCAGGGAGTCGTTGAGACGGAAACGGTAATCCGGGTAACGATCAAACGCCGCGAGCGTCGGGCTCAGGGACATTTTGGCCGTCACGCGACGGCCGGACGCCGGGGCGCCAAACAGATGCATCGCGGTGACCTTGGCCACCACTTGGTCCGGTGGAATCCAGCCCTGCACAGGCGTGTCGTGCAAACTCAGGCTGACCTTCATGCGGTCCGGTTCGAAGTCACGGACCTTGAAGCTCACGCTGCCCAGGTCGGTGCGGGTCTGCTTCTGGCCGATCAACTGCAAGGTCGCGGTGTATTCCCCGGCGGGGGCGACTTCACTGCTGGGGAAATCAAAGGTTTCAAAACCGCTGGCGGACAGCTTCAACGGCTGGCGAATCACTTCCAGGCCACGGGGGTCGGTGATTTGCAGCTCAACCGGCAGGCCCAGCAAGGCGCCTTTCCAGTTGCCGCTGCGCACGATCATGCCCAGGTGCGCGGTTTCGCCCGGACGGTACAGGCCGCGGTCGGTAAACAGGTAGGCGCTGAGGCGATCAATCGCACCGTCTTCTTCCAAACCGCCTACATCGAAGCGCGACAGATCCAGTTGCTGGGACTGACGGGCGATCGGCAAAAACGACTGGTCATTGCCGCGAGTGACCACATACATCAGCGGCGTTTTCTCACGGCGCAGTTCATCCAGTTTGGCGAAGTGTGCGTGGCCTTCGGCGTCGGTGCGGCCACTGCTCACCGGCAGGCCGTTACGCCCAATAATGTCGACTTGCGCGTCGGACACCGGCGAACCGTTGCCGATGGACTGCACATACACGTCATGGCTGCCATCGCTGGAGCGCTTGGCGATGATGCCCAGGTCTGTCACCACGATAAAACGCAGGTCGCTGGTGCTGCTGCGGTCGTACTCGAAAGTGCGTTGGGCCGGGTCATCCTGCGGGCTCAACTTGAGTACGAAAATCCCGCGACGGCCGCCATTGGCGGTGAGGTAGTGGCTGAGGTCCACGTTGTCGTAGACGGTTTTCGCCGGGTCATTGGATGACAGCGGGATATCCAGAGACTGACGCTCGACCATGCGATCGAAATATTCGTTGCCGAAGTTCGGCCGGGCAAAGCTGCCGCTGCTTTGGTCCACCAGGTGTTGCAACTGGTTGGGCAGCAGGCGGGCGATTTCCACATGGGCGCCAGGCACACCGCGAGCCATGAAGCCCAGGCGTTTTTCGCCATTAAGGCTGAGTAAGGCGCCGTCAGACAGGAACTGCAAGGTGCGTGGGTAAGCCGGCATGCTGATCAGCGACGCCGTAGGATTCTTCGCCAGGTAGCCGCCGATGGCTTCCAGGTTGGCGGGGACTCGCACATACACCGCGCGCCCGGCCGGGGCCTTGAATTTGAAGGCGTGCAGGGTATTCAGCGGTTCGACGCTGGGCACATGGGTCAGGTTGAGCTTGGTGCTGCGGGCGAGCAGGGCGTCGTCGATGTCGTTGCTGCTGTAGGGGCGCGTGTCGTCCTGGGCTTTTTCCGGCAACAACCAGGCCTGGACCTTACCGGCGATGGTCTCGTCGGCGACGGCGCTGGAACTGCTGAACATCAACACCGGCTCTGGTTCACCCCGTGCGTTGTCGACAAAACTCACTTCGGCGCCGGTAAAGGTCAGGCGATAGCGGCCGGGCACGGTGACCTCCGACACCAGCGGCGCGGTGCTGGCGTTGCCACCGTCGCGGGCCTTGATGCCTTCGTCGAGCTTGGCGCTGACGGGCGTGCTTTCCAGTGGTGTGGCCAGGGCGGCGGAGCGCACGTACGCGTTGAGTTTTTTCTCGTCGAAGGTGATTTCCGGGCGGTTGGGCAACTGGGCGTCGCGGTAGGCCAGGCCTTTACCTAGGGTTACCGTGACGCGCTTGCGTAGGTTGTCTTCATCCACCGGGTGGGAAAAATGGAAGGTCGCCACCAGCTGTTTCAGCGTCGGGTTGGACGGGTCCTGGTACAGCTCGTTTTGCGCCAGGGTGGCGCGGAACGGTTGGGTGGAAAACTGCGTGCTGTACTGGTCGAGCAACACGCCGTCGGCGAGCAGGTTTTTCTTCGCCATGTCCAGGGTGTAATGGGCATCGATGGGCCAGTCTTTTTCCGGCACGAACAACAGGCTGCGGTCATCCGCCCAGCGCCAGGTGCCCGCTACCGCAGGTTTAAGGGTAATACCCTCGGTGACCGGTTTGCCGATGGCCGACAACGGAGCCACGGATTCGCCAAAGCGCACCTGCAAGTTATCCACAACCGGCGTTTGCTGGGTGTAGTCGGTAAGGTTGGGTTTGTGCAGCGAGTAGCTCGCGGTATGCGGCTGTGGCAGGTTGGAGTACCAATGCCAGCCGTAGAAACCGGCGGCGGCCAGCAATACCAGGCCCACTAAGCCGGCACCGGTTTGACGCGGATAAGCGCGCGCCTTGTTGCCCAGGTTCGCCAGCCCACGCCCGACTGCACGCAGCCAGAGCGGCGGATGCCATTGACCAAAGACGGCCCCCACCACAGTCAATAACGCACCGACAATACGGCGGCTGATCGCTTTGAACGAATCGAACATGGTGAGCATCCCTGGCTAAGTGCGGCGTATCTTACACGCGTCTTTGATACAAAAGATGACGCCGATACGCTGCACCGCTAGGCGTGTTGCACAAAAGTGAGACGCACCGCAAAACCGATCAAAAGACTGCCGAATAGCCATTGCTGCACACGCTGCGCCGAGCGATTGCGTGCCAGCCACTGGCCAATGCGCACGCCGGCCAAGGCATAACAACAGTCGAAGACGAAACCGACTGCGACCAGAATCACCCCCAGCAAGGCGAATTGCGACGCCACCGGTCCGGCTTGCGGGTTGATGAATTGCGGCAGCAGTACCGAACAGAACAGCAGTGCCTTGGGATTGAGCAGGTTGGTCAGCAAGCCACGTTGCAGCGCGGCACGCCAGGCACGCGTTGTCAGGGTGGCGTTGGCCGTATCGAGCGTCGGCAGCATATTTGCCCGCAGGCACTGCACCCCCAGCCACAACAGATAGGCCGCGCCGCCCAGGCGCACTACATCAAAGGTCCAGGGCGCCACCTTGAACAAGGTCGCCAAACCCATGCCCGCCAGCGCTACATGGCAGGCGCGGGCCAGTCCCAGGCCAATCGCCGTGGTCAGCGCCAGGGCCTTGCCCTGACGCGCGCCGGTCTGCAGCAGCAGGATCATGTCCGGCCCCGGCAGCAGGTACGCCACCGAAAGAGCCACCAGAAACAACCAGAGTTCCGCCATGTTCCACCCCCCTTGTGTGTCGGCCAATTCTAGGGCCGAAGGGCGGGGCAGGTGCTTGCGTAATCAGCCCGAAAAGCGTCTAGTCTTGGCGCTATCTGCCACTTATTGCCATGAAAGCCATCCACTTATGCCAAATCTGAAACTCGATGCTTTTGACCGCAAGATTCTCGAAGCCCTACAACGCGACGGCCGCCTGAGCAATGTACAACTGGCCGACGAGATCGGGCTGTCTGCCTCACCCTGCCTGCGGCGCGTGCGACTGCTGGAAGAAGCCGGCGTGATTCGCGGCTACCAGGCCACACTGGATCGCGATGAAGTGGGCCTGGGGATGATGGTGTTCGTGGGCGTGAAGGTGGAGCGGCATAACGACACCGAGGCCAACGCCTTTCGTGAGGCGGTCACGGCGCTGCTAGAGGTGATCTCGGCGTTCCTGGTGTCGGGGGAGTCGGACTTTCTGTTGCAGGTGGTGGTGCCGGATTTGCGCGGCTATGAGCGGTTCGTTACGGGTAGTTTGCTGAAGCTGCCGGGGGTGAGGGATATCCGCAGCAACTTCGCGATCCAGACCGTGAAAACCCCAGGGGCATTGCCACTGGGGCATTTGCCGGGTTAAGCGCTTGTGACAAGCTCCCTCGCCACAGGGGTACAGCGGATTCACGATTCACCCTAACGTTGCCCGTTATCCTCAAGCGGCGCGTCAACTGCGCACGAATGCCGACAGTAGCGTGTAATCATTGTTGTCGGCAGCGCGAAGCGCTTGGATGTAGCGTTGGCGTACTTCAGTAGCGGTCACCAGGTTACCGCGACCCCAGGAGAAGGGAGCAAGACCACATTGCCTCAGTAGGCAGTCGGTCATGAGGCGAGCATGTCTACCGTTGCCATTCGGAAAGGCGTGTAGCCAAACAAGTCGGTGGTGAAAGCGCACGGCAACCTCTTCTGGCGGGAAGACATTGTGTTCCAGCCAGTAAGCCATGTTGTCGAGCAACTGTCGTAAGTTGACCGCGATCTGCGTCCAATCACAGCCGATATTCTTATCGGATTTGCGGAAGGTGCCGGCCCATTTCCAAGTGTCGTCGAACATTTTCACGTGAAGCTCACGGCAGAAATGGTCGTTCAGTACATCCAGCTTTTTTTGCCGCGCTATCCAACGTGAGGCTTTGAGGATGTTCTGCGCTTCCCATTCATCCAATTCGCCCTGGTTGGCGATATGCCTCGGTTTCAGGCCAGCGACTTCGTCGGGATCGAGAGGCGTTTGGCCTGGTTTCAGTTCCAGTTCTATTGCCATAGGCGGGCCCACGAACCGTCGAGTAGTTCTCTGCGGCGTTCATCAATCTGACGTTCGATGAACGCATCAGAGGGGCGTTGGTCTTCGAGGCTCATGGAGTGTGCAACGCCTAGGATTTCTTGCTTCGCCATGAATTCGGCGCGGTCTTGGATGACTTCGTGCAGGGGCTTCTTGGGGACCAGGCCGTAGACGAGTTCACAGTCCAGTGCTGCTGCTAGCTTTCTTAGCTGTGCGAGTGATATCCGATCTTCAGCCTCTGAGCGCTCGGACTTGGTCAACGTCCCTGAGGATACGCCGGCAATTTCGGCCTGCGTTTTTAATGAGCGGCCTAATGATTCTCGGATAGCCCGCAGCCAACCGCCTGGCGGAACAGCCGCATTTTTAATGGTATTAAACGGCTCAATGGCACGTTCTACTTGAGAAAGGCGCAGTTTGTAGAGCTTGGAAGCACTCATGGTAAATGATCCTTTGTAAGCCTATAGGCTATCAATTTCTTTATTAATATTAGCCTATAGGCATACAAATAAATAAAAAAATAAGCCTATAGGCTAACAAAATACATAATTTTGTTTGCCTATAGGCTTAAAAATTCGTTCAAGTTGTTAATGGCAACGAAATTTACGTCCACCAATACCGCACAAGATGAAAGAAAATCGGCGCCGCAAAGCACACCGAATCCAACCGATCCAACATCCCGCCGTGCCCTTCGATCATATGGCCCCAATCCTTCACGCCGCGATCGCGTTTGATCGCCGACATCACGATGCCGCCGGCAAATCCGAGCAGGTTGATCAGCAGTGCAATCAAGAACGACTGCCACGGGTTGAACGGCGTGGTCCACCACAACGCCGCGCCGATCAGCGACGACAGCAGGATGCCGCCGACAAAGCCTTCCACGGTTTTCGACGGTGACAGGTTCGGCGCGATCTTGTGCTTGCCGAACAATTTCCCACACACGTACTGCAAGACGTCCGACAGTTGCACCACGATCACCAGGTAGGCAATCAGCAGCAGGTTGCGGCCTTCGTAGCCGGGGATGTCGAGGGTGAGCAGGGCGGGCACGAAAGACACACAGAACACTGCGATCATCAGGCCCCACTGCACTTTCGACGCGCGTTCCAGGAAGTGCGTGCTGTCGCCACCCAGGGAGGCGAGGATCGGCAGCAGCAGGAACACGTATACCGGGATGAAGATCGAGAACAGCCCGTACCAGTCCGAGTAGATCAGCAGGTATTGCAGCGGCAGCGCCAGGTAGAACGCGGCGACCAGCGCCGGGTAGTCGCTGCGGCGGGTGGGGGTGAGGGTGAGGAATTCGCGCAGGGCGTAGAACGACACTGCGTAGAACAGCAGGATCACCGCGCCGGTGCCGAGCCAGAAGGCGATGCCGATCACCACCACCATGACCCACCAGGCGTTGATGCGCGCATTGAGGTTGTCGATGACGGCATTGGGGCTGCCACGGGTGCGCAGCTTGAGGATCAGGCCGATCAGCGAGGCGAGCACCAGGATGGCGCCGATGCCGCCGAACAACATCAGGGTTTGGCTATCCATGTCAGACAGGCTCCGGGGCAAGGGCGAGCAGGGCGTCGCGGGTGCGGGCGAGGAAGGCGGTTTTGTCTTCGCCGTCTTCCAGTTGCAGCGGCGCGCCGAAGCTGGTGGTGCACAGCAAGGGCAGCGGCAGGACGCGGCCCTTGGGCATGACCCGGTTGAGATTGGCGATCCACACCGGCACCAATTCGGCCTGTGGGTAACTTTTCGCCAGGTGATATAAACCGCTTTTGAACGGCAACAGGCCGTCTTCGAGGTTGCGCGTGCCTTCGGGGAAGATGATCAGCGAATCGCCGCCTTCCAGAGCGTTGAGCATGGGTTGCAAAGGGTTATCCACAGGGTCCTTGCGTTCGCGGTCGATCAGCACGCCGTTGAACACTCGGTTGATGATGTAGCGACGCAGGGCGCTGGTATTCCAGTAATCGCTGCCGGCGACCGGGCGCGTGAATTTGCGCAGGTTCTGCGGCAGCGAGGCCCACAGCAACACGAAGTCTCCGTGGCTGCTGTGGTTGGCGAAGTAGATGCGTTGCACCGGCACCGGCGCGCAACCGAGCCACAGGCTGCGGGCGCCGGTGACGGTGCGGGCCATGGAGGTAATCAGCGTGGCGACCACGGGTTCGAACATGGGGATTCCTTATCCGGCGAAAGGCAGCCAAGGGCTGGCGAGGATCACGCCCAGGGTCAGCAGCGCTTGCGCGCCCAGCAGCCAGGCTTGTTTGCGCAACAGTTTGAGCGCGCCACGACGGCGCTCGGTCCAGGGTCGGCCAACGCGCTTGGCCGATTGCAGGCCAAGGGTTTGCAAGGCCTGGTCGAGGTCCGGGGTGCGGTCGATGTCCCGGGCCAGCAGCGCGAACAGGTCGGCGTCGAAGGCCACGCGCAGCGCCCAGTACTTTTGCAGCAGCCCGAGGATAATCATCCACAGACTCAGCAGCAGGCAGATCGGCGCAATACTGGCCATCAGCAGTTGGGCCAGGCCGAACAGTACGCCGACCAGGGTCAGGCCTGTGGATAACTGATCCAGCGAGCGACCTCGACGCAACAAGCTGGCGACAACCTGCAGTTCCATATCAGCGGGCATGGGGTAAACCCTCCAAAGCTTCACGGTGTGCGGGGTGCAGGACCACATCGGCCCGCGCTGTATGAATGATAGTCAGCGCATCCTCTATCGTCGCGGCGCGCCCGGTATGCAGTAGCCAGGCCGCGACGGCGGTGGCGCTGCGCGAATAGCCAAGGGCGCAGCACACCAGCAAGGGGCCGTTAGTGCGCAAGCGTTCGATGGCTTGCGCGGCTTGCAGGCATTCGTCGGGGCTCGGGGCAATCAGGTCCAGCACGGGAATCGATTGGTAAGCGCGGCCCTGTGGATTAATCGGTAATTCGGCACAGAGATCGACGATGGCCTTGAAGGGTTCTTGCTCACTTGCTGTAGGAATACGCCCGAGCCAGACGTTATCCACAATCAGGTCCGGTTGTGGATGCTTGCGTGTCCACAGGCGCGAGTTGATCCAGGCCGCGGCCAGATAGGGCGCATACAGCCAGCGCGCAGCAGGTGTCAGTTGGCCGTCGGCGCGTTTCTGGAACCCCGCAGCGCCCAGCACGAAGTAATTCGCTTTGATCAAGGCGAGGGAAACCGCAGGCCAAAGTATCCACAAACCGCCGCCGCCCAGTACAAACGCAAGAATTGCCAACAGCAAGGCGCCAAGGCCATAGCGCACACCTAACCGCCAGCGCTTGGGATCCCGCGTCAGCCGTGCATTCAATAACGGGCTCGGATGTTCCACCGGCCACAACCACACACACAGCCACCCGGCGAGGGCGCCTGTGGGTAAGTCGATAAAGTGATGTTGATAAGTGGTCAGCACTGAAATACCGATCAACGCGAACCAGCCATGCACCAGCCAACGCCAGAATCCCTGAGTATGGCGTTGGTACATGACCCACAGGATCACCAGCAACGCGATATGCAGGGACGGCGCCTGGTTGAACGGTTTGTCGAACCCCGCCAGCACCGCAAACAGCCAGCCGAACACGCCGTCCAGCTCCGGCCGTTCGAAGGTGAAGCGCAGCGGCCAGATCAGGAAGCAGCTCACGGCGATCACCTGGGCACTCAGCAAGCGCAGCGCATGTTGCTTCAGTTCATGCCGGGTGTTGGGTAGCAACAGGGAAAACCCGTAGAGCAGGTCGATGGACCAGTAGGGCACGATGGTCCAGGCCCAGAACGGCATATGGGTTTCCCAGCCGAACACCAGCGTGCCGACGTCGCTGCGCTGGCTGGTGACCCAGGTGGCAAAGCCGTAGGTGCTGAAAAACAGCGGCGCCAACAGCAGCAGCCACAGGAACGCGGGTTTCAATAAGCCGGGTTCGCGCATGCTCAGATCTTCTGTGCCAGGGACACCGTGAAAATGCCCCACTCATCCACTCGCTGGGTGATCTTGCGGAAGCCGGCGGCTTCCACCAGTTGATCCATTTCCGCCTGGCTGCGTCGGCGCATCACCCAAGCCTGGCCCTGGCGGTGGCTGGTCAGTGCGCGTGCGATCAGCTCCAGTTGCGGGTGCCATGGCTGGCCGGTGTAGACCAGATAGCCGCCGGGCTCTACGGCCTCAGCGAGGCCCGCCAGCGAACCGCCGACCATGCCGTTATCGGCAAACAGCTCATACAGCCCGGACACCACCGCCAGCGTTGGCTTGGGTTCCAGCGCGGCGAGATCCAGGCGGTCGAATGCATCACCTTTGACGAACTGCGCAATGTCCCCCAGGCCTTTCTCGCGAATCAGCGCACCCCCGTCGCGCACGTTGATGTCGCTATAGTCGCGCAGCAGGATCGATTCCGGCAGCGGCGACACGCCCTGCAAGGCTTCGAGGATGTAGCGGCCATGACCGGCGGCGATATCCACGATACGCACTTCGCGATCTTCCCCGCGCAACTTGGCCATCGCCAGGCGCAACAGTTCTTCTACATTCAACTTGCGCTGGCGAATGCCGCGCCAGCCGATGGAGTTGAGGTAGTTGGTGTCGATCATCCGCCCCAGCCCGCCCTTGCCGGTGGGCGTGTTGCGGTACACGTAGTCGAGGGTGCTGCCCGAGTCGAAACCGGTGTCGAAGCCCAGCTTCACACCGTCCGACAGGTTCTTGCCCAGGCCCATGCTGGCGCGGGTCATGCGCCAGTACAGGTCGCGCAAAGAGTTGCGCGGTAGCGGCGCGGCCAGGGCTTCGGACTCGGCGCAAGTAGCGCCCAGCTTGTCGGCGTCCAGCAGTGACGCGCGGTCCAGCGGGTGTTCGAAGTTCTGCAGGATGAAACGCCGGGCGCTGCTCACAGCAGTTGCGCGGTCGCGTTCGCCCAGGGTGTCGTGGAAGAAACCGGGGAGAATGTGCAGCTCTTTTTTCAGGCTGCCGAGGCGGTCGAAAAATTGCTGCTGGGGTTTGCGGTGCACCACGAAGTCCGAACCCGAGATCAGCAGTTGCGTCGGCACCTGGATCGCCTGGGCATCGGCGACAACCCGGTCGGCCGCTTCGTACAGGCCCGAGCAGCACATTCACCGAGATTGCCTTGGTGATCAGCGGATCGCTGTCGTAGGAGGCGACGCGCTCCGGGTCATGGCTGAGGAACTTGGCCTTGACGTAACTGTTGACGAAAAAGTTGCCACGCAACTTGCGCATCAGCGCCAGGCCCGGCCGCGCAAAGGGCACGTAGAGCTTGACCTTGAACGCCGGGGACGCGAGCACCAGCGCGCGGATTTTCGGAGCGTAGTCATGCACCCACGTCGCGGCAATCACCGCGCCGACGCTTTGCGCGATCACGGCAAAGTTTTCTTCATCGATGCCATAGGTGGCGCCGATATGGTCGCAGAAGGTCTGCACGTCACGGGCGCTGGTGGCGAAGCTGGGGCTGTCACCGCGCTCGCCGGGGGATTGGCCGTGGCCACGGGCGTCCCAGGCGAAGAAATCAAACTGCGGCAGGTTCAGCTCATCCACCAGGTGGGCGATACGTCCCGAATGCTCATGGCCGCGATGGAACAACACGATTGCCTTGCGCGGCCCGGTAGTTTCCGTGGCCGGCCAGTGCCGGTAGAAAAGCTCGACGCCGTCGTGGGTACTGAAGGTGTGCTGTTGCTGTTCGCGCATCGCAAAAATCCTTATGCAATCGGTGAGGTTTCTTGTTGTTCTTTGAGGCCCTGACGCACCCGGTTGACCAAGGTGTAGGCGAGCAGGGCGGCCACCAGCCACATCACGGCGTCGACCCAACCCGCGCCCAGCCAGCCCAGCGCCACGCCGGTGGCCAGTACCCCGAGTACGAACGCGCGATCGCTTTTGCCCATCGGCCCGTCATAGCGCCGCGATGCGCCCACCATCGGCCCCAGTACGCCGGCGTATTCGCTGAACACCGCCAGCAACGCCACCAGCAGCACCGGCGCCAGGCTCACGCCGGGGATCAGCGCAAACGGCAGGATCAGCGCGCTGTCGGCGATCACATCGCACAGTTCATTCAGGTAGGCGCCCAGGCGCGACTGTTGGCCGAATTCACGGGCAAGCATGCCGTCGATAGCGTTGAGCGCCATGCGCAGGATCATCCACAGCGGGATCAGCGCAAACAGCCACAGGTGTTGGGCGAAGCTGGCAATCAGCAGGCCGACCAGCAAGGAAATCACGCCGGCCAGCACGGTGATCTGGTTGGCGGTGGTGCCATTGTCATAGAGGCGCTGCACAAGAGGGCGCAGCAGGTTTTGAAAACGCGGCTTGAGCTGATAGATCGAAATCATGGGGAGTGACGCTTCCTTGTCCGTGGACCCGCGAAAAACTGTTCTGGAGTGTGCCCGATTCTTCGTGGCCTGCACCAGTGATGGCGCGTGTTTCTGGGGGTTTAGTCACGGTCTGCTTCTAAGCAAACAAAAATTTCACGCCTTGTGTTATATCGTAACTAATTGTGTGCGAGCGGACATAAGTGGATGCAAGTGGATCTGGAAGCTGACGGCGCTTCGGTGGAAGGCCTTCCGCGTTTTCAACAGGGGCTGTTCCATGCCCGACGATTGCGCCAGGCCGGTATCAGCCTGACGGTGTTGGCCGTTGCCGGCTGGGTGCTGGCGCTGTTTGTCGCGTTGTTTGCGCCGCTGTCGATCTGGCCGGTGGTGTTGATCAACTGTGCGTCGGCGTTGCTGTTATTGGTAGCTGGCTTGCAATCGGCGTGGTGGGTGGCGGATTGGCGTGCGCAGGCGTTGGAAGAACCGTCGGTTGATGCGCCGGTTGAAGACGCAAGCCGCTACGCGCGCCTTCTGGAGCGCTTTGGCAAACAGATCGGTACGCCAGTGTTGTGGCTCGGCGGCTGGTCGTTGCTGGCGTTGGTCAGCATTGTCGAGTTCTGGAACCTAGCCTTGCCCGCCGCAGCGATCGGTCAATCGGCAAGCATCGGCGCCGCCCTGGCATTGGGGTTGGCGTTTGGCGTGCTGGTGTTTGAACGCCGTCTGGCCCAGGAGACCACCGCGCAATGGCCGGAAGCCTCGCAACTGGCGCAGTTGAGCCGGGTGGCGATTATTTGCCTGGTGGTCAGTGCGGTGTGCCTGCTGTTTGCCGGGGCCAACGCCGTTTGGCCCCTGAGGTTGGCCGTATTAATCGGCTTGCTGCCGGCGCTCGTCTCGCTGGAGTTTCTATTAAGAGCTGTGTTGTCCCTGTTCAGCCCACGTCAGCCCCGCGTCGAGCCGCGCTTGATGGCGCAAAGCTTTATCGCCGGATTGTTACGCTGGCCGCCGCAGCCCTTACTCGCGCTGCAACATGAATTGCACAACCGCTTTGGTATCGACCTGCGCCAGATCTGGGCATTTACCTACATGCGCCGGGCGTTCCTGCCGGTGTTGCTGGTGGTGCTGGCGGTAGGCTGGGCGCTTACTGGCGTGCACGAAGTGCCCCTGCAAGGTCGTGGGATCTATGAACGTTTCGGCAAGCCGGTGCAGGTGTTCGGCCCTGGCTTGCATGCGGGATTGCCATGGCCATTGGGCCGCGTGATCAGTGTGGAAAACGGCGTGGTGCATGAACTGGCCACCAGCGTCAGCGAAGCCGCCACGCCAGAACTGGCCCCCGCCGAAGGCCCGGCGCCGCTGATCGCCAACCGTTTGTGGGACGCCAGCCATGTGAATGACAAGTCCCAGGTGATCGCCAGCAGCAGCGGCGACAAACAGAGCTTCCAGATCGTCAATATGGATGTGCGGTTCGTCTACCGCATCGGCCTCACCGATCAGGCCGCGCTCGCCGCCACCTATAACAGCGCGGACGTGCCGACCCTGATCCGCAGCACCGCCAGCCGCATCCTCGTACATGACTTTGCCTCACGCACCCTCGACGAATTGCTTGGCGAACAACGCACGAGCCTGGCCGACGAAATCGGCCGCGCCGTGCAGGCCGACCTGCAAACACTCGACAGCGGCGTAGAAATTCTCGCCACGGTGGTGGAGGCGATCCACCCACCGGCCGGCGCCGCCAACGCTTACCACGGTGTGCAAGCTGCGCAGATCGGCGCCCAGGCCCTGATTTCCCGCGAACGCGGCGCGGCTAGTGAGCAAACCAACCAGGCGTTGCTGCAAGCCAGCACCGCCCGCGATCAGGCCACAGCCACCGCCCGCGAAGTGAACGCGGGCGCCCAGGCGGCCAACCTGCGTTTTGCCGCCGAACAAAAGGCCTACGCCACGGCCGGCCAGGCGTTCGTTTTGGAACAGTACCTCGGCCAACTCAGCCAGGGCCTGGCCCACGCCAAGCTGCTGATTCTGGATCATCGCCTGGGTGCCGACGGCGCGCCGACGATCGATCTGCGTTCTTTTACCTTGCCGGCCGATCCTTCGGTGCCGCGTAAAGCCGTTCAATAAGGAGTCTGTCAGTTGAGCGCTCATTCTCACGATCACGGTCATCATCACGGCCATCACCACCACCATCATCACGGTGACGAACAAGCGGCCGGCCCGTTCCCCTGGCGGCGTATGGCCTGGGCGCTGTTGCTGGTGCTGTTTGCGGTTGCCGCCGCCAGCCTGGTGCAGGTGCGTTCCGGCGAGGCCACGGTGATAACCCGTTTCGGTAATCCGTCGCGGGTGTTGTTGGAGCCGGGCCTGGGCTGGCGTTGGCCGGCGCCGTTCGAAGCGGCGATCCCGGTGGATTTGCGCCTGCGCACCACTTCCAGCGGGTTGCAGGATGTGGGTACCCGCGACGGCCTGCGCATCATCGTGCAGGCGTACGTGGCGTGGCAGGTGCAGGGCGACGCAGACAACGTGCAGCGCTTCATGCGCGCCGTGCAGAACCAACCCGATGAAGCGGCGCGGCAGATTCGTACCTTCGTGGGCTCGGCGTTGGAAACCACGGCGGCGAGCTTCGACCTGTCCAGCCTGATCAACACCGACGCCAGCCAAGTGCGCATCGCTGATTTCGAAGCGCAGTTGCGCCAGCAGATTGATCAACAATTGCTCACCACCTACGGCGTGCGTGTCGCCCAGGTCGGCATTGAACGCCTGACTTTGCCGTCGGTCACGCTCACCGCTACGGTCGACCGCATGCGTGCCGAGCGTGAAACCATCGCCACCGAACGCACCGCCGTGGGCAAGCGCGAGGCCGCGCAGATCCGCTCCGCCGCCGAGCGTGATGCGCGCATCGTGCAGGCCGATGCCACCGTGAAAGCCGCCGATATCGAAGCGCAATCGCGGGTCGAAGCGGCGCAGATTTATGGTCGCGCCTACGCGGGTAATCCACAGCTGTACAACCTGCTGCGCTCTCTGGATACCTTAGGCACTGTGGTCACACCAGGCACCAAGATCATCCTGCGCACCGACGCAGCGCCGTTCCGCGCCTTGGTGGACGGGCCCAAGGACGTCCAGCCATGACGATGCGTGACAGCCCGGACAGCCCCTGGATCCAGGCCGGGCGCCTGACCTTCCTGGCGTTGTACGCGGTGACGGTATTGGCGGCGTTGGCCTGGGCGTTTTCCAATGTGCGCCAGATCGACCCGCAGAACCGCGCGGTGGTCCTGCATTTCGGCGCCCTCGACCGTATTCAGAATGCCGGGCTGTTGCTGGCTTGGCCGCAGCCGTTCGAGCAGGTGGTGTTGCTACCGGCGGCTGACCGCGTGATCGAACGCCGGGTGGAGAACCTGCTGCGCTCCGACGCGGCGATCCAGGCCGACCGTGTGGCCAGCTTCGCCACGCCCTTGAGTGATGCGCTGGCGGGTTCCGGTTACCTGCTGACTGGCGATGCCGGCGTGGTGCAACTGGATGTGCGGGTGTTCTACAAAGTCACCGAACCCTATGCCTTTGTGTTGCAGGGCGATCATGTGCTGCCGGCCCTGGATCGACTGGTGACGCGCAGCGCCGTGGCCCTCACCGCGGCGCGGGACTTGGACACGATTCTGGTGGCGCGACCTGAACTGATCGGCACCGACAACGGCGCCGCCGAGCGCCGTGAGCGGTTGCGTGGCGACTTGGTGCAAGGCATCAATAAACGCCTCACGCAATTGGCTTCTACGGGGTTGGGATTGGGCATCGAAGTCACCCGTGTCGATGTGCAATCGAGCCTGCCGGGCCCGGCAGTCAATGCGTTCAACGCCGTGCTGACGGCCAGCCAGCAAGCCGACAAGGCCGTGGCCAACGCCCGCACCGACGCGGAAAAACTCACCCAGACCGCCACCCAACAGGCCGACCGTCTGGTGCAAGTCGCCCACGCCCAGGCCAGCGAACGCCTGGCCAATGCCCAGGCGCAAACCGCGACGGTGGCCAGCCTGGCCCAGGTGAAAGACCCGGGCTTGCTGCTGCGCCTGTACCGCGAGCGCGTGCCGAAAATTCTCGGCCAGGCCGGTTCTGTGACAACGGTCGATCCGAAAGACGACTCCCGCTTGATCATCCAGGGAGCCGAACAATGAGCGCACCCATGTTGACCTCCGCCGAACAGCGCAGCGCTGCCCGGCAATTGACCCTGGCCATGCTGGCCTTGGGGTTGCTGGTGCTGGGCCTGGTATGGCGCTGGCTCGCGCCCGACCAGACCGGCGTGAGCCAACTGCTGCTGGGCGTGGCGTCGTTGCTGGTGGCCGTGCCGGTGATGCGTTCGGCCTGGTACAGCCTGCGGTTTCCGAGTTTGCATGGCATCACCGATCAATTGATCGCCCTGGCCATGCTCGGTGCCTGGGCCACAGGGGATCTGCTGACGGCGGCGTTGCTGCCGATCATCATGATCTTCGGCCATGTGTTGGAAGAGCGCAGCGTGATCGGCTCCCAGGAAGCGATCCATGCGTTGGGCAAGCTGACGCGCAGCCACGCGCGCTTGGTGCAGGCCGACGGCAGCATTGTCGAAGTGGACAACGGCACGCTGAATACCGGCGATGTGGTCGAGGTGCGCGCCGGTGACCGGGTGCCGGCCGATGGCGTGGTGCTGTCGGGCCAGGCGAGCCTGGACACGGCGCCGATTACCGGTGAGTCGGTGCCGTTGGAAGCCAGTGTGGGCGTGCAGGTGTTTGGCGGGGCGATCAACCTGGATGGCTTGCTGCGCCTGCAAGTGACGCGCACGGGCAATGAATCCACCTTGGGCAAAGTCATCGCGCTGATGCAGAACGCCGAGCGCGCCAAGCCGCCGATCACACGCCTGCTGGAACGCTATGCCGGCAGCTATATGGTGCTGGTGTTGTTGCTGGCCGCGGTGACCTGGTTTGTGACCAACGACGCCCAGGCGATGCTCGCGGTGCTGGTGGCGGCGTGCCCGTGTGCGTTGGTGCTGTCGGCGCCGGCCACGGCGATTGCGGGCATTGCAGTCGCGGCGCGGCATGGGATTCTGATTCGCAGCTCGGCGTTTCTGGAGGAGCTGGCGGACCTGACCTCGTTGGTGGTCGACAAGACCGGGACGCTGACCTTCGGCACCCTGCGCCTGCAATCCATCGAAACCACCGCGCCGGATCGGCAGGTGCTGCTCAATCTCGCGGCCAGCCTGGGCTCCGCGAGCAGCCATCCGGTCAGCCGGGCGTTGGCGGGGTTGGCAACGCAGGAACAACTGCTGGCGTTGACGGATATTCGCGAACGCCAGGGGCTGGGTGTCGTGGCGCAGACCGATCAGGGCGAAGCGGCCTTGGGTCGGCCGGAATTGTTCGAGCAACTGGGCATCGTCACCACCGCCGTGCCGAACCACGATGGCCCCATCGCCGGGCTGGCGCTGAATGGGCAATTCCTCGCCTGGTTGCTGCTCGCCGACAGCGTCAAGCCGGAGGCACGCCAGGCCCTGCAAGAACTGCGTGACCTCGGCCTGGGTCGCCAACTGCTGCTTACCGGCGATCGCCAAAGCGTGGCCAACAGCCTGGCGCTGGAGGTCGGCATCAGCGATGTCGAAGCCCAGGCCCTACCGGAAGACAAGCTCAACCGCGTGTTGGGTGAAATCGGCAGCGGCTTTCGCCCGATGGTGGTGGGGGATGGCATCAACGATTCCCTGGCACTCAAGGCCGGCGTAGTCGGTGTGGCCATGGGCGCGGGCGGGGCGGATATTGCCCTGGCGTCGGCGGACGTGGTGCTGATCGGCAGCGACCTGCGGCGCCTGGGCACCTGTGTGCGCTTGAGCCGCCAGTGCCGGCAGACCTTGCAGGTCAACGTGATCATCGGCCTGGGTTGGACCTTGGCCATTGTCGTATTCGCCGCGTTTGGCTGGTTGGGGGCGGCGGGCGCCATGATTGCAGCGGTGCTGCATAACCTCAGTACTTTGCTGGTACTGGGGAATGCCGGGCGTTTGCTACGCTTCCAGGAGCCCCTTTTGAAGCTCGAAGAATAATTTTCAGAAATATTTGCACGCGGCTGTAACGCGGCTGAGGGGCCTCACTCTAGTGGTGTGTCGAGACTGAACAATCCGTTCAGACCGACACCCCTACGATCATGAGGAATACAACAATGAACATCAAATCCGCTGCTGCTGGTGCCGCTCTCGCAATGGCCGCTGCCACTATGTTTGCCGGTGTTGTCACTCAAGCTCAAGCCGCTGACACCGCCGTTCACTGCTACGGCATCAACGCGTGCAAAGGCCAGAACGACTGCAAAACCAAGGACCACGCCTGCAAAGGCCAGGGTTCTTGCAAAGGTCAGGGTTTCAAGGCAATGGCCAGTGCCGATGCCTGCACCAAGGCTGGCGGCAAAGTCGGCGAATAACCGACCGCCAAGTGCACCCGCAGCGGTCGCCCCCACCGCTGCGGACACTTTCCCAGGAGTGTCTTATGCCTACCTCTCTTCCGAGCCTCGGTTACGGCCTGGGTTTACGCAGTGAGTACTACCAACAGATCCTTGAACAATCGCCGGCGGTGGATTGGTTCGAAGTGATCTCCGAGAATTACCTGGTCCAAGGCGGTAAAGCCTTGTATTACCTGGATGCGATAGCCGAGCGTTATCCCCTGGTGATGCACGGGGTGTCCTTGTCCATCGGTGGGCCCCATGCCCTTGATACCGATTACCTGAAGCAGATCAAACAGCTCGCCGAGCGTATCCAGCCGGCGTGGGTGTCCGATCACCTGTGCTGGAGTCGCGGCAGCGCCCACCAGTTGCATGACCTGCTGCCGCTGCCTTACACCGAAGAAAGCCTCTACCACGTGGCCGCCCGTGTGCGCCAAGTGCAGGACGTGTTGCAACGCCCGTTGGTGCTGGAAAACGTCTCCAGTTATGTACGCTCGAAGGCGGACGAATTCACCGAGTGGGAATTTCTCAATGCCCTGGCTCACCTGTCGGGCTGCCAGCTGTTGCTGGACGTTAACAACGTGTACGTCAGCTCGCGCAATCATGGCTTTGACGCCTGGACGTTTATCCGTAACTTGCCGCCGGAAAGCATCCGCCAGCTGCATCTGGCGGGGCATATGGACTATGGCGATTACGTGGTCGACACCCATGACCATCCGGTGTGTGATCCGGTGTGGGCGCTTTATCAACAGACGCTCGAGCATCTAGGGCCCGTGTCGACGCTACTGGAACGGGATGACCATTTCCCACCCTTTGAAGAACTGCTCACCGAACTGAGCAAGGCCCGTGAACTGGGCGCGACCGCCCTGGCCAGGAGACAGCTATGCGCCTGACGGATTGGCAACTGGCCTTCGAGCAGCACCTGTTATCCGAAACGCCAGTGGCCAACAGTGGTTTCGCCGCCACGTTGCTGGGCGGGCCGACGCTGGATGTGGACACGGGCCTGGCGATTTACCACAACGCCTACCTCTCACGGTTGCAGGAAGTCTTGCGGCATGACTTCAGCGCCATCCTTTATTGGCTGGGCGATGACGAGTTTGCCGCGCTGACCGAAGCCTACCTGCGCCGCAACCCCTCGGCCCATTACAGCCTGCGCTGGCTGGGCGAGCGTTTCCCGGTGTTTATCCTTGAGCATCTGGTGGCGGAGCAGAGTGCGCCATTGGCGGAGTTGGCGCGGTTGGAGTGGGCATTCACCCTGGCATTTGATGCGCCGCAGGGCGAACCGCTGACGCTGGGCGACATGGCGTCGTTGCCGCCAGAGGCGTGGCCGGTGTTGCAGGTTTCCCTGGCGCCGACGGTGCAAGCGCTGCTGTGCCAGTTCAACAGTGTCGCGATCTGGCGCGCCAGCAAGGACGAATCCGACTTCCCCGACAGTCACGCACTCGCCCCGTCGCAGACGTGCCTGGTGTGGCGCCATCAGAATGTTTGCCATTACCGCAGCCTGGAACCCGCCGAGGCCTCTGCCCTGACGGGAATGGCGACCACCGGTTGGAGCTTTGCCGAACTGTGCGCCGAGTTGGCAGTCACTCATGCAGAGGGTGCGCCACTGCAGGCCGTTACTTGGCTGAAGCAGTGGGTCCAGGACGGGTTGCTCGAGCGCCGGGCCCCATAGAAGAGCGCTATCAAATCGATAGCCTCCTACTTTGTCTTCGGATGGTCTAACCTCTCAGCAGACGTCTGAAACAAGGGGGGACTACTCATGCTCGCGCAACTTCCACCGGCCTTACAGAATCTTCAGCTACCGCTGCGTCTTCGACTCTGGGACGGCCATGAATTCAACTTGGGCCCCGAGCCCAGTGTGACCATCGTGGTGAAGGACCCCACGGTCGTGACCAAGCTGACCCATCCAACGCTCGATTCACTGGGCGAAGCCTTTGTCGAGGGTAAATTGGAGCTGGAAGGCTCCATTTCCGAGGTCATCCGGGTGTGTGACGAATTGAGTCACGCCCTGATCGAAGACGACGAGGGGAGTCGTCCGGTGCGCTCGATCCACGACAAGGCCACTGACGCAGCGGCCATTTCCTACCATTACGACCTGTCCAACGAGTTCTACCAGCTGTGGCTGGACCAGGACATGGCGTACTCCTGCGGGTATTTCGAAACCGGCAGCGAATCCATCGACCAGGCCCAACAAGACAAATTTCGCCACCTGTGCCGCAAGTTGCGGCTGCAGCCAGGCGAGTATTTGCTGGATGTCGGCTGTGGTTGGGGTGGGCTGGCGCGGTTTGCCGCGCGGGAGTTCGGGGTTAAGGTGTTTGGCATCACCTTGAGCAAGGAGCAGTTGGCGCTGGCCCGGGAACGGGTGAAAGCCGAAGGCCTGGAAGACCAGGTGGACCTGCAACTGCTCGACTACCGTGACCTGCCGCAAGACGGGCGTTTCGACAAAGTGGTCAGCGTGGGCATGTTCGAGCACGTCGGCCACGCCAACCTGGCGGAATACTGTAAGACCCTGTTCGGCGCAGTGCGCGAAGGCGGCCTGGTGATGAACCACGGTATTACCGCCAAGCACACCGATGGTCGCCCTGTGGGGCGCGGCGCGGGTGAGTTCATCGAGCGTTACGTGTTCCCCAACGGCGAACTGCCGCATTTGGCGATGATGACGGCCGAGATCAGCGAAGTCGGGCTGGAGGTGGTCGACGTCGAAAGTCTGCGTCTGCACTACGCGCGCACCCTGGACCATTGGAGCGAGCGCCTGGAAGACAACCTGGAAGCAGCGGCGAAGATGGTGCCGGAGCAGGCGTTGCGTATCTGGCGGCTGTACCTGGCCGGTTGTGCCTATGCGTTTGCGCGGGGCTGGATCAACCTGCACCAGATTCTGGCGGTGAAACCCCATGCCGATGGCAGCCATGACTTGCCGTGGACGCGGGAAGATATCTACCGCTGAGCCCGTTACAAGATCGGTGAAATAAGCCGCGCAACCCGCATGCCCAGTTGCTGAAGGCGACGGGTTTCGCGGCTTTCTTCCTGGCTGACTTCATGGGCCAGGGCGAAGTCGTCCAGCAGCATGTGCTCAACTTCCTTGGCGAAGGCCTCGTCGACCGTCAGCAACATCACTTCAAAATTCAGCCGGAACGAACGGTTGTCCATGTTCGCACTGCCGATGGCGGCGATTTCGTCGTCTACCAACACCACCTTCTGATGCAGGAAGCCTGGCGTATAGCGGAATACCCGCACGCCGGCGCGCACGGCTTCGATCGCGTACAGGCTGGACGCGGCGTAGACGATGCGGTGATCGGGCCGTGAAGGCAGCAGCAGCCGCACATCGACACCGCGCAGCACGGCCAGGCGCAGGGCAGAGAACACCGCTTCGTCGGGGATGAAATAGGGGCTGGTGATCCAGACGCGCTCGGTCGCGGCGTGGATGGCTTCGACGAAGAACAGCGAGCAGGTTTCATAAGGGTCGGCCGGACCGCTGGCGAGCAATTGGCAGAGCACGCCGTCCTCGGGGTAGGCGTCCGGCAAGATCAGTGGCGGCAGTTCGCGTGCGGCCCAGAACCAGTCTTCGGCAAACGACTCTTGCAAGCATGCCACCACCGGGCCGGTCACCTGCACATGGGTATCGCGCCACGGCGCCAGCGGCGGCTTCTTGCCCAGGTATTCATCGCCGACGTTATGCCCGCCCACAAACCCGGTGATGCCGTCCACCACCACGATCTTGCGATGGTTGCGGAAGTTGACCTGAAAGCGATTGAGCCAGCCGCTGCGGGTGGCGAAGGCTTTGACGTTCACCCCGGCGTCGCGCAGCGATTGCACATAACGATGGGGCAGGGCGTGGCTG
The DNA here is from genome assembly GCF_001579805.1 of Pseudomonas azotoformans. Lineage (NCBI taxonomy): Bacteria > Pseudomonadati > Pseudomonadota > Gammaproteobacteria > Pseudomonadales > Pseudomonadaceae > Pseudomonas > Pseudomonas azotoformans. Next base: position 1,415,908 of record NZ_CP014546.1, on the reverse strand, counting down.
CCGATGCGGTCATACAGCACGTAGATGGCGACGCCTTCTGCGGCCTTTTCCTTCAACAGCGCGTGCAGTTGGCGGCCAAGTTCGTCGTCATGAATGATGAAGAACTGGAACAGCACCGCCGTCCTGGCGTTGCGGATCGCCGCGAAGATTGCGCTGAAGGTGGCGTCGCCATTGATCAGCAAACGTACTTCATTGTTGGCCAGGCACGGCATGCGGCCCAGCTTGGGCATGGCGCGCAGCGAGGCGTAGGCGCTGGAGTTGCGTGCCGCCAGGGCCTCTTCGACCCACGGGCGCCAGTTCAGCTCGGTGATCGCGGTGTGCATTTCCTGGTTGGCCTGGCGACGGGCCCTGGATGTACGCGTCGAAGGTGCTGCGGCCGAAGATCAGGTAGGGAATCAGCGTGAGGTAGGGCATGAACATCAGCGACAAGGCCCAGGCGATCGAGCCTTGGGCGGTCCTGACGGTCAGCACCGCGTGGATCGCGGCGAGGGTCCCGAGAAAATGCAGCGTGGCGATGAAGTAGGCGAGCAGGTGCGGGCCAAAGAAATCCATGAACGACGTTACTCCAGGCAATCCAGTGCCTAACAGACCATGTCTGGTCAGGAATGTCGCTATTTTATTTGCCGTGCAACCCTGGCACCTTTGCGGCGTCTAACGCCCAACATTACCCAGGAGTTACCCGATGAATGCTCGTCTGCTGTCTTTGGCCATGATGATTGGTGTGTCGCTGCCGGTGGCGGCGCAGGCGCAGATGCTGGCGCCGGGCTTGTGGGAACTGACCACCAGCAATATGAAAGTCGATAACCAGGACTTGCCCGACCTGTCGCTGATCCTCGGTCAGCTCAAGCAACAGATGACCCCGGAACAGCGTGCCATGCTCGAAAAACAGGGCATCACCATGGCCGGCAAAGGCGTGCAGGTGTGCCTCACCCCGGCGCAGGTTGCCTCCGATTCGATCCCGCTGACCGACCCGCAATCGGGCTGCAAGCAGGAAGTGACCGACAAGACCGGCAACCAGTGGAAATTCCGTTTCAGTTGCCCGAAAGCCCAAGGCACGGGTGTAGCCACTTTCCAGAGCCAAAAAGAATTCACCACCACCGTCAACGGCACCTTCAATGCCACCGGCATTCAGCAGAAGGGCAGCCTGGACAGCCATGCCCAGTGGCTGGGCAACGATTGCGGGACGGTCAAGCCTCGCGCTTGAGCCTTTCGCACAGGGCTTCGATACTCATCTGACCGAGGTCTTCCCCCAGGCGGCTACGCAGGCTGACGTAGCCGCCGGCTTTTTCCCGCTCGCCAACAATCACCAGATACGGCACTTGGTGCAGGCTGTGCTCGCGCATCTTGTAGCTGACCTTCTCGTTGCGTCGGTCCACCACTGCCCGTATGCCCACACGTTTCAATGCTTCACAGACCTGCTGGCCGAAGTCGGCCTGGCTTTCACTCAGGGTGAGCACCGCAGCCTGTTGGCTGGCCCAACAGGTGCCGTAAATGCGTTGTTGCGATGCGTTGAGGGTGACCTTGGTCAGCTTGAAGGCTCGGATCACACCGGTGCTGGGCACATGAAGACCGTGGCACAGGGCTTCAAAATCGCCCAGGCGCCGTACCGAATGATTGGTGTTCGCCAAGTGGCGCATGCGTGCTTCGATCTGTTCAAGGTCGAGCGCTGTGAAGGTGCGTTCGCAGGCTAAGTCGTAGAAAAAACCATCGTCGGTGGGCGACCCGGCTTTCAACTGAGCGATAGGAAACAGTTGCTGAGTGGCCATCGCCAACAGACTTGCGCAGGAGCGACGCAGAATCTCCAGCCCCTCGGGATCCTGGGTGGTGATGATCTGGAGTCGGGCGTCCTGTTCCAGCAGGTGTTCACAACCCACTAGCACACCGTCAACGCGACCGGCGACCGAGGTTTTGGCCAGCCCCAAGCCGATGCTGGCGGCTACCTCGTAAACCGACAGCGCCTCGTCGTACTCGCGTTGGGTGCCGTCTGGCAGGGTGATCCGGATCATCGCCGTCGTCTCTAGCGCTGGAAATGCAAAGGTAATCCTTGGCAGCTGTCGATTACCTGACCGTTATGAAAGGCCAAGTGACCGGAAACCAGGGTGGTGCTGACGCTGTGACGAAAGCTGCGTTCGGCGAAGGGCGTCCAGCCGCAGCGGGCCAGGATGGGTTGGCTGCTGACCGGCTTGCCCTCGGGCTCAGGTTTGATCAGCACCAGGTCGGCCCAATAACCTTCACGCAGGTAGCCACGATCGGGGATGGCGAACAGGTCGGCCACACGGTGACTGGTTTTTGCGACCAGCGTGGTCAACGGCAGCAGCCCATCGGCCACTAGTTCCAGCAGCGCGGGCAGGGCGTGCTGCACCAGGGGCAATCCCGAAGGCGCCTCGCGATAACCCAACTGTTTTTGCGCCCAGGTATGCGGCGCGTGATCGCTGCCGATGACATCCAGGCGGTCGCTTAACAAGGCCAGGCGCAAGGCGTCGCGGTCGGCGCGGGTCTTGATGGCCGGGTTGCATTTGATCTGGTGGCCGAGGCGGTGATAGTCGCGGTCATCGAACAGCAGGTGGTGCAGGCAGACCTCGGCGGTGATGCGTTTTTCGCTCAAGGGTTTGTCTTCGAACAGTGCCAGTTCGCGGGCGCTGGTCAGGTGCAGCACATGCAGGCGGGTGCCATGGCGCTTGGCCAACTCCACGGCAAAGGATGACGAGCGATAGCACGCCTCGGCATCGCGGATCAGCGGGTGCGCGACGGCGGGGATGTGCTCGCCGAAGCGTTCGCGCAGGCGCTGTTCGTTGGCCTGGATGCTTGGCGTGTGTTCACAGTGGGCCAGCAAAATCGTGGGCACTTCGGCGAACAGGCGCTCCAGGATCCGAGGATCGTCCACCAGCATATTGCCGGTCGAAGCCCCCATGAACACTTTGACCCCGGCCACCTCACGTGGGTCGAGGGCTGCGACGGTGTCGAGGTTGTCGTTGCTCACGCCGAAGTGGAAGCCATAGTTGGCCACCGAGTGCAGGGCGGCGCGGCGCTTTTTGTCGGCCAGGGCGTCCAGGTCGAGGGTGGCCGGGTGCGTGTTGGGCATGTCCATGAAACTGGTGATACCACCGGCTACCGCCGCGCGGGATTCGCTGTAGAAGCTGCCTTTGTCCGGCGCGCCAGGTTCGCGAAAGTGCACTTGGTCATCGATCATGCCGGGCAGCAGCCAGTGACCTTGGGCGTCGATGGCGACAGTCGCGTTGCTGTCCTGGATGCTGCTGGCGATCTTTTCGATACGACCGTTGGCAACCAACACATCGGCGTCGAATTCCTGGCCTTCGTTCACCAGGCGGGCGTTGCGGATCAGCAGGCGGCTCATGGTTCAGAACTCGTTTTGCAGGGCTTTATAGCCGCGCACCAGGTCAACGTTGGTGCGGGCCACGTCTTCGGAAAACTCCGAGGCGCTCACGCTCACCGGCGGGAATTGCGAGAGGTCGGTGTTCGGTCCGATGCGGGTGGTGGAGGGCACGTAGAACGCGGCGGGCAAGTCGCGGCCGTCGACCACCGAGTTGTGGCGCACCACGCAGCCATCGCCCACGGCGCAGTTGAACAGCACGCTGTTGAAGCCGATGAACACGCGGTCGCCGACGGTGCAGGGGCCATGGACGATGGAGCGGTGCGCAATCGAGGTGAACTCTCCGATGGTCACCGCCGCGCCGGATTTGGAGTGGATGACCACGCCGTCCTGGATGTTGGAGTTGGCGCCGATGATGATCGGGTCCATGCCGCCGCTGGCGTCGACTTCGTCGGCGCGGATCACGGCGTAGGGGCCGACGAACACGTTTTCGCCAATGATGACTTTGCCGCAGATGATGGCGGTCTTGTCGACGTAGGCCGATTCGGCAATCACAGGCAGATCGCCGGACGGGTTTTTGCGGATCATGCTAAGGGCTCCGTAATGATGTGGACGTAGTCGCCGTCGATGGCGTTGTAGAAGCAGGTCGGCCTTCCGGTGTGGCAGGCCGGGCCCTGCTGGTCGACGATCAGCAGGACCGCGTCGCCGTCGCAATCCAGGCGTGCCTCCACTAGCTGTTGCCAGTGACCGGAGCTTTCGCCCTTGCGCCACAACTGCTGGCGTGAGCGCGACCAGTAGCAGACCTGCCCGGTGCCCAGGGTTTCCTTGAGGGCCTGGCGGTTCATCCAGGCCAGCATCAACACCTCGCCGCTGCCGTGTTGCTGGGCGATGGCGGCGATCAGGCCATCGCTGTTCCACGGCAGGGCATCGAGCACGGGTTCGAGGGGAAAGCTGCTGCCGACGGCAGCCCCTTCCAGGTCGAGCATGCTCAAGGTCATGGCTTGCTCAGGGCCGCGCACAGCGTGTTGAGGTTGTATTCGAACAGTCCGGTGAAGGTGCTGGCCGGGCCTTCAGCGGCGAGGGCGTCGGAGTACAGCGTGCCGCCGATCTGCGCACCGCTTTCGTCAGCGATCTGCTTGAGCAGGCGCGAATCCTTGATGTTTTCCATGAACACGGCTTTGACTTTGTCTTTGCGGATCTGAGTGATCAGCGCAGCCACTTCGGCGGCGGACGGCTCGCGTTCGGTAGACAAGCCCTGTGGCGCGAGGAAATCGATGCCATAAGCCTGGCCCAGGTAGCCGAAGGCGTCGTGGGAGGTGACGATGCGACGGTTACCGGCGGGTAGAGCGCCGAACTTGGTCTTGGCTTCGGCCAGCAGGCGATAGATTTCTTTCAGGTAGGTTTGGCTATTGTGCTGGTAGTCGGCTTTGTTGGCCGGGTCGGCAGCGATCAGCGCCTTGGTGATGTTGTTCACATAGATTTCGGCGTTGGCCAGGTTGTGCCAGGCGTGCGGGTCGGGGATGGTTTCGCCGTCCTCTTCCATGGTGTGGGAGATCACGCCTTTGCTGGCGGTCACCACCGTGGCTTTGGTTTCGGTGCTGGTCACCAGACGGTCCAGCCAGGGTTCGAAGCCCAGGCCGTTCTTGATGATCACCTTGGCCTTGAGCAGTGCCTTGGCATCGTCCGGGGTAGGCTCGTAGGTGTGGGCGTCGGCGTCGGGGCCGACCATGTTGCTGATCTGGATGTGATCACCACCAATCTGGTGAGTGATGTCATCGAGGATGCTGAAGCTGGTAACCACCTGAAGCTTGTCGGCGGCCTGGGCCGTCGACAACGACAGGACGAGACTGAACAGCACGAGTAGAGCGCGCATCGGGAAACACCTCATTGGGATGACAGCAAAGGCGGGCGGCGCAGCAAGCCGTGCACCGGACCGAAGACCACGGACAGCAGATACCCGGCGCCCGCCACCAGCACGATGGCCGGGCCGCTGGGCAACGAGTAGTAGAACGACAGCAACAAACCCAGCCACACCGACAGGCATCCCAGCACTGCCGATACCGCGATCAACACCGGCAGGCGCCGGCTCCAGAAACGTGAAGCGATGGCCGGCAACATCATCAGGCCTACCACCATCAAGGCGCCGATGGCCTGGAAGCCAATGACCAGGTTCAGCACCACCAAGGTCAGGAACAAACCATGGGCCAGTGGGCCGAGGCGGCTGACGGTTTGCAGGAACAATGGGTCGAGGGTGTCCAGCAGCAGCGGTTTGTAGATCGCGGCCATGGCGATCAGGCTGAAGCTGGAAACCCACAGCATGCCGGTGAGGGTGGTTTCATCCACCGCCAGGGCGGAGCCAAACAGCAGGTGCAGCAGATCGAGGCGTTTGCCGGCGATGCCGAGGATCAGCACGCCCGCGGCCAGGGAGATGGGGTAGATGGCGGCGAGGCTGGCGTCTTCACGCAGGCCGGTGCGGCGAGTGATCCAAGCGGACAGGCCAGCCATGCTCAGGCCCGCGCCGAGGCCGCCGATGGTCAGGGCGGGCAGGCTGAGGCCGGCGAACCAGAAGCCGAGGGCTGCGCCGGGCAGGATGCCGTGGGCGACAGCGTCACCGATCAGGCTCATGCGCCGCAGGATCAGGAACACGCCCAGCGGCGCGGTACTGCAGGCGAGTACCAACCCGCCGATGAGAGCGCGGCGCATAAAGACGAAGTCGACGAAGGGCATCCACAGGTGGGCGGCGAAATGCATCAGGCCACCTGCATCTGTGGCTGCGGGCGGATCAGCTCTTTGCTCGGGCCGAACACGCAGCCGGTGCTTTTGATCTGCACCACTTGCTGGGTGTGGTGGCGCACGGAGGCGAGGTCATGGCAGACCACGATCAGCGTGCGGCCTTGCTCATGCCAGGCGTGGATGTGTTTCCAGCACAGCGCCTGGCCCTCTTCATCAAGGGCGGCGTGGGGCTCGTCGAGCAGCAGAACGGGCGCTTCGGCCAGGCTCATGCGAGCAAGGAGGGCGCGTTGCAGCTCGCCACCGGACAGTGCCATCAACGGGCGATGCTCAAGGCCGCTGAGGCACCAGTCTTCCAGTACTGCTTCAAGCCGCTGATTGCGCTGTTGCGGGGACAGTTGCGTGCCCCAGAAGCCGGCGGCGACCAGCTCTTGCAGGCTGATGGGAAACTGACGGTCCAGGTGTTGCTGCTGGGGCAGGAACGACAGGCCGCCACGGCGTGGAACCTCCAACGTGACCTTGCCCGCCAGCGGCTTTTGCAGGCCGGCGATGACTTTAAGCAGGCTGCTTTTACCGGTGCCGTTGGCGCCGATGATGCCGGTGAGGCTGCCTTTTTCCAGGGTGAGGTCGATGGCGGGCGTCAGCGGTTGGCCGGGAGCGCCCCAGCGTAAAGCGGTGCAGGTGATCATGCAGGGTGTCTCGTCCAGCGGCTTTCAGCCACGGCATCGTGCGCGTGCAGGCTTTCGGCATGGACCACTTTCAGGTGGAAGGCTTTGACGGCATCCGAGCGTTTCAAGGCGAGGTTCAGGCGGCGGGCGGCGTCTTCGCAGAACATCAGGTTCTGCCCGTTGGCCAGGGCGAAGGCTTGTTCGTCCGCACGTTTCACGGCGGTTTGTACGGCGGTGCCGAGGGCGGCTTCGACGGTGTCGATTAAGTCTGTCAGTGGCAGTTGCTCGCCTTGCAGCTCGACATGCAATTGCGCACTGCTGCGCTGGCTGTGAGGCGTGGCGACGATGCCGTTGGCGCTGCCGAGCCAGGTCAATACGTCTTCATGCTGCAAAGGCGTGTTGGCGAAGTCGTCGAGAAATTGTTGCTGAATCAACTGCCTGGCGAGGGCAGCGGAGCAGGGACAGGTCGAGGAGTAAGTGACGTCAATTTTTAGTTCCACGTGGAACATCTGGTTTTCCAGACGCGCTTCGATGCTCACCGGGTAGCCTTTCCAACCGGCCAAAGGACTGACCAGTGCCGGGCGTTTGAGCAGCAAATCGGTGTGGATACGCAGGTAGGCGTTATTAGATAAACCTTCATGACTGTCGAGAAAACGCTGCAGTACATTACGCAGAAGTGCGGGCGTAAGCGGTTGCTGGTCGAGCATCTCCAGGGCCAGGTACAGGCGTGACATATGAATGCCACGGGCGGCGCCATCGTCCAGGCTCACGCCGGCATCGGCGGTGGCGGTCAGGCGCTGGCCGTCGATGAGGATGGGTAGGGCGATGCCGCACATGCCCACCCAGTCGAGTGGCAAGGCTTGGCGTGAAGCCTGCGCGGCGATATCCGGCAGAGTCAGCGCATTCATGAGCAGGTCCATCGTTGGAAATAAAAAGACATGTTATATTATAACTATTGAGTCGACGATGATTTTTCTGCTCCAGCCTTTTTTCAGTCATGTCGAGTAGGGACGCTCCTTTATTTGCGGTATTTTTCATGCACAGACGTCAGCTCCTAAACCTGCTTCTGGCCAGCCCGCTGTTCACCTTGCCGTTTGCCGCCCACGCCACGCAGATCAGCAACGCCCGCCTGTGGCGCTCGGACGACAAGCTGCGCCTGGTGTTCGACCTCAGCGGTCCGGTGCAATACAAGACCTTCACGTTGAGCGCGCCGGAGCGCTTGATCATCGATTTGAGCGGCGCCGGGCTCAGTGGTGATTTCTCTCAGTTGGCGCTGAAGAACAGCGGGATCACCTCGATTCGTTCCGGGCATTTCGGCAAAGGCGACACGCGCATCGTGCTGGACCTGGCCGCACCGATGCAGCTCAACAGCTTTCTATTGCCGCCTCAGGATGGCCAAGGCCATCGACTGGTCCTGGACCTGACCAGCGCCACCCAGGCGCCTCGCCAGATTGCGGCCGAGCCCAAGCCTTTGGTGGATAAAGCGCATCCCAAACGCGACATCATTGTGGTAGTCGACCCCGGCCACGGCGGCAAGGACCCAGGCGCCGTCGGTTCCAAAGGCCAGCGCGAAAAAGACGTGGTGCTGTCCATCGCCCAACTGCTGGCTAAACGCTTGAAACGCGAGAAAGGCTTCGACGTGAAGTTGGTGCGCAACGACGATTTCTTCGTGCCGTTGCGCAAGCGCGTGGAAATCGCCCACAAGCACAATGCCGACATGTTTATCTCGGTGCATGCGGACGCGGCGCCACGCATCACCGCTTCGGGCGCGTCGGTGTATGCCCTGTCCGAAGGCGGCGCCACTTCCGCCACGGCGCGGTTCATGGCGCAACGGGAAAACGGCGCCGATCTGCTCGGTGCCACCAGCCTGCTCAATCTGAAAGACAAGGACCCGATGCTCGCCGGGGTGATCCTGGATATGTCGATGAACGCCACCATCGCGTCCAGCCTGCAACTGGGCAGTTCGATCCTGGGCAGCCTGGAAGGCATCACCAGCCTGCATCAGAAGCGTGTGGAACAAGCCGGGTTTGCGGTGCTCAAGTCACCGGACGTGCCGTCGATCCTGGTGGAAACCGGGTTTATTTCCAATGCGCGGGACAGTGCACGGCTGGTCACTGCGCGTCATCAACAGGCGGTTGCCGACGGCCTGTTCGAAGGCCTGAAAAAATACTTCCAGAAGAATCCTCCGATGAACAGCTACATGGCATGGGTGCAGGAACAGAAGAACGGTCAGGTCTAACAGCCGGTTATACGGCTACAGGTGAATTTGGCGCTGGCGCCACCCGAACTGGAAAACCGGTTGAGGGTGGTCCAGCCCACGCGCCGCGTGTAGCCGACCCACGCCTCACCGTCCGACGCCAACCCGGTAAAGAACGTCAGTTGCCCGTAGCGGCTGTTGGTCTGTGCCCAATAGCGTTTGCCGATCACCTCGTACCCGCGTAAATACGTGGTGCTGCCGACCGTCGCCACGCTGTAGGCGTTGCCTGAAGGGTCAACGCAAGCGAGCAGATTGGCGCTGCGCGTGCAGTTGGCCAGCAGGCTTGGCGCCTGGGCACACGCAGGTCCCACGGCAACCAATAACAGGGCGCACACCAGGTATCTCATCGGGTTTCTCAGGCTGGGGAGTGTTCAAGCATTGCGCCCTTCGTCGTGGTGAGCAAGAGGGGATTGGCTTATTTGTATTGTTATACTATAACATTAAAACACAGCCTGACCCGTGAACCGCTCCCCATGACCGAACAAGACCTCCTGGCCCAGCCTTGCGCCGACTACATGAATGAAGCCCAGCAAGGGTTCTTCCGTGAGTTGCTGCTGGCCCAGCGCAATGAGCTGCAAGCCCGCATCGACGCCGAGTTCCTGGTGCTGCGCGAGCAGGAAACCAACAGCGACCCTGCCGATGTCGGCAGCGCCGAAGAACAGCGCCAATGGCAACTGCGCCTGCTGGAGCGGGAAAAGAAGCTGTTGGACAAGATCGACGATGCCCTCGACTTGCTGGCGCGCGGCGAATACGGCTGGTGCCGCGAAACCGGCGAGCCCATCGGCCTACAGCGCTTGTTGCTGCGTCCTACCGCCACCCTGTGTATCGAAGCCAAAGAACGTGAAGAGCTGCGCGAACGCCATAAACGGGCGATTTGACCGGCCAACCCTGATGAGGAATACCTGATGCCCAATCGTCTCCCCGTTACTGTGTTGTCCGGCTTTCTCGGCGCCGGTAAAAGCACGCTGCTCAACTACGTCCTGCGCAACCGCGAAAACCTGCGGGTGGCGGTGATCGTCAACGACATGAGCGAAATCAACATCGACGGCAGCGAAGTCCAGCGCGACGTCACGCTCAACCGCTCTGAAGAAAAACTGGTGGAGATGAGTAACGGCTGCATCTGCTGCACCCTGCGGGAAGACTTGCTGGAAGAAGTGGGAAAACTCGCCAAGGAAGGTCGTTTCGATTACCTGCTGATCGAGTCCACCGGCATCTCCGAACCCTTGCCTGTGGCCGAAACCTTCACCTTCCGCGACGAAAACGAGCAAAGCCTGGCCGACATCGCGCGCCTGGACACCATGGTCACCGTGGTCGACGGCATGAACTTCCTGCTCGACTACCAGGCGGCCGAAAGCCTGGCGTCGCGGGGTGAAACCCTCGGTGAAGAAGACGAGCGTTCCATCACCGACCTGCTGATTGAGCAGATCGAATTCGCCGACGTGATCCTCATCAGCAAGATCGACCTGATCAGCAGCCGCGAACGCGAAGAGTTGATGGCGATCCTTGAGCGCCTCAATGCCCAGGCGGAAATCATCCCAATGGTCATGGGCGAAGTGCCGCTGAACAAGATCCTCAACACCGGCCGTTTCGACTTTGAACGTGCCGCCCAAGCCCCAGGCTGGCTGCAGGAACTGCGCGGTGAACATGTGCCGGAAACCGAGGAATACGGTATTGCTTCCACCGCTTACCGTGCGCGCCGTCCCTTCCATCCACAGCGTTTCTTCGACTTCATCGACCGCCCGTGGGTCAACGGCAAACTGCTGCGCTCCAAAGGTTTTTTCTGGCTGGCCAGCAAGCACCAGGATGCGGGCAGTTGGTCCCAGGCCGGCGGTTTGATGCGCCATGGTTTTGCCGGGCGCTGGTGGCGCTTTGTGCCAAAAAGCCAGTGGCCTCAGGACGAAGAAAACATCGCGGCGATCATGGGCAACTGGCAACTGAGCACCGGTGATTGCCGCCAGGAACTGGTGTTTATCGGGCAGAACATCGACTTCACTCTACTGCGTGCCGAGTTGGACGCGTGCCTGCTCAACGATGAAGAAATGGCCCAGGGCGTCGACGGTTGGCGCCTGCTGGCCGATCCCTTTGGCCCTTGGTATGAGGAGGCAGCCGCCTGATGCTGGCCCCGGTGATTCCCCTGCGTCCTGTGATTCGCCAGACCCGTGGCGAAACCCCGTTGGCGCTGTCCGACATACTGGAAGATGGCGTCAACCTGGCCGTGTGGGAGCGGCAGTTGCCGTTGCACATCGCCGAGTTCGGCGCCTTGCTGGTGGCGCTCAACGAGCCGTTGGCCGATTCCATGGTGATCGAGCTCAACAACGAAGACGCCGAGCCGAACTTGCAGGGATTGGCGTCCAGCTGCCGAGATCTGGAAGGCTACGAAGGCTTTATCGCCGATGTGTCGTGGCTGGTCAGCGCATTCGCCTGCCTGCTGGGCGCCAAACGTATTGGCGTGCGTTTGCGGTTGCTGGATAAGGCGATGTGCCCACGTTTTCACGTCGACCATGTGCCGGTGCGACTGATCACCACCTATGCGGGGGTCGGCAGCCAGTGGTTGCGCGAAGGCGTGATGGACCGGCGCAGGCTGAGCCAGTCGGAGGCAGAGCCCACCGAGCGCATCGAACAGATTCGCTGCGGCGAAGTCGCCCTGCTCAAGGGCACCAAATGGCACGGTAATGAGAATCACGGTTTGATCCACCGGTCACCGGCGCTCAAGGCCGATGAGCGCCGATTGATCCTGACACTGGATTGGCTCGCATAACCGCGTAGGATCAAACGCTCTACACGGTCCGAACGATGCCCCTCATGCTGCAGAACATTCCCACCCACGTGATTGCCGGGCCCTTGGGCGCCGGCAAGACCAGCCTTATCAAGCACCTGCTCGCCCAGCGCCCGGCCAACGAGCGTTGGGCGGTGCTGATCAACGAGTTCGGGCAGATCGGCCTGGACGCCGCCTTGCTCACCCAGGATGACGACGGCATTGCCCTGGGCGAAGTCGCCGGAGGCTGCCTGTGCTGCGTGAATGGTGCACCGTTCCAGGTAGGACTGGGTCGTCTGTTGCGTAAGGCCAAGCCCGACCGGCTGTTTATCGAACCGTCGGGCCTGGGCCATCCGGCGCAGTTGCTCAAGCAGTTGCGGCAGGCACCGTGGCAGGGCGTGCTGGCCGTCCAGCCCTGTGTGCTGGTGCTGGATGCCCAGGCGCTGGCAGCACGAAAACCATTGCCGCCAGCGCAGCAAGAGGCTCTGACAAGTGCCGGGTTGCTGGTGTTGAACAAAGATGAAGGGTTGGACGCCGGGCAGCGCCGAGCGATCGAACGGCAGTTGCCCGAATGCCCGCTCTACTGGACCCGCCAGGCGCAATTGCCCCTGCAACAATTACCCGGCCTGAACGCGCAGGCTTCAGCCGCTGTGGATAACATCGAAGTGCCCGAAGGCCAGGCGCAAATGCCGGCGGTGTGGAGCGATCCGACTCAACCGATCTGCCTGAGTCAGACTCAAGAAGGTGGTTGGAGCGTCGGATGGCGCTGGCACCCGAGCCAGCCATTCGATACCCGCCGCCTCGACCAGTGGCTGACAAGCCTTGAATGGCGCCGCGCCAAACTGGTTATCCACAGCGCCGAAGGGTGGGTTTCGACCAACGCGGTGGATAACAGCGAGTTGACTTGGCAGGCCAGCGAATGGCGCCGTGATTCACGTATTGAGTTGATTTTCAGCGAGCCACAGGACCTGGCCGCCTTGCAGGCCGCACTAAAGGCCTGCCGTTACTGACGGTTCTTGGCGTGGTCCTGGCGCCACTGGCTCAGCTCGATCACTTCGGCGCTGGGCAGCGGCGTCTTGATCTCGAACGGGTAGGGCGCCAGTTCGATCTGCGCGCTGTGGGCGCCGAATTGAGTGATGGTCCCCGGATGGCGGGTTTCGCCGGTCACGGTGAATTCAAAGTTGTAGATACGCGCCAGGCGCCGCCGCCCATTGGCATCCTTCACAAACCCGATACGCTTGAGCGCCACCGCGCCGTCCAGCAGTTCGATGTCGAGCTTGGCACAATGCTGCTTGACCCGCTCCAGCGCCCGCTCACGCAGGCCGTGGTTGTGCCACACCCAGGCGGCACCGGTCGCCAGCAGCATCAACACGAAGATGTTTCCCAGGGTCAGCATGCGAAAGACTCCAACAAAGTGAGAGCAGCTTAACTGTGTCGCCGGTCTGTCGTACAGGCTGCGTTTAGTCGCATACTGCGCGGCCAGAATTTCAATGGCTTTACGGAAATCCCGCGCATGAAACGCACACCTCATCTGCTTGCGATCCAGTCTCATGTGGTCTTTGGCCACGCCGGAAACAGCGCTGCCGTATTCCCCATGCAGCGTGTCGGGGTGAACGTCTGGCCGTTGAACACGGTGCAGTTCTCCAACCACACCCAGTATGGCCAATGGGCGGGCGAAGTGTTGGCGCCGCAGCAAATTCCGGCGCTGGTGGAAGGCATTGCGGCGATCGGCGAGCTGGGCAACTGCGACGCCGTGCTGTCCGGCTACCTGGGCAGTGCGGACCAGGGGCGTGCGATTCTCAGCGGCGTGGCGCGCATCAAGGCCATCAACCCCAAGGCCCTGTATTTGTGCGACCCGGTGATGGGCCATCCGGAGAAGGGCTGCATCGTGCCCCAGGAAGTCAGCGATTTCCTGCTGGACGAAGCCGCGGCCATGGCCGATTTCCTGTGCCCTAACCAGCTGGAATTGGACAGTTTTGCCGGGCGTAAGCCGCAATCGCTGTTCGATTGCCTGGCCATGGCCAAGGCGCTGCTGGCACGCGGGCCGAAGGCGGTATTGGTTAAGCACTTGGACTACCCCGGCAAGCTGCCGGACGGTTTCGAGATGCTGCTGGTGACCGCCGAGGGCAGCTGGCACCTGCGCCGGCCATTGCTGGCGTTTCCGCGTCAGCCTGTGGGCGTGGGCGACCTGACCTCGGGGCTGTTCCTGGCGCGGGTACTATTGGGCGACAGCCTGTTGGCAGCGTTCGAGTTCACCGCCGCAGCCGTGCATGAAGTGCTGCTGGAAACCCAGGCCTGCGCCAGTTATGAACTGGAACTGGTGCGCGCCCAGGACCGTATCGCCCATCCTCGCGTGCGGTTCGAAGCGACGCCGATCGAGCTGTAGGAACATTCCTGATTGAGCCAGGCAAAGGGCGTCCGGTACTATCGGCGCCTCTTTGTCCCCTGTGCTTTTCAAGGAAGAACCATGTCATATTTCCTACGGGCTTTTTCCACGCTAAGCCTGGTTTCGCTGCTCAGCGCTTGCAGCATCAACGGTAGCTACCCGGACGCCACCGAACCCGATGCCGCCAAGCTGCGGTTCATCTCCAACACCCAGAACTCCACCCTCGACTTCTTCGACGCCCAGCACTGCGCAGGCCGTACTACCGGCATGCTCAACAACTCCTTGATGACCGACACCCAGCGTCGGGTGGGCATGATCGTGCCGCCGCCGGAAAAAGCCCGTGGTTTGCTGGAGGTCAAGCTGGCGCCTGGCAAGCCGGTGTTCATGCGCATCAACACCAATGGCAGCGGCTACGTGTGCGCCAAGGCGATCAGCTTTACGCCTGAGGCGGGCAAGGAATATGAAGTGACGTTCGACGTGGCCGAGGGCAGTTGCATCACCACCTTCCAACGTCTGCAGCGCTTCAACGGTAAAGACGAGCGTATTCCGCAGCCGATGATCGAAAGCCCGCTGCAAGCGTGCGCCGGCAGCACGCCGATGTTCCCCAAGCAGATTCCAGAAACGCCCAAGCGCGCTGCGTTGATCGGTTCCATCGTTGACACCAACCTGCAGTTGTTCAAGATGATGAACCCGCAAACACCTGTCGAACCGCCGTCGACACCCAAGTCGCTTGAAGATCAGATTGCCAAGCGCAAGGCGGCAATGGGTTCGTTCACGTTGCCGGAGGCCTACTGGACCCAATATCGCCAGAACTTCACCTTGCTCAATGAAGATGCGGCGGCGCAAGAGGCGCGCACAATGGGGCTCTATAACGAAGTGCTGCGCTACCGATTGAGCGTCACCGAAGACGCCGTGTTGGAACAATGGCTGAACCCGACGGACACCACCACGCGTGATCGTGTGGCGGAGAACGACAAAGTGATGGCCGCCTATTACATCAACACGCGCAAGTCAGTGATGGTTGAAGTGCTCAACCATCACCTGGCGCGCATGGGCCAACTGGATCAGCGCTTTGAGGTGTGTGCGCATTTCGACAAGTGCTGGCACTGATGCCTACAGCGCGTCGGCCTTGATTTCCTGGTAGCGCTTTTCCAGCTCCTGGCGGATCTGCCGGCGCTGCTGTGCCTGCACGAAACGGCGTTTGTCTTCGCTGTTCTGCGGTTGCAGCGGCGGCACGGCGGCTGGTTTGCGCTGGTCGTCCACGGCCACCATGGTGAAGAAGCAGCTGTTGGTGTGGCGCACCGAGCGTTCGCGGATGTTTTCGGTCACCACCTTGATGCCTACCTCCATCGAGGTATTGCCGGTGTAGTTGACTGACGCGAGGAAGGTCACCAGCTCGCCGACATGAATCGGCTCGCGGAAAATCACCTGGTCCACCGACAACGTCACGACATAACGGCCGGCATAACGGCTCGCGCAGGCGTAGGCCACTTCGTCGAGGTACTTGAGCAGGGTGCCGCCGTGGACATTGCCTGAGAAGTTGGCCATATCAGGGGTCATCAATACCGTCATCGACAGCTGGGCGTTTCCGGGTTCCATAGCACACTCACGGGTTGTAGGCATTGGTTGGGGGGCACCTCTGCGGGTGCTGGAATCTTTGCTGCGCCTTCCTTAACGGGACGCCGGTGGTCGGCTTGCCGTCACGCGTGTACCGATCTGTTTCCATATATTGCACCGGCTTTCTGCCGGAAGTCGCGGTGTTAACCTTCAAAAGCCCATCTCAGGGCATTTCTTACGATCAAGGCAGACTTTTCCTTTCGCCCTTTGCGACATTTCAAAGGCGCGGGCGGAAGTGGGAAAAGCGCCAGTACCCTCAAGGAGCCCCTCGCCATGCACGCCATCAGCTTTATCCAGGACCTGGCCGTGATCATGCTGGTGGCAGGGGTTGTCACCATCCTGTTTCACCGCCTCAAGCAGCCGGTGGTGCTGGGCTACATCGTCGCCGGGTTCATCATCGGCCCACACACCCCGCCGTTCGGCCTGATCCACGACGAAGACACCATCAAGACCCTCGCCGAGCTGGGGGTGATCTTCCTGATGTTCTGCCTGGGCCTGGAGTTCAGCCTGCGCAAGCTGTTCAAGGTCGGCGCCACAGCCTTCATCGCGGCCTTCCTGGAAATCATCCTGATGATCTGGATCGGCTACGAGATCGGCCGCTGGTTCGACTGGAACACCATGGACTCGCTGTTCCTCGGCGCGATCCTGGCGATTTCCTCCACCACCATCATCGTCAAGGCGCTCAATGACCTGAAGATGAAGAACCAGCGCTTTGCCCAGCTTATTTTCGGCGTGCTGATCGTCGAGGACATCCTCGGCATCGGCATCATCGCCTTGCTGTCGAGCATTGCCGTCAGCGGCACAGTCAGCTCCGGCGAGGTGTTTTCCACGGTCGGCAAGCTGTCGCTGTTCATGATCGTCGCGCTGGTCATCGGCATTTTGCTGGTGCCACGTTTGCTGGCCTACGTGGCCAAGTTCGAAAGCAACGAGATGCTGCTGATCACCGTACTGGGCCTGTGTTTCGGTTTCTGCCTGCTGGTGGTCAAGCTGGAGTACAGCATGGTGCTGGGCGCGTTCCTGATCGGCGCGATCATGGCCGAATCCCGTCAGTTGATTAAGATCGAGCGCCTGATCGAGCCGGTTCGCGACATGTTCAGCGCCATCTTCTTCGTGGCCATCGGCTTGATGATCGACCCTCAGATCCTGCTGCAATACGCCTGGCCGATTGCGGTGATCACCGTGGCGGTGGTGCTGGGCAAGATGTTGTCCTGTGGCCTGGGGGCGTTTATCGCCGGCAATGACGGCCGTACCTCACTGCGCGTGGGCATGGGGCTGTCACAGATTGGCGAGTTTTCCTTCATCATCGCGGCGTTGGGGATGACGTTGCAGGTGACCAGTGACTTCCTCTACCCCGTCGCCGTGGCGGTTTCAGCCATTACCACACTGCTCACGCCGTACCTGATTCGCGGTGCCGACCCACTGTCCTTGAAGATCGCGGCGATCATGCCGCAGCGAATGAGCCGGGTGTTCGGCATGTACGGCGAATGGCTGCGCAGTATCCAGCCTCAAGGTGAAGGCGCAATGCTGGCGTCGATGATCCGCAAGATCATCCTGCAAGTCGGGGTGAACCTGGCGCTGGTGGTGGCGATCTTCTTCGCCGGCAGCTTTTTCGCGGCGCGTATTGGTGGGTATCTGGAAGGCTGGATCAGCGATCCGAGCTGGCAGAAGGCATTGATCTGGGGCGGGGCGTTGTTGTTGTCGCTGCCCTTCCTGATTGCGGCGTATCGCAAACTCAAGGCGCTGTCGATGCTGTTGGCGGAGATGAGCGTGAAGCCCGAAATGGCCGGGCGGCATACCCAGCGCGTACGGCGGGTGATTGCAGAGCTGATCCCGATCCTGTCGCTGTTGGTGATCTTCCTGCTATTGGCAGCCTTGTCGGCCAGTATTCTGCCGACCAACAAGTTGCTGGTGCTGATTGCCGTGGTCACGGCGGCGGTGGCGGCCGTGCTCTGGCGGTGGTTCATCCGCGTGCATACGCGGATGCAGGTCGCCTTGCTGGAGACGCTGGATAACCACAAGGATACGCCCGAGCACTAAGCGCCTGGGTGTGGGCTCAGCTTTCCAGCCAGACGTCCCGCGCCCAGTGCCACACCGATTCCCAGGTTTCTTCGGTAACGAGTTCTTCTTCGCCGGACCACAGCACCACGGTGCCGTCTTCTTCAACGCAGTAGTAGTCGTCACCGTCCTGGCAGATCGGGATCATGCTGCGATCAACACCCGCATCCCAGGCATTGGCAGCCACGTCGGGCAAGTAGGTATGGGATTGCGGGTCGGTAACGGTCACCGGTTCCAGGCTGCCGTACACCACATCGCTGACGGTCAGCAGAAATTCACGGAAGACAAACGGGATGTCGATGAACAGTTGTTCCTCGATTTCCACCAGTTGGTCTTCGTCAGGCAGCTCCAAAGGAACCGGGACCGGTTCGTTGGCTTCACGCAATTGTTCGATGATTTCTTCCACGGCCGGGATCCTCTTGCTAGATGGCGCGGTTTATAGGGGCGTTTTATACAGTAGCTCGCTATAAGTGCAACCGTGAAATAGAAAACCCCGGACAGGTCCGGGGTTTTTTGTATCTGCGTGCTAAGCGTGAAGGGATCAGCCGTTCTGGCGGATACCGGCGACCAGCCAAGGCTGGTTGTCGCCTTGTGGGCGTTCCATGTTCCAGCTTTCGCTGAACACTTCGCCCTGGTCGAAACGCGAGGTCTTCGACACACCGCTGAAGGTCAGGGTGGCGATGGTCTTGTCGGCGCGATCATCCACACCGTCCAACTGCACGCGCAGGTCGTCGATGTAAGTCGACTGGAATGCATCGCCAATCTCAGCGCGTTCGCGCTTGAGGAACTCCAGCAGTTGCGGGGTCACGAACTCGGCAATTTTGTCCATTTCGTTGGCGTCCCAGTGCTGCTGCAGGGACTGGAAGTGGCTGCGGGCCGCTTCGACGAAACGCTCTTCGTTGAACCAGGCCGGCGCGTTGATCACCGGACGGGCCGCAGCAGGGGCTGCCGAACCGCCGAAGATCGAGCCCATGGCTGGTTTTTGCTCGAACACTTCACGCTGCATCGGCGCGCCGGCTGGAGCCAGGTGCTCCTGCTGCTTGCGGCGACGGGCGGCGATAAAGCGGAAGATCACAAAGGCGATGACCGCCAGGATCAGCATGTCGAAGATCTGCATGCCCTGGAAGCCGCCGCCCATGAACATGGAAGCAAGCAGGCCACCGGCAGCGATACCGGCCAGAGGGCCCAACCAGCGCGAAGCACCGCCGGCCTTGGCAGCGGCGCCAGCAGCACCGGCTGCGCCTGCGGTCGCGGCTGCACCGCCCATGCCGCCGGCGGATGGAGCCATTTGGCTGGTCTGGTGAGTCGGGGATGCGCCCGAGCTTTTGCCGCCACCGAAGCGTTTGGCGTTGGCGTCGATGCTCATCGTCAGGCCGATGCACAACGCCATGGCGATGCTAAGAAAACGTTTCATAAAGGGAATTCCCATTTGTGGATTGCACGCGCGCCATGTTGCACAGGTGGAGTGACAGTGGCTAGCGACATAATGTTTCGGGCTTTTGCGTAGGACCGATTCAGAATGGTCTGTAGGACTTATTACTGATATTGGCCCGCGCCTGTTAAAAACAAGGGCGGGCCAATAAGCTTCATGTTGGGAAATGTTTCAGACGGCTTCGAGCTTCGCGTAGCCCATCATCAGCCACTTGCTGCCTTCGGCGAAGTTCACCTGCACCCGGGCCTGTGCACCAGCGCCTTCGAAGTTGAGGATCACGCCTTCGCCGAACACCGAATGCCTGACCTGCTGGCCAAGGCTGAACTGGGTTTCCGGAATCTCGGAACCCGCGAACATACTGCTGGAGTTCTGCTGCTGCCCGCCGCCGAACGGGCGGCTGACGCTGTTGGACAGGCGCACTTCCTGGATCAGACCCTTCGGTACTTCACGTACGAAGCGCGACACCTTGTTGTAAGTCTCGCTGCCGTACAGGCGTCGGGTCTCGGCGTAGGTCATCACCAGGTTCTGCATGGCGCGGGTGATACCCACGTACGCCAGGCGGCGTTCTTCCTCAAGACGGCCGGGCTCTTCCAGGCTCATCTTGTGCGGGAACAGGCCTTCTTCCATGCCCACCAGGAACACGTACGGGAATTCCAGGCCCTTGGCGCTGTGCAAGGTCATCAGCTGGATGCTGTCTTCATGCTCATCCGCCTGGGTATCGCCGGCTTCCAGCGACGCATGGCCGAGGAAAGCAGCCAGCGGCGTCAGCTCTTCATCTTCCTCGGTGTTTTCGAAGGCACGGGCAGCGCTTACCAGTTCCTCAAGGTTTTCTACCCGGGCCTGGCCTTTCTCGCCTTTTTCCGCCTCGTGGTAGGCGATCAGCCCGGACTGTTCGATCACCGTCTGGGTCATCAGGTGCAACGGCATTTCCGCGCACTTGGCTGCCAGGTTCTCGATCAGTTCGACAAACACACCCAAAGCGCCGGCTGCGCGGCCGGTCAGGCCTTTATTGACGATGAGCAAGCGCATGGCTTCCCACATCGACACATCGGCATGGCGCGCGTGGTCGCGAATCGCCTCGACGGTTTTCTCGCCGATGCCGCGCGCCGGGATGTTGATCACCCGTTCCAGCGCCGCATCGTTGCCGCGACCTTCCAGCAAACGCAGGTAGGCCATGGCGTTCTTGATTTCGGCACGCTCGAAGAAGCGCTGGCCACCATAGATGCGGTACGGGATGCGTTCGCGCAGCAAGGCTTCTTCCAATACCCGCGATTGGGCGTTGGAACGGTACAGAATCGCGATGTCACTGCGCGCCAGGCCGGTTTTCAGCGCGCTTTCGATGGTTTCCACCACGTAGCGTGCTTCATCGTGCTCATTGAAGGCGGCGTACAGGTTGATCGCCTCGCCTTCGCCGCCGTCGGTCCACAGCTCTTTGCCCAGGCGCCCGGTGTTGTTGGCGATCAAGGCGTTGGCGGCCTTGAGGATCCCGGCGGTGGAGCGGTAGTTCTGTTCCAGACGGATGGTCACCGCGTCCGGGAAGTCTTCGGAGTACTGGTAGATGTTCTCGATTTTCGCGCCACGCCAGCCGTAGATCGACTGGTCGTCGTCGCCCACTACCATCAGGCTGTCGCCGCCCTTGGCCAGCAGGCGCAACCAGGCGTACTGCACGGCGTTGGTGTCCTGGAACTCGTCCACCAGGATGTGGCGGAAGCGTTTCTGGTAATGGGCCAACAGGCCTGGGTTGTCGCGCCACAGGTCGAGGGCGCGCAGCAGCAGCTCGGAGAAGTCGATGACCCCGGCGCGTGCACAGGCGGCCTCGTAGGCTTCATAGATGCTGCGCATGGTCGCCAGGAACAAATCGCCGCTGGCCTGGATATGTTGCGGGCGCAGGCCTTCGTCTTTCTGGCCGTTGATAAACCACTGTGCCTGACGCGCTGGCCAACGCTGTTCGTCGAGGCCCAGCTCGCGTATCACGCGCTTGACCAGGCGTTGCTGGTCATCGCTGTCGAGGATCTGGAAGGTCTGGGCCAGGCCCGCCTCCTGCCAGTGCGCCCGCAGCAGGCGGTGCGCCAGGCCGTGGAAGGTGCCGACCCACATGCCGGCCGGGCTGATGCCCATCAACTGCTCGATGCGGTGGCGCATCTCGGCAGCGGCCTTGTTGGTGAAGGTCACCGACAGGATGGAATGCGGGGACGCGTTTTCGACCTGGATCAACCAGGCGATACGGTGCACCAGCACTCGGGTTTTACCGGAGCCAGCACCGGCCAGGACCAACTGACGGCCAACGGGGGCCGCTACGGCCTGGCGTTGGGCATCGTTGAGGGAGTTCAGCAAAAGGGAGAGATCATCGCGCATCGGCGCATTCTAGGGTGCCCGGGGGAGTGGGGCAAATACCAATGCCGGGTGGTCGACGGAAAACCGCCAGGGTGATGACCGGTCGGTCAATGGCCACAGCCCGCGCCGCGTCTCGCTCAAGCCGTCTGGCCCGGAAGTTTGCGCTGTACGACCGTGCAGTTTTTATGACGCAGAGCAGTTTGGCCCAGGCGCTTGCTTGTGTATGCTCCGTCGACGTTTCGGGCTCACCATTATAAGAACACTGCCTATGACCCTCAGCACCGACCTGCTCGGCCCCTCGACGGCACCCGCGCAGGTTCTTCGCAAACACTACGCCACGGAGATGGCGGTCGAGCGTACGCGCCTGCTGTATCAGGGCTCGCTGCTGCCGACCCTGTTGATGCTGGTCAATGGCCTGGTCTGCGCCTGGCTATTGTGGAACCCCCAGCAATACTTGCTGGACAGCATCTGGCTGGTCTGGCTGCTGGCCCTGGTGGCGATGCGCGTGATCCAGGTGGCGGCGTTCGACTCGGCCATGCCCAGTCGCCAGGCCCAGCCGGTGTGGCGGCGGATGTTCATGCTCGGCTCGGCCGTCAGCGGCCTGACCCTGGCCACGGCTGCCATTGCGCTGGTGCCGGTCGACAGCTTCATGCAACAAGCCTGGGTGTTCGGCCTGATCGGCGCGGCTACGCTGTCGGCCAGCGTGGCCTATGCCGTGAGCCTGCCAGCGTTTTTGTCGTTTGCCTTGCCGTGCCTGGTGCCGGCCATCCTCTACCTGTTCTGGACCGGCGACCCGCAGCAGCGCGGTTGGGGCGTGCTTGGCCTGATCCTGCTGGCATCCTTGAGCCTGGTGGCGTGGCAGGTCAATCGCCTGATCCAACGCGGGCTGCTGCGCCGTTTTCAGAACCAGGCGTTGATCGAGCATCTGCAGCAGGCGCAACAGCGCAGCGAGCAACTCAATCAGGAGCTGGTGCGCGAAGTGGAACAACGTCGTCAGGTCGAGCAAGAGCTGCGCGAAGCCCAGATCGGCCTGCAAGACCGAGTGGCCCAACGCAGCCAGGAACTGGACGCCGCCAGCTTGGCCCTGAATAAAAGCGAAGCGCGCCTGGCCATGGCGCTGCAAGCCAGTGAGTTGGGCCTGTGGGACTGGAACCTGCAAACCGACGAAGTCCATCACACCCAGCTCAAGGAACTGTTCGGCCTGGAGCCGGAATATGTCACGGCGATGCTCAGCCATCTCAAGCCACGCCTGCATCCCGAAGACCTGCCGCTGCTCAAGCGTGCCTTGGTGGAACACCTCAAGGGCCGCAGCGAGGACTACCTGGTGGAGTACCGCGTGCGTCATGGCGATGGGCACTGGGTGTGGATCGAAGACCGTGGCCGCGCCGTGGAGCGCGCGCCCAGTGGACGGGTCACGCGCATGCTCGGCACGCGGCGGGATATCAGCGCCGGCAAGGCCCTGGAAGAACAGCAGCGCTTGGCCTCGACCGTATTCGAGGCCGCCAGCGAAGGCATCGTGATCCTGGACCCGGACTACAAGCTGATTGCCGTCAACCAGGCGTTCAGTCGTGTCACCGGCTTTGAAACCGACGATATGATCGGCCGCAATGTGGTCGAACTGCCCAGCAGCCGCGATGCCCGCCGTCACTTCCCGGTGATCCGCCAGGCGTTGCTCAGCCATGGCACCTGGCAGGGTGAGCTGGTGGAAACGCGCAAGAACGGCGAGCTGTACCCGCAGTGGCTGCAATTGAATGTAGTGCGCGATATCCGGGGAAAAGTCAGCCATATCGTGGGCTTCTTCGCCGATCTCTCGGCGCGACGTGAGTCGGAAGAGCGCATGCGCTACCTCACCCATTACGACGAGCTGACCGGCCTGGCCAACCGCTCGCTGTTCCGCGAACGGCTGCGCGAGGCCCATCAGCGGGTACGCCAGGGCGGTCGCAGCCTGGCGTTACTGCACATCAACCTCGACCGTTTCAAATTGCTCAATGACAGCCTTGGCCATGAAGTCGCCGACCAACTGCTGCAAAAAATGGCGCGCCGCCTGATCAACGCGTTACCTGAGGCTGACACCATCGCGCGTCTGTCCGGCGACGAATTCGCCGTGCTGTTCGACGCCTACGGCAACCTGTCGAGCCTGGCGCGGGTCGCCACGCGGTTGCTGGCCAAACTGCGGGTGCCGGTGACGGTGGACGGGCATGAGCTGGTGGTGAGTGCCTCGATGGGCGTCAGCCTGTTGCCGGACAATGCGCGGGAAATTTCTGCATTGGTCAGCCAATCCAACATGGCCATGCAACATGCCAAGCACCTGGGCGGCAATAACTTCCAGTTCTACACCGACAGCCTGCAAGCCAGCACTCTGGAGCGTTTGCAGCTGGAAAACCATCTGCGCAAGGCCATCGAAGAGCGCCAGCTCACGGTGTTCTACCAACCCAAGCTGTGCCTGGCCACCGGCAAGCTGAATGCCGCCGAAGCGTTGATCCGCTGGGACCATCCACAGTGGGGCATGGTGCCGCCGGGGGACTTTATCGGCCTGGCCGAAGAGACCGGCCTGATCGTGCCATTGGGCGAATTCGTGTTGCGCGAGGCCTGCTGGCAGGCGTGTGAATGGCAACGCCAGGGGCTGGCGCCAATCCGCGTATCGGTGAACCTGTCCGTGCATCAACTGCGCCAGGGCAAGCTGGTCAGCCTGGTGCGCCAGGTGCTCGAAGAAACTGGCCTGGACCCGCAATACCTGGAGCTGGAGCTGACCGAAAGCCAATTGCTCGACAGCGTCGAACACATCATCGCCACTTTCCAGCAACTGCGGGACCTGGGCGTGAAGCTGGCGATCGACGATTTCGGCACGGGTTATTCGTCCCTGAGCTACCTCAAGCGCATTCCCGTGGACTACGTGAAGATCGACCAGACTTTCATCCGTGGGCTGGGCCAGGGGCGTGAAGACGCCGCTATCACCCGCGCCATTATCGCTATGGCCCACGGCCTTGCGCTCAAGGTGGTGGCCGAAGGCGTGGAAGATCAGCAGCAGTTGGACTTCCTGCGCGGTGAGCGTTGTGATGAGGTACAGGGCTACTTGATCAGTCGGCCGATGCAGGCCGAAGGGCTGGCAGATTTGTTACGGAAAAATGCAGATTTTCCCTAGTGATGCCTGGGGCGCCCCTGTGGCTACAACTTGGCCGCCCTTAGATTCAAAGGGGAGCAGGGCGATTTAGTGATGCGTCGGACGGGCAAAACGACAATTCTTGTAGTATAACTACAAGCTTGCTACATCCCTGGCCCTGCCCATAACAAGAGT
Organism: Pseudomonas azotoformans; assembly: GCF_001579805.1. NCBI lineage: Bacteria > Pseudomonadati > Pseudomonadota > Gammaproteobacteria > Pseudomonadales > Pseudomonadaceae > Pseudomonas > Pseudomonas azotoformans. The sequence goes on along the minus strand of NZ_CP014546.1, from coordinate 1,391,048 downwards.
CCTGCCCTTTGAACCTGTTGCAACATATCGCCCAGTCGCGCCACCTGTTACGCAAATCGGAACTCAAGGTTGCCGATCACGTGCTGCTTGACCCTGCGGCTGTGATGCACAGTTCCATGGCCGACCTGGCGCACAGCGTGGGCATCAGCGAACCGACCATCGTGCGCTTCTGCCGCGCCATCGGTTGCTCTGGGTTCCAGGACTTGAAACTCAAGTTGGCGCAAAGCCTGGCCGCCGGTGCCAGCTTCGGCCAATTCGCGATCCATGAAGACGACTCCGTCGCCGACTACAGCCTTAAGATCTTCGACACCACCCTGCATACCCTGATGGAAGTGCGCGAGAAGCTCGACCCGGTGGAGTTGCAAAAGGCCGTGACCGCCATGTCCCAGGCCCAGCGTGTCGAGTTCTATGGCTTTGGTGCTTCGGGCGCGGTGGCCGCCGATGCCCAGCACAAATTCTTCCGTTTGCTGCTCACTGCCGCGGCCTACAGCGACCCGCACATGCAAGCCATGTCGGCGGTGACCTTGAAGCCTACGGATGTGGCGATCTGCATTTCCCAGTCGGGCCGCTCCAAAGATTTGCTGATTACCGCCAACCTGGTGCGTGAAAGCGGCGCTTCGCTGATTACCCTGTGCCCGAGCCAGACGCCGTTGGCGGAACTGTCCACGGTCAACCTGGCAATCGATGTGCACGAAGACACCGAGATCTACACGCCGCTGACTTCGCGCATCGCCCACCTGGTGGTGATCGACGTGCTGGCGATGGGCGTGGCCATGGCGCGCGGGCCGAGCCTGGTCAACCACCTCAAGAGCGTGAAGCGCAGCTTGCGCAGCCTGCGGTTGTCGCCCAAGTCCGTCAAAGCATTGGATGATTGATCAAAGTTTCATCAGTTTGTAACCCCCGCGCCGCCAAACCGTCATCGCCCAGGGCCATCCTGAACTCCCCGTACTCGCATTGGGAGACTCCAAATGGCCCGGCCCTACGAAGACAGCAACAGCTCCGTCAAAACCCGTCGTCAGCAGGAAGACCAGCGCCGCATGGCGTTCCGTCGCGCAATCGAAGACCGTTGCGAGGAGCGTCAGCTGCTCCAGAGCATCAGTGACTACCCGGAACTCCACTGGCAGGCACCCGCGGCTGCCCAGCGAAACGCTCAGCCAGCGCGCTGATCTGCACCCGCTCGCTGCGGATAAAGCCCAGGAACGCGTGGGCCACCGGTGACAGGCGCTTGGCCTTGGCTTGCACCAGGCACCAACTGCGGTACAGCGGCAGCTCTTCCACCGGCAGCTCCTTGAGCCCGCCGGTGGCCAGCTCCATGTTGACCGCATGACGCGTCAGTAGCGCCACGCCCAACCCCGCGCAAACACACTCGCGCTGCGCCTCGGCCGAGGCCACTTCCACCGTCTGGGTGAAGTGCACGCGTTTCTCCTTGAAATACTCCTCGCACGCCAGTCGCGTACCGGAACCCGGTTCGCGCAGCAGCAGCGTGTAGGGTTCCAGGTCCTGCAGGCGCAGCGGCCCTTGCAGGCTCAACGGATGGTCGGGTGGCGCCACCGCGACGATCGGATTGTTGAGGAATGGCAGGAATTCCAGGCCCATGTCCTGAGGCACCATGGACATGATCACCAGGTCATCGCGATTGTCCGAAAGCCGGCGAATCACCTGGGCGCGGTTCACCACCGTGAGGTGTAACTGCACCTCGGGATGTTGGCGCTTGAAGGCAGCAAACAGGTGCGGCACGAAGTACTTGGCGCTGGATTCAATCGCCAGCTTCAACTGGCCTTGCAGCGAACCCTGCATGTCCGACAGCTGCATATCGAGGTTTTCCAGGCGCCCGAAAATATCCCGGCTGGCTCGCTGCAAGGCTTCAGCGGCCTCGGTCATGTAGAGCTTTTTGCCGACATAATCGAACAGCGGCTGCCCGATCAGCTCTTCCAGCTGGCGAATTTGTAGGCTAACGGCCGGTTGTGTGAGGGACATTTCCTCGGCGGCGCGGCTGTAGGAGCGCAAATCGCACACTTCATTGAAGATCTGCAATTGACGCAATGTCATACGCATCAATGACTTACGCATTTTTAGCACGTTCCTGCTGAATCTAATGAGTTCAACTATAAGTCTTTACTTATGCACGACCCAATAATTATTGATTTTTGTTAATCCCTCGGCGGGCTTAGTGTGTGTCTCGCGACTGTCATGAAACATTTGGTCACGCGCCGACCCGGATCCAGCGGGTCGAAGAACGCAGCAATCGGCTCAAGGGAATTTCCAAGTGATAAAAAAGATCCTGATCGCCAACCGTGGTGAAATTGCCGTACGCATCGTGCGTGCCTGCGCCGAGATGGGCATTCGCTCGGTCGCGGTCTACTCCGACGCCGACCGTCACGCTTTGCACGTCAAGCGTGCCGACGAAGCCCACAGCATTGGCGCCGAGCCCCTGGCCGGTTACCTGAACCCGCGCAAGCTGGTGAACCTGGCGGTGGAAACCGGTTGTGACGCGCTGCACCCTGGCTACGGCTTCCTGTCGGAAAACGCCGAACTGGCGGATATCTGCGCCGAACGTGGTATCAAATTCATTGGTCCGTCGGCGGAAGTGATCCGCCGCATGGGCGACAAGACCGAAGCGCGCCGCAGCATGATCAAGGCTGGTGTGCCGGTCACGCCGGGCACCGAAGGCAACGTCGCGGATATCCATGAGGCCCTCACCGAAGGCGACCGCATCGGTTACCCAGTGATGCTCAAGGCCACTTCCGGTGGCGGCGGCCGTGGTATCCGTCGTTGCAACAGCCGCGAAGAACTTGAACAAGCCTTCCCCCGTGTTATCTCCGAAGCCACTAAGGCCTTCGGTTCGGCGGAAGTGTTCCTGGAAAAATGCATCGTCAATCCCAAGCACATCGAGGCGCAGATCCTCGGTGACAGCTTCGGCAACGTGGTGCATCTGTTCGAGCGCGATTGCTCGATCCAGCGTCGTAACCAGAAGCTCATCGAAATCGCTCCAAGCCCGCAACTGACCCCAGAACAGCGCGCCTACATCGGCGACCTGTCGGTACGCGCCGCCAAGGCGGTGGGCTACGAGAACGCTGGCACCGTGGAGTTTCTGCTCGCCGAGGGCGAGGTGTACTTCATGGAGATGAACACCCGCGTGCAGGTGGAACACACCATCACCGAAGAAATCACCGGGATCGACATCGTCCGCGAGCAGATCCGCATCGCCTCGGGCCTGCCGTTGTCGGTGAAACAGGAAGACATCCAGCACCGTGGTTTCGCGTTGCAGTTCCGCATCAACGCCGAAGACCCGAAAAACAACTTCCTCCCAAGCTTCGGCAAGATCACCCGTTACTACGCACCCGGCGGCCCCGGCGTGCGCACCGACACGGCGATCTACACCGGTTACACCATCCCGCCGTTCTACGACTCCATGTGCCTGAAACTGGTGGTGTGGGCGTTGACCTGGGAAGAAGCCATGGACCGCGGCCTGCGTGCCCTGGACGACATGCGCCTGCAAGGCGTGAAGACCACCGCCGCTTACTACCAGGAAATCCTGCGCAACCCGGAATTCCGCAGCGGCCAGTTCAACACCAGCTTCGTTGAAGCCCACCCTGAACTGACCAACTACTCGATCAAGCGCAAACCCGAAGAGCTGGCCCTGGCCATCGCCGCCGCCATCGCCGCCCACGCAGGCCTGTGAGGAATACAACAATGTCCAAGAAAATCTTTGTCACCGACACCATCCTGCGCGACGCCCACCAATCGTTGCTCGCGACCCGCATGCGCACCGACGACATGCTGCCGATCTGCGACAAGCTCGACAAAGTCGGCTACTGGTCCCTGGAAGTCTGGGGCGGCGCGACCTTCGACGCCTGCGTACGCTTCCTGAAAGAAGACCCGTGGGAGCGCCTGCGCAAACTGCGCGCCGCGTTGCCCAACACTCGCCTGCAAATGCTGCTGCGCGGCCAGAACCTGCTGGGCTACCGCCACTACAGCGACGACGTGGTCAAGGCGTTCGTGGCCAAGGCTGCCGTCAACGGTATCGACGTATTCCGCATTTTCGACGCGATGAACGACGTGCGTAACCTGCGCGTGGCGATCGAAGCGGTAAAAGCAGCCGGCAAACATGCCCAAGGCACCATCGCCTATACCACCAGCCCGGTGCATACCGTCGAAGCGTTCGTGGCCCAGGCCAAGCAACTGGAAGCCATGGGTTGCGACTCGATCGCGATCAAGGACATGGCCGGCCTGCTGACGCCGTACGCCACTGGCGAACTGGTCAAGGCGCTGAAGGCCGAGCAGACCCTGCCGATCTTCATCCACTCCCATGACACCGCTGGTTTGGCCGCGATGTGCCAACTCAAGGCCATCGAAAACGGTGCCGACCACATCGACACCGCCATTTCCAGCTTCGCCTGGGGCACCAGCCACCCAGGGACCGAGTCGATGGTCGCCGCCCTTAAAGGCAGCGAATTCGACACCGGCCTGAGCCTGGAACTGCTGCAGGAAATCGGCCTGTACTTCTACGCCGTGCGTAAGAAATACCACCAGTTCGAAAGCGAATTCACCGCTGTCGACACCCGTGTGCAAGTCAATCAGGTGCCGGGCGGGATGATTTCCAACCTGGCCAACCAGTTGAAAGAGCAGGGCGCCCTCAACCGCATGAGCGAAGTGCTGGCCGAAATCCCGCGCGTGCGTGAAGACCTCGGCTTCCCGCCGCTGGTGACCCCAACTTCGCAGATCGTCGGCACCCAGGCGTTCTTCAACGTGCTGGCCGGCGAGCGTTACAAGACCATCACCAACGAAGTGAAGCTCTACCTGCAAGGCGGCTACGGCAAGGCGCCGGGCACCGTGAACGAGAAGTTGCGTCGCCAAGCCATCGGCAGCGAAGAAGTGATCGACGTGCGCCCGGCTGATTTGCTCAAGCCGGAAATGACCAAGCTGCGCGGCGAAATCGGTGCGTTGGCCAAGTCCGAAGAAGACGTGCTGACCTACGCCATGTTCCCGGACATCGGGCGCAAGTTCCTCGAAGAGCGCGATGCCGGCACCCTGGCGCCGGAAGTGTTGCTGCCCATCCCAGAAGCCGGCGGCGTGGCCCGTGCCGGTGGCGAAGGCGTGCCGACCGAGTTCGTCATCGACGTGCACGGCGAAAGCTACCGCGTGGACATCACCGGTGTCGGCGTGAAGGCTGAAGGCAAGCGCCACTTCTACCTGTCCATCGATGGCATGCCGGAAGAAGTGGTATTCGAACCGCTCAACGAGTTTGTCAGCGGCGGCAGCAGCAACCGCAAGCACGCCACCGCGCCGGGTCATGTCAGCACTGCAATGCCGGGCAACATCGTCGACGTGCTGGTCAAGGAAGGCGACGTGGTCAAGGCCGGCCAGGCCGTGCTGATCACTGAAGCCATGAAGATGGAAACCGAAGTGCAGGCAGCCATTGCCGGCAAGGTGACCGCCGTTCATGTGGCCAAGGGCGACCGGGTCAACCCTGGCGAAATCCTGATTGAAATCGAAGGCTGATCCAGCCTTCGACACTACCGTTTAATCCTCGGGGGGGCAGGTGCTCCCCTTTTTTTTCGCCTGCAATTAGGTCAGAACTGCATCCGCCACTGGCCTATCAAGCCCTGGTTGCTGCTGTTGGAGCCGTTTTCTGCGCTGTAGGCCAAGCCAACGGTGTGGTTTGTCGACAATGCCAGATCGAGTCCGGCCTGCAGGCCCAGGCTATTGCGGTCGAGGGATGCGCCCTGAACAGTGAAGCCGTCAATGCCACGCTGGCGAAAGGACTGGCGCACTTGGCTGTCGACGTCGCCATAAAGGTGTTTCCAGCTTGTACTCAAATGGGGCGTCAGGCTCATCTGGTTATCGAAGCGAAACACCGTGGCCAGGCGCAGGCCAAAGGTGCTGCTGAGATTCTGCTGGGTTTGCGCCTCGACGTTCAGCGCGGCGGGGCCGCCTTGTTCCTTGAAGCTGTCACGGCTGTAGCGCTGGTAGCCGAGGCCGGCAAACGGTTCGACGCTGAAGCCGTCATTGCCCAGTTGATAGCCCGCTTCGCCGAAGACATTCTGACTGTTGGCGTTGTAGCGGCCCTTGAGCGTGTCTTTGTAATCCAGGATCTCGATACCGCGCAGGTTCTTCCCGGCATGGCTGCTGTAGATCGCCCCTAGGCGCAGTGCCACTGGGCCGTCCTGGCGCACCGCGTAAGTGCCCAAATGCCAGCTGTCCAAGTCTGCGCTGAAGCGCCGCGTGTCGAAACGGCTAGTGGATTTTGCCCCCAGTACGCCGACGCGCCAGGCGTGGTCGACCGACCAATCTGCACCCATCAATACGCCCTGGTTGGCGGTATTCAGGCCGGCAGTACCGCGTTGGCTATTGAGGCCACCTTCGCTGCCGAGGTTTTTCACCCAGAAGTGGCTGTCAGTGTTGGTGGGCAATTCGCGCAGGGTCGAGAGCACTCGGTTGCTCAATTGCTGGGTGGTGCTTTGGGTGGCCGCCGCCAGGTTGGCGTTCTGGCTGCCGGCCAGTTGCTCAAGTGCCGCGCCGAATGCACCGGGTTTCTGCGCGAGTTCGTCGTTGAGTTTTTCCAGGGCCTTGATCTGCTCGGCGTTCAGCTCGCCGGACTCCAGCAGGCGAGTCAGCGCGGGCTCCAGCACCTTTGCCACCTGCAAGCCGTTGTAGGAGGTGGCTTGCCGAGTGAAATGGCCATCGATGGGCACGCCTTCAGTTTCGGGTGAATAGGACCATTCATCATCGAGCGCGTCGTAGGGTGGGTACCAATACGGCATGTACTCGATGTCGCCTCTTGCTTGGGCTAATGGGAGGCTGGTGGCAACGGCAAGGCTGATATAGAGCGCGATTCTGCGGGGTGCTATGGGCATGACTTCCCGACCTCTTATGGATGAGGCCGGGAATTTATCGAGCTGGCGGGGGGATAACTGTCAGGTCATTGGCCCGTGATTTGCGGGAGTGGTCCTTGTTGGAGGAAGAAATAAAGCTCAGCTTAAAATACGGATATGCATTTTATTGCGTTTATAAGTCAGCCTTAAACGCGGTGTGCGTCCTTTCGGCTTGCAGATGGGGGGGGCAAGGTGCGCTGACATTGACTGACTCTCATCTGCGCCGCTCTTCAAACCGTAAAAACGCAGCCAGCGCGACCGGATCGCTGAGCTTGCGCAGAAGATTATCCAGCGCGGTTCGGGTATTGAGCGTTGACTGTTTATCGGCTGATAGTTGCCTTAGGTAGGTTTCGTCGATTTTAAGATGGGCTGCCGTGAACAGATTGGCCGGTGTCTTGAGGGTGGGGTAGTGAAAGTGCGCCAGCCATAACGGCTGGTCGCTGTTGGCTGAATCAAGAATGAAGTACTCCTGGAAGTAGTCGTTGAACTGTGTGGTCTTGATTCTGCCCGCTTGATTGCGCGTGACCCGGACCTGATCGTTCTCCAGCAGCCACAGAAAGTAGCCTTGTTGGGGTTTGCGCAGCTTGAGCAGCGTGGCTCTGATGTGGATGCCCTCTCGGCGCAATCGGGCTGCGCCGTCACGCAGCTCTCCACTCAAGCTGGCGACCGGAAGGGCGTTGCCTGCCTGCTTGGCCAACGCGTGCAGCGGTTCGAATGTCTGGAGCGTCTGCTCTATCTTCAATGCTTGCTGATCGAAGATGTCCTGCATGTCTGCCGGTATCCGAAACGGCTTCAGAGCGCTCCTTTTCGTGTCGCTGATAAAACCGTCCAGCTCCCCGGTCAGTTGGAGCCCTTGGCTGGTGATGTCGATATAGTCGTTCGTGGGTTTTGGTGCCTGTTTCTTCAACGGCGGGATCAGTGTCAAAGGCGCCTGTTTGGGCACATCCTGCGGTTCTTTGGGCTGATCCCGCGGGCGCTTTTTGATGACCCTGGTTTTGATGTGCGGCCTGGACGTCGAGGGCTTGGCAGGTGCGCGCGCTGAAGGGGCGGCCTGCTGAAGCCGGGTGCCGATATTGCTCTGGGCCAATAGAAGAAATTCGTTGACGACGCTTTTCAGGTCCGCAAGGGCATGGAGGTCGATGCGTTCTGGAAACTCGCCGGGTAGTTCCTCTATTCGATTGCGCACACTCTGGAATGCCTCGACCATTGCACTCAGAGTTTCCAACTGAGCCTCTTGGGGGTCGTCCTTTAACAGTTGCGTCATGTTTCTACTGGCCGCTGTAGCGCGCTCCACCACCGCGTAGACGGCATTGCGCGCCTGGGCCATGTCTTGAGCGGCTTGCTCACGTATACACAGTTCAGCGGCGCTGGCGATTTCGTTGGTTTTCAGTTCCCAGCGGGTGTGAAATCGCTCCGAAATTCCGATTTGCCGGGCGTCCATGGCACCGGCCGAGCCCATGCCGGACAGTGCGTGTTTGGCGCCCGCAAGAGCGTTGAGTTTGGTGTCTATTTCCCGGCCCATTTCCACCGCCAGGTGGATGTCTGCCGGGAGTTGCTGGCGAGTGGTCACGTCTTCGGATTCGCGGTTTTTGAGGATGCGCTCAACGGCGGTGTTATAGGCGACATGTTTGAATGCGGTCCAGGTCATCAGGTAGGTGTTGAAGCTTTTGTACAGCCGGAGCAGCTTGTCTTCATACCCGAGGGTGCCGCCTGCACTCCTCCACTGATCGAGCAGCTTCAACGACGCCTCGCGATTGTCGATCAGCTCCTGGGCCTTGGACAAACTCTGGTCCAACAGGGTCTGCGTGGTGGGGGACTTGAGCAGCATATGCATCTCGCCTTTCAGGACTTTTTCATGTTGCTCCAGCGCTTCCCGTTGTTGCTCCAGTGGCAGGAGTTTTTGCGCCCTTAGCATCCGCGAGGCCTTCAACTTGCTTTTCAAGCTCTCGTTGCTGTGCAGCAGGCGCAGGTCGGTATTGATGCGCCAGGTTCCCGTCGACGTCTTGGCCAGGCAGGGACCAGTAAGCGCAGAGTTGTGCGGGTCGAGAATGTGAATATTGGCATCTTCATCACCCACCACCTGGAACCAGCGCTGATCCACTGGGGCATAGGTGTTTTGCCCCACGTCGTAGAGCGGCGGGCGTTCTTGGGGCTGGGCATAGTCGCGCAGGTCGGGGGCCTCGACCTTGAACTCGTCCAGGTAAGTCCCCCACTGCGTCGGCGTGCGGCGCGGCACGGTGCCTTCGACAGCCAATATCGAGAACTGGCGGTGGGGCAACGCGCGGCTGTCTGAGGCAAGGGCACGTAGCTGCGGCGGCGCAGGCAAGGGTGGTCTGGAACCTCGAACGTCTGCAGATTTGGCTTTGCCCCTGCGCAGTGGCCCGGCCTTGTGGGTGATGACGATGGCCAATGCCATCAGCACGTCGCCCAGGCGCTGCCATTTGATCAAGCCATTGCTTTGCGCCGGCGTATCGAGCACTTGCTGGAGTTGATTGAAGATTTGCCAGACCCACACCGCCGTGGCGACGTAGCCGTTCAGGAAGCTGGATGCGGCATTGAAGATGGCCCACGCGCTGTCTTCCAGCAATGCCCAGCGCCGTTCTGCGTTGGACAGCGACTCACGATCCGCCAGCTGCGCCATGGCCTTCGCGTTGGCCGCAAACAACGCGGCAAAAATATCCCCGGTCAGCTCGGTTTTGGAAAACACAGGGGTGCCGCCCCATTCGAATAGTTTCAACGGTGTATTCGCCAGTTGTGAAATCAGGAAGGCCGAGGTCAGACCGGTTGGGAACATGTATTGGGCGTAGTTGAAACTCAAACTCCGGTTCGGTAGCCACGCCAGGATGGAGTCTCTGATCTCGCCGGGCTGATGCAGCTCATACTTGAGGTTTTGCAGCGAAGGGAACTGTACCAACGGGTTTTCGAGCAACGGGCGATACAACAGGCAGGGGCCGTGTTGTAGCGAGCGCGGGCCGATGATGAAGATGTTGAGGACCTCATCGAAGGTCTGGCTGATACGAAGGCTGGGGCGTATCGACAAAGGGCAGATAACCACAGGGTCTGGCGTGTTGGGCGTCGGGTTGACCAGCTCATTGATGAAGCGACAGCCCTGCTCGTCGACATTGCCGGTGTGGGTGAGTTTGCATTCCAACGCCAGCAGCGGCAGCAGCGATCGCAACTGCTGCATGTAAAAGCGCTGTTGCCGGGGAGCTTCGAGTGGGTCGTCAATCAGCTTGTCTTGGATCAGTTTTGGGTACACCTGGCCGATGTCGACCTGCTCTGAAAGGTGCGTCAGGTAGCTGTCCGTGAGCCAGTCAGGCACGGTTTGCCCGCCCTTGAAAGTCACGGTTGCCTGGTAGGGCGGCGTGTTACTGAGCGCATATTCGCCCAGGGTCTGCGGGTAGCTTTCCAGTGGATTGGCCAGGTTGAAAGGCCCCACCGCGAGGCTTTCCGTGCGGATGATCTGTATCTCATCGAGTGGCAGTGTGTCGGCGCCAGGGTGGTTATCTGCAAGGATGGCGTTGCGCATTTTCTCTTGGGCGAAGGCATTGATGGGTTGCAGCTGGAACAGGTCGGCGGGCACGTCGTTGTACAGCGTGCTCAGGTCCAGCATGTGCTGGCTGTAGTCGTTCAAATCGTGCGGTGAGGCATTGAGCAGCCAGTGGGGGATCGCCCCGTCGAGCATGTTCAGACGTGTTGTATCCGGGTCGAGCTCCAAAGGCTCTGTGGCGGTGGAGGGTGGCTGCGGTTGAGGCGCAGTGGTCTCCAGGCTGCTGAAACCCTCGGTTTCGATCGCGCTGAGCTGGGTGGCGATGAGGGCCCAGGCCATGTGATCGAAAAAATGACCCTCAGGTTCTACCAGTCGCATGGCCAAGGGGAGCGAGCTCATTGAGTCGCTGAGCCTGGACTGCGCGGCGGTCGCCAAGTCCTGCAAAGAGGGGAAGGTTTCGTACCCGTATTCGAGGGTATACATCATCAGGACGTCGGTTTGTTTGAATGTGCCTTGTACGATGGCGGTGCCGGCCAGCATGAGATGTTTCAGGTTTTTATCGTTGGGGCTGTCAATGTCGAGCAAACACACCTGGATGTTTGCCAGGTCGGGCCGGTGTCTAAATCGTTGCTGCTTGTCGGGGTACATCGAGATCCCCCGCGCAATGTCGCAGTGATCGGCATTCCAGCCCTCGACCTCCTGGATATTCAGCGCGGCGGCGAGCCCGTCAGCCAGTTCTTGCCAGCGTGGCAGGCCAGCCCCTGTGGCGTTCCAGAACGCCAATTGCTGCTCTTTGAAGGCGACAAAAAACACCGACGCCAACTCATTGAGCAGTGTGGCGATCTGCTCGATGTCCACCGGCAATTGAATCGGCTCGGGCGCTGAGGGCTGTTGAGTGAGGAAGTGCTCGCCCTGTAAATAGTTGGCCTGGGTGTTTTCCAGGGCCAACCGCACCAGGGCGTGGGTCAGGGGCGTGTAATGGATATCGACACAGGTCAGTTCGTTGTCGACGAATGTCCAGATGGGGATGCCCACCACGGTTCGGTCGAGGTCTGGGTTGAGGTCGGGGTAGAGGATACTCAGTTCGCTGCGCAGCAGGAGGGAGGCCACTTCATTGCTGGTCGGCCCATCCTCGGTCAGGCGGGTGAGCAGGGCTTTTTCCAACAGCGGTTTTGGGCTTGGCAGCGGCGGCGCTACAGACGTTTTGGCATTCATGCGTTTCTCCATGGGCAGGACGGTGCGAGGCACCGTTGCATGGAGAACCTAAGGCAAAGCCTGTGTAGGGCCGGTGGTAGTTAGATAGGCGCGGTGCGACACTCCAGCAGCGTCTTCAACTGGCGATCACCGTTCAGGTTGTCTGGCGACAACCATGCCTCAAACCCCGCCCCAACCGCCGGCCATTCCGCGTCGATGATCGAATACCACGCCGTGTCCCGGTTCTTGCCCTTCACCACCGTGTGCTGGCGGAACACGCCCTCGAAACTGAACCCCAGCCGTTCAGCCGCGTACTTGGAGCGACCATTGGCGTTGTTGCACTTCCACTCCAGCCGACGATAACCCTGCTCGAACGCATGCTTGGCCAGCAGGTACACCGCCTCGGTGCTTTTCGGCGAGCGCTGCATCGGCGCGCCAAAGGTCACGTGGCCGATTTCGATGCGGCCTTGCTCGGGGACGATGGACATCAGGCTGAGGATGCCTTGTACCTGGCCGGTGGCACGGTCGATCACGCTGAAAAAGTACGGGTCACGGTTGGCTGCGTGGTTGTTCAGCCAGTCATTGAACGCGCTGCGCTCGGGGAAGGGGCCGTAAGGCAAATAGTCCCACAGCTTGGGGTCGGCGCCGGGGCCCTGGAGGGCCTGGAACAGATCATCACCATGGCGCGCCGGGTCGAGTTTTTCCAGGCGGATAAAGCGCCCTTCAAGCAGTTGCACGGTGGGCGCCGGGACGCCTTTCCAGTCGGCGAGGGAAGTGGACATGCTGCGCTCCTTAAAGACCTTTGCGAAATTGGATGAAACCCGGGCGTTCGGCGATGCGTTCGTACAGCTGGATCGCGGTGGCGTTGGTCTCGTGGGTCAGCCAGTGGACCTTGCAGCAACCGTCGGCCTTGGCGGTGGCGTAGACGAATTCGATGAGCTTGCGGCCCACGCCAGTGCCGCGTAGCGCCGGGTCAACCAGCAGGTCCTGCAGGTAGCACGAGTTCTCGATGCTCCAGTTGGAGCGGTGGTAAATGAAGTTGACCATGCCCACCGCCTTGCCATCCTGCCACGCCAGCGCCGAGTGGGTCGGCTCATGGGCGTCGATCAGGCGCTGCCAGGTGCTTTGGCTGACCGCGTTCGGCAGCTCGGTGTTGTAGAACTTAAGGTACGCCTGCCACAGCGGCAACCACGCGGCGTGGTCGTCGGCGGTGACCTGGCGGATATCGATCGGGCTCATTCTGCAACTCCTTGGGGAATAAAGAGGGCGAGGGTCTGGTCGCGGACATCCTGGCTGGCGGCGAGGCCTTCGCGCACACCGGCGATGTCGGCCGGGCTGCGGTTCTGGCTGAGTTTGCGTTTGCCGATCAGGCGCTCGATCGGCAGGGCAAAGCCGACAATGGCCTTGAGCATGCCGTCAATGTAGTCGGCCGGCGCGTCGCTGACTTTCCAAGGCTGGTCACGCCCGCCTTCATGGCGGTCGGTCAGAGCGGTGACCACGCCGAGCAGACGCTCGGCATCGCTGAACACCTCGGCCTTGCCGTAGGCATGCACGGCGATGTAGTTCCAGGTGGGCACGACTTTGCCGTGTTCGGCCTTGGCCGGGTAAAACGCCGGGCTGATGTAGGCCTCGGCGCCGGCAAAGATCACCAGGGCTTCGCTGCCGTTTTGCAGGTCCTTCCACTGCGGGTTGGCCTTGGCCAGGTGCCCGTAGAGGGTGCCGTGGGGGCCTTCATCGGGGTTGAGCAGCAGCGGCAAGTGGCTGGCCAGCAGGCCTTGCTCACCCACCGTCACCAACTGCGCCAGGCGGGTGTGCTGGATCAGTTGCTGTAATTCGGGCAAATCTTCAAGGGCAAAGGCGCGAGGTGTGTACATGGAAATATTCCTTGGCGAATGCCTGCATCCTAGGCAGGCTAATGGTCTGTTGTAAGAGCCATCTAATGTCAATTTCATAGGTCCAATATGTCGCCCATCACGCCGCCGTTGTCGTTCAACCCCGCCGGTATCGAGCTGGATCGTCGTCAGGGGCTGACGCGTCAGCTGTATGAAGCATTGCGCCAGCGTGTACTGGATGGGCGATTGGTCAGTGGGACGCGTTTGCCCGCCAGCCGCGACTTGGCGGCGGCCCTGTCGATCTCGCGTAACAGTGTGGTGCGTGCCTATGATCAGTTGTACGCGGAAGGGTTTATCGAGAGCCGGGTAGGGGACGGTACTTATGTCGCTCAGCTACCCACCGCCAAAAAACTATCCACAAAAGTATCCACAGGGTTTTCAACAGGGTTATCCCCAGCCTTATCCACAAAACTGGCAAATTTGCCTGAAGATTTGGACGAAGAAGTTGTCCACAGGGCCGGTTTGGCGCGGATAAAAACCAACCACCTGTCGCTGCCTCCCTCGGGGCCTCCAAGGGCCTTCCGGGTGGGCGTACCCGCGTTCGATCTGTTTCCCTTTGAAGTCTGGGCCAAGCTGAACGGGGCTTTCTGGCGTAAGCCGGACCTGGAGCAACTGTGCTACGGCGACCCGGCGGGTGACAACCGCCTACGCGGATTAATCGCCGCTTACCTGCGCAGCTCGCGGGGTATGCAGTGCACCGCTGAACAAATAGTGATCACCAGTGGCGCGCAGCAGGCAATCAGCCTTTGTGCACAGCTGCTGGTGGAGCCCGGCGATGGCGTGGCGGTGGAAAACCCCGGCTACCGCGCCGCAGGACATGCCTTTGCTTTGGCTGGCGGGCAATTGCACGGGGTACCGGTGGACGGCGAGGGCATTGATTGCCAGGTGCTCAACCGCTTGCAGGATTGTCGCGTGGCGTACGTCACGCCTTCGCACCAGTATCCGATGGGCGTGGTGATGAGCCTGGCGCGGCGCCTGGAATTGCTGGCCTGGGCCGAACGCACGGAGGGCTGGATCATCGAGGACGATTACGACGGCGAGTACCGCTATACCGGCGCGCCGCTGTCGCCGCTGGCGGCCTTGGATCGCAGCGGTCGTGTGCTGTATGTCGGCACCTTCGGCAAGGTGGCGTTTCCGGCATTGCGCCTGGGTTACCTGGTGTTGCCGCCGGGCCTGGTCGATGCCTTCGCCCGGCGTCGCGCGGTGGACATGCGCCACTCCGAGGTCAGCACCCAGGCGGTGATGGCCGAGTTCATGGCTGCCGGGCATTTCCAACGCCACATCCGGCGCATGCGTCGGGCTGCCCTGAGTCGGCGCAATGCGTTGTTGGCCGGTTGGCCAAGCGGGCTGGAGGGTGTTGGCGAACTACCCAATATAGCGGCTGGGCTGCATGTGACCGTCCGCGTAGACAGCCTGGCCCGCGAGCAGCAATTGCTCACCCAGGCCCATGCGGCGGATGTCGAGATCAATGGCTTGAGCGGCTACTGGCTGTCGCAATCCACCACGCCGATGGACCAGCACGCCGGCCTGGTACTGGGCTTTGCCGCTGTGCCCGAAACCGATATCGCCGCAGCGCTGGCGCGGTTGCGCCGGGCCTGGAAGGGCGTCAACTAAGTACCCACACAGGCGAGCGTGGACCTCTACCGTGAACCGGGATAGCCGGCAGCATCGTGCTGCGGGCGCTTATCCAGGTCAGTAATGATGTTTGATTCTTTCAGGTTGCACGTCTGCCAGCAGTTTGCATTGCGCCCCACCCTTCAGTCACTGGGGATTAGCCAAACCCAAGTCGACCAGCAATATCAGGACGTGCTCGAACACTATGCAGAGCAATTGATCAGGTTTTTCGCGGGCCCCCCCGCCCACCGAGGCGGCCCATGGCGTCAACTGGCGCAAAGTCTCGCGCAGCGCCTGCGCGTCGCCCGTCGGTCATTGGCCCAAGCCTCGTTGCGCGCGATGGTCGATACCGTGCTGGACTACCCCGACAGCGGCGCACGTGACAAGCGATTAGGAGAACGCTCACCTCAGGTCTACGTCACTACGCGGTACGGTTGCCTAGCGCTGGTGATCAGCCGTGACGGCGACACCCCTCTGGTGTTCACTGTGTCACACGGCCTCGAAGCATTCGACGACGTCCCTGCGTTGGCCGACGCCGAGCGATTGGAACATAACGTGTTCGAGGGGTGGGCATTGGCTGCATTGGATCAGGCGCTGCTACGGGTTGCGCGGGTGGACCCGTCCCGGTTTCCAGTCCTGGATGACTTGGACCGACAGCTGATGTGGGCCTCACAATTGTCAGGTTTTGTACAGACCGGGCGCCCGCAAGACAACCTGCGTCAGGAGTTGGAGCAGCAGTTGCCTTCCTGGCTCAAGGGCGCTTCACCGGCGTGGCGATTGGCCTATAGCCAGTGGCTGGAGACGATGGCTCGGTTCCATGAAAAGTCCGAAGGTGTTGGCACGCGCGGCCCCGAACTGGATGTCGAAACGGAGGCGGGTGCGGCCGCGCAGGTCATCTTTGCGCGCCAATTGGCCTTGAATCTGCGTCGCCTGACCTTGGAGTGCTGCCTGCAAGGCCGATGCAATGTCACCTATGAAGGGTATCGAGTGATGCGCGCGGCGGTAAAAGTCTACAAGAATCAGCGGCGCTTGCGAGGTGTCGCGATGACGTTTCGGCCCTTGGCTCAGGGCAGCGGTTATCTGGTGGGCTCGTCGACAGGCACGCCGGGCCCCTGGTTGGTCGTACGGCCAGAAGCAAGCGAGGTGATAGAGCAGGTGGAAACCGCACCGCAGGTACGTGCTTCGTTGATCGATCCTTTCATGACGTTCTACCGTGCGGGCATCACGCGCTGGCTACCGCTGCTCGAACACCCTCTGCACACCCTCGCGCGTCTCAAGCAGGTCGGCGGTAACCTTGAGGGTGACTGTGAGGCGACCCCCACTTGGAAATGTGAGACACACCTTCTCCATAACCTGGCGTTGTTGCTGGTGTGCACCGGTGCCGAGTCGCCCGTCGATGCGTTGGATACGCTCCCGCGGGTCAAGCGCATGGACAGTGATTGGGCCGGCGCCTCCGGGGACTTATCGGTGGTGCAGGACCGCCGCCTGCAGGCATTGCGCCGCCCATCAAGCGCGCTGGGTCAGTTGATCCAGTCCGGCGTTCACAAGGGACTACATCTGCTCGACGATGCAGTGGTCTACAACAAGGATGAAAACCACTTCAACGTCCTTTCGAATAATCGGGTTTCCCTCAACATAAACATTATTGAACACCAACTGGTCGATACGGCTCAACAGCCTACTCAATTCGGCCCTCACGTCGCCCCCGATGCCCGCGACCATTGGCAGTTGCAACGAACACCCAGGGTGCGGCGTGACCTGGCGCGCTTGAATTCGGCGGTGCGCGCAGGCAACACACTGAGTGCCACGGCGCCTGCCTTGTTGCGTGACGCCAGCCGACAGGCGCAGACGCCTGGGGCATTACCGGTTGACGTTGAAGAGAGGCTTGAACGCAGCGCTCGCAGTTTTGAGGCGGCTGCGCTGAATATTCGAGCGTCAGGCGGCAATGACCCGCAGGTCGACGTGTTGTACAGCCAGGCCCGACAGCTACGCGACTATGGCAGTGCCCTGCGCATGGATATGACCCGGCACACTGCCAGGCCGACAGTAGGAGACATGGTGTATCTGTTGGAGCAGAACGCCATCCGTATCCGCCGGCTCAATGGGCGTGTGAAGGAGACTATCGATGGTCGGGAGGATTATTTGCAGGAATACGAAGTCCAGGACCTTACCGACGCGAGCAAGCCGTTGTGGTATGCCCACTTCCACTACCCGACGCTCCAAATGGCCGACGATCAACCCACCAAGGCCCATTTGAAGACGGCGGCCCAGCGCAGGCTGGGCCGTGTCTTCGAACAGAGTGAGCGCGCGGCAGGGCGTAGCACCCAGGTCTATCGTGGGCCGATCACTAATGCGGCCGGGCGGGAGCTATTCCTCAAGGTTAAGTCCCCGACTTGATCTTGGTCCAGGCACGTGTCCTGGCCCGCTCGGCATCACGCCCCAAAGGCTTCAACGTATACAGCGTGGCCATCGCCGCTTCGGTCGGGTACAGGTTGGGGTTGTTGCGAATCGACGGGTCGACCTGCTCGGTCGCATCCTTGTTTGGGTTCGGATAACCGACAAAATCGCTGATGGGCGCAATCACCTGGGGTTGCAGCAGGTAGTTGATAAAGGTGTAGGCGTCTTGCGGGTTTTGCGCGCCCTTTGGGATGGCGAGCATGTCGAACCAGATCGGCGCGCCTTCCTTGGGCAGGCGCATGTCGACGTTCACGCCGTTCTTGGCGTCCTTGGCGCGGTTGGCTGCCTGGGAAAAGCTGCCGGAATACCCCACGGCCACGCAGATGTCGCCGTTGGCGATATCGGCCATGTACTTGGAGGAGTGGAAATAGGTGATGTACGGGCGGATCTTCATCAGCAGCGCTTCAGCCTTGACGTAATCCTTGGGGTTGCTGCTGTTGGGGTCCAGGCCCAGGTGCTGCAGGGCCAGCGGCAGGATCTCCGACGGCGAATCGAGCAAGGCCACGCCACATTGCTTGAGCTTGCTGATGTTCTCTTCCTTGAAGATCAGGTCCCAGCTGTCCACCGGCGCGTTTGGCCCTAGCACGGCCTTGACCTTGTCGGGGTTGAAGCCGATCAGGATAGTGCCGTACATGTAGGGCACGGCGAATTTGTTGCCGGGGTCGTTGGCCTCGATCAGCTTCATCAGCTTGGGATCGAGGTGGTTCCAGTTGGGTAACTGGCTGCGGTCCAAAGGCTGGAACACGCCGGCTTCGATCTGCTTGGCGAGGAACACGTTGGACGGCACCACCACGTCGTAGCCGGAGTTGCCGGTGAGCAGCTTGGCTTCCAGGGCTTCGTTGGTGTCGAAGATGTCGTAGACCAGTTTGATCTGCGGGTTCTGCGCCTTGAAATCTTCCAGCGCCTTGGGGGTGATGTAGTCGAACCAGTTGTAGACCTTGAGGGTTTTTTCTTCGGCCTGGACGGCGCCGCTCAAGACGGCGGCGCACAGGGCGAGGGTGGTGAGCAGCTTCATCGGGTCGCTCCTTCTTGTTCGAAACCTTCGAGCACATTGACGGCGTTGACGCCGATTTCTTCGACGGCGTAGCCGCCTTCCATCACGAACAGCGTCGGTTTGCCCAGGCGTGCGAGGCGTTGGCCCATGGCCAGGTAATCCGGGCTGTCGAGCTTGAACTGTGAAATGGGATCGTCCTTGAAGGTGTCCACGCCCAGGGACACCACAATGATGTCGGCGCTGTAGCGTTCGGTCTCTAGGCAGGCTTCTTCGAGGGCTGCACTCCACTGCTCCCAACCGGAGCCTGCGGGCAAAGGATAGTTGAAGTTGAACCCTGCCCCGGCGCCTTCGCCCAACTCGTCGGCATAGCCGAGGAAGAACGGGAACTCCGCCTCCGGGTGACCGTGGATCGACGTGAACAGCACGTCGCTGCGTTCATAGAAGATCGATTGGGTACCGTTGCCGTGGTGGTAGTCCACGTCGATGATTGCGACCTTTTTGTGGCCCTGGTCGAGAAACGCCTGAGCTGCGATGGCTGCGTTGTTGAGGTAGCAATAGCCGCCCATCAAGTCGCTGGCGGCGTGATGTCCCGGCGGGCGGCATAACGCGAAGGCACTGCGGGCGCCTTGTTGGATCGCCTGCTGTGCGGTCAGTGCCACTTGCGCCGCGCTGTATGCCGCTTGCCAGGTGCCGGCGGTGATCGGCGCGCCGCCGTCGAAGCTGTAGTAACCGAGTTGGCCGTGAAGGCTGGTGGGCAAGACGCGGCGCAGGGTGCGGGCGGGCCAGGTGTAGGGCAACAGGTCGCCGTCCTGGCCGTATTCCGTCCAGCGATCCCATGCACCTTTGAAAAAGTCGAGGTAGTCGCGGCTATGGATGCGTTGCAGCGGCGCCAGGCCGAAGTCCTGCGGCGCCTGCACCGGGCCGAGGTCGCGGTCTTTGACCCGTTGCAGCACATGGTCGGCGCGGGACGGCATTTCGAAGCAGGGCATCAACTGCCCGTCCATCAGTTCGCAGCGTCCGTGGTGCAGGTGGTGATCGTCGGAGTAGATCGTCAGCATGGGTGCTCCCCGCAGGCTCGTTGTTGTGCTTGCAGTGTTGCGTCACACCGCGATCATGAGAACGGCAGGAGCGGCCAGAAGGGGATAAATATGGCCATTGGCTTTGACCGTAAATCGCCCGTTAATGGCGCATAAGGCTGGGCGCCACACCACTCCAACGCACAAATGCGTGGCGAAAACTGGCGGTTTCGCTAAAGCCCAGTTGTTCGGCGATCTTGTGAATCGGCATCTGGTCTTGTGCCAGCCATTGCTTGGCTTGCTCAAAGCGCAACTCGTCAAGTAATTGCTGATAGCTGCAACCCAAGGCCTGTAAGTGTCGACGCAATGTACGCGCCGAACAGTTCATCTGCGCCGCCAGGCCATCCAGGCCTGGCGCGGCGTGCAGTTGGTCGGCCAGCAATTGGCGTACGCGATTGAGCCAGGCCTGACGTCCGGTGAACTCGGAGTTTTGTTTGCGGCAGCGTTCGGCCATGGCCCGATGGGTGATGGCGTCGGCCAGGGGCAGGGGGCGTGCAAGCCACTCCTGATCGAAGGCAAAGCCATTGGCCGGGGCGTCGAAACGCAACGGACAGTCGAAGCGCTCGGCGTAACGGGCTTGGTAAACCGGCGCCCGGTAGTCGAAGCGTGCCTCATGCAGGGGTAACGCGCAGCCGAGCAAGTCATCGCAGATCACCTTCAGCGACACCAGGCAAAACTCCACATTGAACGCCGCCAGCGCAGGGTCTTCCCGATAGTCACCAGCGGTCAGCCAGACCTGCTGGCCATCTTCCACCAGGCTCAGTGCGAAAAGTGTTCCCAACAGCGCCGGGTAGCGCAACGCCAGGCGCAAAGCGTCACCTAAGGTGGCACTGGTGAGCAGCGCGTAGCCGAGCAGACCGTAGCTCGACACATGCATGCGCTGGCCCAGATCCAGGCCAATGTCCTGGCGCAAGGCTACGGCATTGGCGCACACACGCATCTCCTGGCAGGTGGTGATACGTGTGTCGGCATGGCGCAGGTCGGCCAGGCTAATGCCGCTGCCGGCCAGCAAGACATTGCTCGCCAGGCCCTGGTCCTGGAAGGTAGTCAGGACCAGGGACACGGCGTTGAGGGTGGTCAGGTGTGAATGCAGCATAGAGAGACCGGCGCCAAGAGGTACCGGTTGGGCAGCAAGTTACATGCCGGCCCATGCTGCGATCAGGTACTTGACGTGGATTTTGGCCGATCGAAAAACAACTCACGGGCTTTTTCCAGGCTGATTTCGCTGCGGTAGAACGCGATGGCTTGCTTGCGGTCCAGACCTTTCGTCGAATCGGCGGCAGCGCCGAGAGCGTGCTCCGCCGGGGTTTTCAGCCGGGCAGACAGGTAGGCTTTGTCCGGCGTCCAATCGGTGCTGTAGTGAAAATGCGCGTACCAAAGCACCTTGTCATTGCCGCGGTCGATGATGGTGTACTCATCCAGATAATCCGGCTTGGCGCCTTTGATTCGGCGGCGAGCCTGGGTCTTTTTGATCGTGATCACGTTGTGATGTTTGAGCCATTCAAGACCTGACACGGTGGGCGGGTAGGCTTTGAGCGTTCTCTGCACCAGCTGATTGCTCTGTTGGTTGAGGTCGATCAGGGCTGCATCGAGGGCTTTGGTCACGCCGCTGGCAGAGGTCGATAAGACATCGATTTCGGTGATGTTGTGCTGTGTCAGAGCCTGTTCGATGGTACTGATGGCCTGCTCCAGTTGCCGGGCATGCTGGTGATACAGGTACTCAATGCCGAAAGGTGCACGGTCGGCCTGATTGGCGTGGGTTTTGGCCCGTGCCAGAAAAGTCGGTAACCCGTCCAGCAATGCCTGGCCCTGGTTGATACTGAGCTGTATGTCCAATACCACCGGCTCTCTGGATGGAGGCGGGGTTCGCTCGCGCACCACCCAAACCCCTTTGCTTTTCTCATGGTAAGTGGACAGGATCTGATTGGTCAGCGGTGAGCGAATATCCACCAGACCGGTTTCCAGGCCGACACTGCTCAGGCGCGGTTCGCCGATCAGCAGGCCATGGTAACGCGTATGGATAAATTGTTTCGCCGGGCGCGGTGGGGTCGACGGCGGGGTGGGGCGGCTTCTGAACAAACTTCTTTGCGTACTCAGTACCCCTAGGGTTTTGACGGCGCGCCGCTGGAGGTAAGTCAATTCTCCCCGCACTTCGAGCAGTTGATCGGTGATGGCGTTCTCGGAGAACTCCACGGGAAAGTCTTGCAAGCGCTCGTCAATCAACTGGAATTGCTCGATCAGGTTGCTCAAGGTGTCAATGCGCTCGTCCAGCCGGCGGTCACTGCTCTCCTTCAGTGTGTCATGCAAGCATTGAACGGCGATGTCTGCGGTGTCGATGATCCGATCGATTTCCACCCAGGCGGCGGGCTCGGTGGTAAACGTGTACCGGGGTAGACACAGGTTGCGGTTGAGCGTCACGCGGATTGCCCTGAGGTCATCAGGTGTATACACCGGCATTGTGCTTTTCAGGGTGCTCAAGAGCAGCGCGCCGTCTTTGCCCAGGCTTTTGAGCTCTGTGAAGCGGCCGTGCATGTACTCCAACTGAATCAGCAGCCTTCCGGTCAGGTCGCGCATTTCGCGGAAGTCTTCAACCGGACGCGCTTGGGCGGTTTTGGCCTGGTGTTGCAGTTGTTCGTACACGGTGCGCCATTTGGGCGTGAAGTTGACGAGGATTTCGGCCATCGCTGCCTGGGTCATTTTGGTCTGGACTTTGATGTAGCTGAGGGCCTTTGGCGCGTATTCGGCGCTGGGCTCGTGAATGTGCATCTCCTTGAGCATTTGCAGGGCTGACTCGTATTCCGTGCGCTGGGTCTCCAGGGTCCGGATGTAGGTGCGCCGGAGGGTATCGACCGATGTGGAGGGACCTTCGTCCAATTCACTGCGGGCCCGTTGCAACTCGCCCTGTGCGGTTTTCTTGCGGTTTTCGAAGGCCTTGAGTTTCTCGCGCAGTTCATCGGCCTTTTTCTTGGCCAGGTCCCGGGCCTTCTGGGTCATGAGCTTGGGGCCTCCACCGCGTAGGCGCAGGCGCGTATCGACAAACCATTGGCCCTGGCTGTTGTGGATCAAGGGCGGGCCGGTGCGTTCGGGGCGGGTGGGGTCGGCAATCAAGACGGTGTCGTTCTCATCCACCAGCACCTGGAACCAGCGTGTACCCACGGGGGCATACCAGTGTTGGCCGCCGCGATACAGATGTTGATGGGCCCCTGCCTTGTCGTTGACGGCGCCGAGCGTGTCGGGTTTGGTCACTTTGAAACTGTCCAGCACGGTGGCCAGTCGCGTCGGTGTGCGGTTGACCGCGCCACTGATATACAGGGGACGGTCGTGTGGCCCCAGGGTGTCGGAGCTGATCGTCGCGAGTTTGCGGACAATTTCCGGTTTTAGCCGGGTTGGCGGTTGAGGACGTGCTATCGGCAAGGGTTTTTCTTTGTTTGCCAGGCCCGGCGAGCGATGGGTAACGCAGTGCAGGGTGATGGCCATGCCGATGTTCAGCAGCAGGTCGGCGAGGGCGGCCCAGGGCGACGCCTGCTCGGGGTGTGCCTTGGCGTCGACCACGTCTTGCAGTTGCTCCATGATCTGCCAGATCCAGGCCGCCGTGCCCGTGATGCGCCCGAGAAACGGCAGGGCGGCGTTGAAGATTGCCCAGCCTATGCGCTTGAACGTGGCCCAGCGTGCCTCGGTATTGGACACCGATTGCCGGTCAGCCAGGGTTACCAGGGCGTTGGCATTGGCGTTGTACAGGGTGGCAAATAGATCGCCGATCACGACGTTCTGACTCAGTTTTACCGGCCCACTCATCGCCAAGGCCTTGAGCGGGTCCAGCACGAACGTGGCGACCGCCCAAGGCGAGGGCAGGTTGTTGGGGAACACGAATTGGGCGTAGTCATCGCGGGTGCGGTCGGGCAGCCAGGCCAGTACCGATTCGCGCAGGCTTATCGATTGCTGCAGGGCGTAGAGCAGATTGTCCGGTGACGGAAATTGCGACAGCGGTTTGTCGAGCAGCGGCCGATAGAGCAAGCAAGGACCGGCGCTCATGTCCTGGGGGCCGATCACGAACATGTTGGCGACCACGTCCGGGGTGGTGTCTAGCCGTCGGGTCGGTACAAAGCCCAGCGGGCGGATGACAATAGTCTGGCCATCCACCTCGCGATCGGCGGGGGCGGCCTGCATCAGGGCGCAGATGTAGCGATAGCCCTGCTCATTGATCCCACCTTCGTCGCGGATCTTGCATTGCAGGGCCAGCAGCGGCAGTTGAATGCGCAAATGCTGGGTGTAGAGCAACTGCCGGCGCGCAGATTCCAGGGGATCGTCTAACAGTACTGTCTTGACCTGGGCCGGGTAGGTGTTGCCGATGTCGACACGGCTGATCAGGCTTTCCAGGTAATCGAGGGTCAGCCAGTCAGGCAGTGTCTGCGGGTTACGCTGGCGCAGGGTTTTGACGCCCTGGGGCAATGCGATCAGGTTCTGCAAGGCCAACTCGGTCAGGCTGAATTGGGTGGTGTCGAACTGTCCGGGCACCGGGAACAAGCCCCAGATCACGGGGCTGCGCACCACGATATCAAGGTTATCCAGCCACTGCGTCGAGGCTTCGGGGTGGTCCTTGAGCATCTCGGCGTTGAGTTGGTCCAGGGTGTATTGCTGGATCGGGCTCAGGTCGTCTTGATAGCGCTTTCCCCGATTCAAGCTGTGTAGGGTTGCGAGGTCCTTGAGATGGCGTGAGAAGGCGTCCTGGTCCGAGGCGGAGGCCTCGGTCAGCCAGTCGGGCAGGGCATCCACATACGGCTGCAAGTCGGACTCACTGAGCGTGGCTTGAGGCGTTGGCGCTTGTGTCAGGCTTTGCTGGGAAGCGCCCGGCTCACGCAGGTCAGAAAAGCTGATACTGCCAATGGCCATGATCTGAAGGCTGATGAAGGCACAGGCCAGGTAGTCGAAAAAATCGCCGCCGGGTTCCACCAGGCGCCACTGCACTTTCATCCCCCCCAATGCGCTGCTCAATAGTTGTGGCAGGTCCTGGCCCAGTTGCTCAAGGTTGGTGTATTTCTTGAAACTCCCGAGCAGTGAATGGGTGAGGATCACCTCATGGCCGTTTCGCTTGCTGATCAAGACGCTGATCAGATGCTCATCCAGGTGAGTGACCTTGCCGTCGTCGTCGATCCGGTCGATATCAATCACATAGGCCTTCACGGCCTGTGGGTCGTTGAGGCTGCGTTGTGCGTAGTCCGGCGTGCGGTATAACTGGCGTGCCATTTCGCATTCGTCGTCACTCAAACCGCCGGCCTGCTGTACATTCCAGAAATCACGCAGCGTTGTGGACAACGCGTGCCAGCGCGGCCCGCTATCGGCCTCCGAAGCGTTCCAGTACTCCATCTGCGCCTGTTGATAAGCGCGCAACATCACCGGTGCCAGCATGTTGATGAGGCCAGCGATGTCGAGGATGCGCACTGGTAAGTGCACCGCCGGCTCAATGATCGGCAGTTGGGTCAGGAAGTGTTCACCTTCGATATACAGCGCGGGCACTGCCAGCACCGCCTGGGCCGCGAGGATATCGGTAAGCGCCTGGTAGTGGCGGTCGACGGGTACGACGTGGCCATCGTCAATGCCCCAGAGCGGGGCGCCCACCATGGTCACGTTCGGGTCGATGTCGAGGGTGGGGTACAAGTCCTTCAATTGCTCGCGCAGCAGCGTGGCGGCCACTTCGCGAAACGCCGGTCCGGTGGACATTTGCGTGACGAGCGTATCGGTGAGGGTTTGGTGGGAATAGGTTGACGAGGGTGTGGTCATGGCGCGTCCTGACAGGCGAAAGAATGGCAACAGCCCCAGGAGAGGTCTGGGGTGTTGCCATGCTAGAAAGCCCTATGCCAGGCGCGGTGGTGCTTATGTAGGCCGGCTATTCAGCGCAGTTCGCCGCACAGGTCCAGTTCCACCAGGCGGCGCACTTCCTGGCTGTCGAGCCCGGCGCCGAGCAGTGCGTTGAGCTTGCCGAATGCCGCTTCACGGGTCATGCCGCCACCGGACAACACACCGACGCCACGCAGGCGGCTACCGGCCTCGTAGACATCCAACTCAACGCCGCCTTCATGGCACTGGGTGATGGCCACCACCACGATCCCGTTGTCCTGCGCGTGTTGCAGGCTGGCGAGGAACTGCGGGTTGTCGCTCGGCCCGGTGCCGCTGCCGAAGCATTCGAGGATCAGCGCCTGGATGCCGCTGCCGATCACTGCGTCCAGTTGGGCCGCGCCGATGCCCGGCACCAACGGCAGCACGCCGACGTAAGCCAGAGCTTTGGGCTGACGGTAATTCAGGGCGTGTGGAATGGCATCGACAGGGTCAGCGCCGCCCTGGCGGTTCAACGCCGCGAACGGGTTGCGGCCGAAGCTGCGGATTTTCGCGCAGCGGGTGGGCGCCATCATTGCGCCGTGGAAGTACAGGTGCACACCCGGCGCCAGGCCTACGCCCAACGCCTGCAACGCGCCACTGACGTTTTCCCAGGCATCGCTGTCGGGCACGCCGGCTGGCAGCATGGAGCCGGTGAACACCACCGGCGCCAGCAGGCCCAGCAGCTGGAAGCTCATGGCCGCCGCGCTGTAGGCCAGGGTGTCGGTGCCGTGCAGGATCAGTACGCCATCGCAGCCCTCATCAACGGCCTCGACCACGGCGGTGCGCAGGCGCTGCCAGTAGGCGGGAGTCATGTTGGCGCTGTCGATCAGCGGGGCCATTTCCTGGAAGCGCCAGGCGGGTAGCGCTTGATTGCCGAGCTGCTCACGCATACGCGCTTCGAAACCGGAGGCCGGGGCCAGGCCATTGGCGCTGGCCTGCATGCCAATGGTGCCGCCGGTGTAGAGCACCATGACGTTGCTAGATGGGGACATCGAATTTTCTCCTGAACGAAAAACGCCGCACGGCCCCGAGCATGCCCAAGGTCGTGCGGCGTGTCATCTACCTACACTCAGCGCTGGGCTTGAGCGTTCAGTTCAGCGGATGGCGCTGCATCCGGTTTTGCCGGATTGGCCGGCCAGGCCTTGCGGTCCAGGTCCAGGTCAGGGAACTGGCTGGAGTCGAACACCGGCGTCTTGATGCCTGCCGCGCGCTGGTTGTCGTAGTCGTTCAGGATGCGCATGGCGATCTTGAACAGGAACGCCAGGGCGAACAGGTTGACGAACGCGAGCAGGGTCATGGTGATGTCGGCGAAGGCGAACACGGTGCTCAGGTTCTCGATGGAACCCCAGAAAATCAGCACCAGCACCAGCGCGCGGTAGCCCATCAGCACCTTGCGGTTGTTGCCCACCAGGAAGCGCAGGTTGCTCTCGCCGAGGTAGTAGTTGTACATGATCGAGGTGAACACGAACAACGCCAGGGCCACGGAGATGAACATGCGGCCCCAGTCACCGACTACAGCGGCCAGGGAGTTCTGGGTCAGGGCAATGCCGTCGCCTTCAAAGCCTGGGGTGTAGAAACCGGAGAGCAGGATCAGCAGCGCGGTACAGGTGCAGATCACGAAGGTGTCGAGGAACACGCTGAACGCCTGGACCACGCCCTGGGCAATCGGGTGCTCTACAGAAGCCACCGCCGCCACGTTAGGCGCACTGCCCAGACCAGCTTCGTTGGCGAACACGCCGCGCTTCACGCCCATGATGATCGCACTGCCCACCAGGCCACCGAAGGCTTGGTCGAGGCCGAAGGCGCTCTTGACGATGGTCGCGAGCATGGCCGGCACGTGGTCGAATTGCAGCACGATCACGTACAGGGTCACTGCGATGTAGACCAGGGTCTTGACTGGCACCAGCAGGTCGGCAATCGACGCAATACGCTTGATCCCGCCGATGAACACCAGGCCCAACAGCACAGCCAGCGCGAGGCCGGTGTAGGTGGTGTCCAGGCCGAAAGCGTTGTTCAGCGAGTGGGTCACGGCGTGGGCTTGCAGGCCGTTGAAGGCAAAACCGAAGGTCACCAGCAACAGGAAGGCCATGACCATACCCAGCCAGCGCTTCTGCAAGCCGTGCTGAATGTAATACGCCGGACCACCACGGTAGGTGCCTTCTGCGTCAGTGCGCTTGTACAACTGGCCGAGGGAGCACTCGATGAAGCTCGACGACATGCCTACCAGCGCGGTGACCCACATCCAGAACACGGCACCGGGGCCACCCAGGGTCACGGCAATGCCGACGCCGGCGATGTTACCGGCACCCACGCGGCCAGCCAGGCTGAGCATCAGCGCCTGGAACGAGCTGAGTTGGTCGGAGCTGCTCTTCAGGCTGTCTTTGAACACCGAGAACATGTGGAAAAAGTGACGCAGTTGAACGAAACGCGAGCGAATCGTGAAATAACCGCCGAGCCCGACAATGAGCACGATCAGTACTTTCCCTGAGAGGAAGTCGTTGATGACTTCGAGCATGGAGTGTTCCTCGCTGATTTTTCTAATGGCAAACGCAGGACGGTCCGACCACGCCGCTTGGCACCAGGCAGTGCGCGGCAGTTCGACCCCAATCCTTTTGCGGGTTGTTATTCATGCGGTTTCGCGCTGTATCCGGGCCTCGTTACCGACGGCCGCAGACGCGAAGAGGGGCGGCACTATACCTAGGAGCGCGTGATCCGTCTGCACGGGGCGATTAAAGGTTTCAGCACTGAGGTGGGCATGCAGGGCGATATTGGATTTTTTATGGGCGTCATTTCACAACCTTGAGGCAAAAAAAAGGGCCTGAAGAACGAGCCTTCAGGCCCTCAAAAGGTGAGAGGTGTCTAGTCCCTCAACCTGGTGAGCGGTGCAACAAACGCTTAGGCCTTCAGGGGAACCAAGCGTGGGGCAATCATGTTTTCGGGACGCAGGATGTCGTCGAGCATGGCGTCGTCGAGCAAGCCTTCTTCACGCACCAATTCCAGCACGCCACGGCCGCTTTCAAGAGCGATACGGGCGATGCGGGTGGCGTTCTCATAGCCGATGTACGGGTTCAGTGCAGTGACCAGGCCGATGGAGTGCTCGACCAGTTCGCGGCAGCGCGCTTCGTTGGCGGTGATGCCGACGATGCAGTGCTCGCGCAGCATGTCCATGGCGCGTTGCAGCAGGCGGATCGAATCGAAGATCTTGAAGGCGATCAGCGGCTCCATCACGTTCAGTTGCAGTTGGCCGCCTTCGGCTGCCATGGTCAGGGCCAGGTCGTTGCCGATCACTTGGAATGCCACCTGGTTCACGGCTTCCGGGATCACTGGGTTGACCTTGCCGGGCATGATCGAGCTGCCTGGCTGACGGGCCGGCAGGTTGATCTCGTTGATCCCGGTACGTGGGCCGCTGGACAGCAGGCGCAGGTCGTTGCAGATCTTCGACAGCTTTACGGCGGTACGCTTGAGCATGCCGGAGAACAGCACGAAGGCGCCCATGTCGGAGGTAGCTTCGATCAGGTCGGCGGCCGGCACCAGCGGCTGTCCGCTGATAGTGGCCAGGCGTTGCACGGCCAGTGCCTGATAGCGCGGGTCGGCGTTGATGCCGGTGCCGATGGCGGTGCCGCCCAGGTTCACTTCGGTCAACAGCTCTGGCGCCAGGGTTTTCAGGCGGGCCAGGTCTTCGCTCAGGGTGGTGGCGAAGGCGCGGAATTCCTGGCCGAGGGTCATCGGCACGGCGTCTTGCAATTGGGTGCGGCCCATTTTCAGCACGTGGCCGAATTCGACGCCTTTGGCGGCGAAGGCCTGGATCAGGCTGTCGAGGCTGGCCAGCAGCGCGTCATGGCCCAGCAGCAGACCCAGTCGGATCGCGGTCGGGTAGGCGTCGTTGGTCGACTGCGCCATGTTCACGTCGTTGTTCGGGTGCAGGTACTGGTACTCGCCCTTGTTGTGGCCCATGGCCTCCAACGCGATGTTGGCGATGACTTCGTTGGCATTCATGTTGGTTGAAGTGCCGGCGCCGCCTTGAATCATGTCCACCACGAACTCTTCGTGGAAATCGCCGCGGATCAGACGGGCACAGGCTTCGCTGATGGCAGCGTGCTTGGCTTCGCTGAGCTGACCCAGCTCGCGGTTGGCGTCAGCCGCCGCTTGCTTGACCATTGCCAGACCGACCACCAATTTCGGGTAATGCGAAATCGGAACGCCCGAGAGACGGAAGTTGTTCACCGCTCGCAGGGTCTGGATGCCGTAATACGCTTGAGCCGGTACTTCGAGTACGCCAAGCAGGTCTTTTTCGGTACGGAATGATGCAGCAGAGGACATGACGGAAATCATCTCGATAGGGACCCGGAACTGGCCGGAACGCTGCGAATGCTAGGCTTGTGGAAGTTTTTGGGCCAATGCTGTTAAACACTGGCCTATGCGCAAACGGCATAATGCAGGTGTGACCCGGCTATGATGACGGGCGTGTGTGCCAAAATGGTGCGTACCCGTGGGAGGAAGTGATGAACCTTGAGAGCAAATGGCTGGAAGACTTCAGCGCCTTGGCGGCCACCCGCAGCTTTTCCCAGGCGGCGGAGCGACGCTTTGTCACCCAGCCGGCGTTCAGCCGACGGATCCGCAGCCTGGAAGCGGCGTTGGGGCTGACCCTGGTCAACCGCTCGCGCACACCGGTGGAACTCACGGCGGCGGGGCAGTTGTTCCTGGTGACTGCGCGCACGGTGGTCGAACAGCTCGGTGAAGTGCTGCGCCATTTGCATCACCTGGAAGGCGGGCAGGGCGAAGTCATGCAAGTCGCGGCGGCGCACTCCCTGGCGCTGGGCTTCTTCCCGCGCTGGATCGCACAGTTGCGCAACGAAGGCCTGAACATCGCCACGCGGCTGGTCGCCACCAACGTCGGCGACGCGGTGCATGCCCTGCGCGAGGGCGGTTGCGACTTGATGCTGGCATTCTACGACCCGGATGCGGCGATGCAGATGGACTCGGAAATCTTCCCCTCCCTGCACTTGGGCAACACCGAAATGCTCCCGGTGTGTGCGGCGGATGCCGATGGCAAGCCGTTGTTTGACCTGGAAGGCGAGGGCAGCGTGCCGCTTTTGGCCTACAGCGCGGGTGCTTTTCTCGGCCGCTCCGTGCACTTGCTGTTGCGTCAACGTGCACTGCGCTTTACCACGGTGTATGAAACCGCCATGGCTGACAGCCTCAAGAGCATGGCTCTGGAAGGCTTGGGTATCGCCTGGGTGCCGCAACTGAGCGTGCGGGCGGAGTTGGCCCGAGGTGAGTTGGTGGTGTGCGGCGGGCCGCAATGGCATGTGCCGCTGGAAATCCGCCTGTATCGCTGTGCCTTGGTCCGTAAGGCGAATGTGCGGTTGCTGTGGCGAAAACTGGAAGGTGGAGCAGCGCAGAATCCGGCGGGGGATCGCTGACCTCAGAGTCAATAAAACCGCCGGTTTGCACCGCTAGACAGATGGTCATCCAAGGGGCTGTTTATCTCGATTATTACGGTATACTGCGCGGCCTTCGGCCGGTCCAACCGGCCTTAATTCGTACAACAAGCCACGCCGGATTTCCCGCGTGGCTTGTTGTTTTTTGACGCGCCTGCGGGCGCCCAGAGAGAAGAGGCACGACGATGAGTGCATTGGTTGGCGTGATCATGGGCTCCAAGTCCGATTGGTCCACCCTTAGCCACACCGCCGATATGCTGGAAAAACTCGGCATTCCGTATGAAGTGAAAGTGGTCTCTGCCCACCGCACCCCGGATTTGCTGTTCCAGTATGCCGATGAAGCAGAATCCCGTGGCATCGAGGTGATCATCGCCGGTGCCGGCGGTGCAGCGCACCTGCCAGGCATGTGTGCGGCCAAGACCCACCTGCCGGTTCTCGGCGTGCCGGTGCAATCGGCGATGCTCTCGGGCGTGGATTCGCTGTTGTCCATCGTGCAGATGCCGGCCGGCATTCCGGTGGCGACCCTGGCGATCGGCAAGGCCGGCGCGATCAACGCCGCCCTGCTGTCCGCCAGTATCCTGGGCGCCAAGCACCCGCAGTTCCACGCGGTGCTGAAAAAATTCCGTGCTGAGCAGACAGACAGCGTGCTGGACAATCCAGACCCACGCATCGCCTGAGGTTGTTGACGATGAAAATCGGTGTAATCGGTGGCGGCCAATTGGGCCGCATGCTGGCCTTGGCGGGAACCCCGCTGGGGATGAACTTCGCTTTCCTGGATCCGGCGCCGGACGCTTGCGCAGCTGCGTTGGGTGAACACCTGCGGGCTGACTACAGCGACCCGGACCACCTGCGCCAACTGGCTGACGAAGTTGACCTGGTGACCTTCGAGTTCGAAAGCGTGCCGGCTGAAACCGTGGCCTTCCTCTCGCAGTTCGTGCCGGTGTACCCGAGCGCCGAAGCCTTGCGCATCGCCCGCGACCGCTGGTTCGAGAAAAGCATGTTCAAGGACCTGGGCATTCCAACCCCGGCCTTCGCCGACATCCAGTCCCAGGCGGACCTGGATGCTGCCGTCGCCAGCATCGGCCTGCCGGCCGTGCTGAAAACCCGCACCCTGGGTTACGACGGCAAGGGCCAGAAAGTCCTGCGCACCGCCGCTGATGTGGTCGGCACCTTTGCCGAACTGGGCAGCGTCGCCTGCTTGCTGGAAGGCTTCGTGCCGTTCACCGGCGAAGTCTCGCTGATCGCCGTGCGTGCCCGTGATGGCGAAACCCGCTTCTACCCGTTGGTGCACAACACCCACGACAGCGGCATCCTCAAGCTGTCCGTCGCCAGTACCGACCACCCGTTGCAGGCCCTGGCGGAAGATTATTCCAGCCGTGTGCTCAAGCAACTGGATTACGTCGGCGTGATGGCGTTCGAGTTCTTTGAAGTCGACGGTGGCCTCAAGGCCAACGAAATTGCTCCGCGCGTGCACAACTCCGGGCACTGGACCACCGAAGGCGCCGAGTGCAGCCAGTTCGAAAACCACCTGCGGGCGGTCGCGGGCTTGCCGCTGGGCTCCACGGCCAAGGTTGGCGAGAGCGCGATGCTCAACTTCATCGGCACGGTGCCGGCGGTGGAAAAAGTCATCGCCATCGATGACTGCCACCTGCATCACTATGGCAAGGCCTTCAAGGCTGGGCGCAAGGTCGGCCACGCCAACCTGCGCTGCAAGGACCGCGCGACATTGGAAGCGCAGATCCTCAAGGTTGAAGCGCTGATCGCCGAGCAATAAGGCAAGTCCGACGGGAACCATTGGTGACCGTCGTCTCTCTGATTGCAGGATGCCAAAGCCTGACTAGGCTTTGGCATAGCTCACTTCAATCAGAGGGAAATGCCATGGGTATCATCGGAACCATCTTTATCGGCTTGATCGTCGGCCTGCTGGCGCGTTTCCTGAAACCAGGCGACGACAGCATGGGTTGGATCATGACCATCCTGCTGGGTATCGCCGGCTCCCTGGCCGCGACCTACGGTGGTCAGGCGCTGGGTATCTACCAGGCAGGCCAAGGTGCAGGCTTCATCGGTGCCCTGGTTGGTGCGATCATCCTGCTGGTGATCTACGGCCTGATCAAAAAGAAGTAATCTGCCGACAAAGTCCTCTGCGCTGCGCAGGCGCAGGGGGCTAGAATGCTCGGCACCTGTACTTGCCGAGCTTCTCCATGCGCCGTCTTTTGTTGATGTTCCTTTTGCTGGGCCCTGGCCTGGCGCACGCCGGTGAACTGCCGGAAACCGACTGGCTCGACCTGATGCCGCTTTCCGACCAGAAAGCCCTCGAAGCCATGCCCGAGATCGACCACAACTCCCCCGAAGCCCAGGGCACCTTTACCGATAAAGGTGGCTTGAAGCAGAGCAAGGGGTTGCCGGCGGTGATGTATTCGACCAAGACCGTGGCGGCCATGAATGGCAAGGACATCCGTATCGGTGGCTACCCGGTGCCGTTGGAAACCGACGCCAAGGGTCGCAGCACCTTGTTCTTCCTCGTACCGTACCCAGGCGCGTGCATCCACGTGCCGCCGCCACCGCCCAATCAGCTGGTGCTGGTGCGCTACCCCAAGGGCTTGAAGCTGGATGATATCTACACGCCGCTGTGGGTGACCGGCACCCTCAAGGTCGAAAAGGTCAACAACGACCTGGCGGACGCCGCCTACGCGTTGGATGCCGGCAAGGTACGGGTGGTCAAGGAGTCGGATCTTTAACGCCCTGCATCGGGATAAAACACCCGCTTGGCTTGTGGCCAATAGATCTCTGCGCGATGAATATCCAATCGTCGGCCCTGGCGAGCGGCCTCGACTTGGGCGGTTGCCCCTAACGCCCGCTGTGCCGGCGTCTTGAGATGGGATTTGGCAGGGACGCTATGGGACGCCTGCTCATAGTGCAGGTGCGCGTAGGCCCACAACTTGCCTTTGGCATGGATCTCGAACTCATCCAGAAAGTCCGGAACCTTGATCCACTTTTCGGTACCAGGTTTTTTTGATTGTCGGGTGCCGGCGACCCGGTCAAGGGTTTTGCGGGTGCTTAGAACCCCGGGCTGGCTGTGCAAGAACTCCAAGGCATTGGCATCGGGCGCTTGCTTGATAACGAGGTCCAGACGCAGCAGTTTGGCCATTGTGTTCAAGCGGGTCGCGTGTTCCCTAAAATGCCGTACTTGCGCCAGTAGACCCTGTCGAGCTGTCTCATTGATGACGGAGATGCAGGCTGCCTCAAGGTCATCGGCGCCTTGATTGAGCTTGGCTGCGCCCAGCCTGATACGGTCTTCGACACCCGCGGGTTCGGCCGATGCTTTGTTCCTGTAAAACACGATGAGGTCATCCTGTTCCTCTAGCACGTCCTGCATTTTCTTGGTGGCGGCGTTCAGCTCCTGAGTCAGGTTCGTCTGGCTGGAAGAGGCTGGTGCACTGGGCTCTTTAACCTGAATGGTCGATTTGATCCAGAGCTTGTCCTCGCCAGACTTGATATAGGTGGCGATGCGCTGATCCTCGCTGTCTAGGATGTCGGCAACGTCGCTGTTCTCGGTCCTGGGTTTGGCAAGCACGGTTTTAGTGGTGCGGGGCTGGTCGCCGGCGATCAGTATGGGAATACGATTTTTCGGCGTAGGTTGGGTGGACAGTTTCGACGTGCCAGGCGCAGGCGGGGTGACGGGCGATGGTCCGGCTTTCGGCGCTGGGAGTTTTTCCAGGGTGTCCAGCATCCGTTCCAGTTCGGCGTCCAGTAAAGACTTCAACGCCTTGGTCTGTTCAATAATGGTGTTAACGGCGCTGCGTTTAGCGTCGAGAAAGTCGTTGAGCGGTTTAAGGATGAGTGTGTCTTGCCCCTGGAATGCGCCAGTCTCTTTCACCCGCTGAAGGCTTTTTTGCTGAGCCTCCAGATAGCCCTCCAGATCATCAACGACTGCCGAATAACGCGGGCTGAGGTTGTTTGCCACATCAATGGCATCGCTCAACCGTGATCTGCCAAAGTCCGGTGTCGTGGCGAAATCCTTGGGGTCGAAGATTCGCAACTCGGTGTGCCTTGCGTGTACCAGGCCCAGTTCCTGGACGGCTTCCTGGTGTAGGAACGATTTGTCGAACAGCAGGTTTATCGTATTGAATTCGGTCGATTGGGTGGCCTGATCCAGCAGGTGTGTCGCGGTGTCCATTGTCTCGTATGCTTGTTGATAGTGCGCATCCCGTTCAGCTTTGGCTTTTTTAAGCTCCTCCAGCCTTTTCCCCCCGGCATGCCCACTTTCGCCGACCGGCGTCCACACTCCGTCCTTGTTGACGATGCGGTGCGCAGGACGTGTCTTGTTGTGCGGGTGAACGATATAGAACTCCGTGTCGCCTGCGAGGCCGTGGCGCGTTTCGACCCCATACCATTGGCCGCGGGAACGGACATAACTCTGCTGATTCTTGCCATCGTAGACACCGTTGGTCCGGCGGCTGAATTCCGCGCTCTGTTCATACGGAACGTGCGCGATGTAGCCGTCGAGGTCCGGGATACGTTGCAGCCCCTCTTCGCCAAACGGGATGTACCGCGGCCCGAACGCTTGGTTGGTCAACGGATCAATCAGGCGGTACTCCGGCAACAGGTCGGTGCCGACGCTGCGCATAGGCACGTGGTCGATGCCTGCCACGGTAAACAGACTGTCCTGCGTCTCAAGGGGTTTCCAGGTTTGCGGGTCGACCGGCTGTAGCGTTCGGCCAGAGGGCATGAACAATGGTTTGACGAGGGTCTTCCTGAACAACGCCAGGCCTGCGTCCACCTGGCGTGCGGCTGCAACGCTGAGCCGCAGCGCACTCAAGCCGCCGATCTTGAGCAAGGACGGTACGGCTTCCAGCGGGTTGAGTTCTTTGAGGGAAGCGAGCAAAAACGTTTTGGTGAGGGTCGCGAATCTCGGCAGCGCCGCCTGAAAACTGATCCTCCCGGCTTGTGCAACCAGGCGCGCCGAACCGCCAACGTATTTACCGATGGGGGCGGCGAAGGAGAGCACGTCGGTGAAGAGCGACAACGCGCCGCTTTCCACGCGTTGTGGGTCGCCCGAGGCGATGTCCTCTATCCCGCCCCAGAAAGGCACCAGCATCTTGGCGTAGAAGCTGAAGTCGTTAATGGTTTCGTGTGCCGCCTCAAGCGCTGAGGTGTTGCGTTGGGCGGACAATTTG
This sequence comes from Pseudomonas azotoformans, assembly GCF_001579805.1. Classification (NCBI taxonomy): domain Bacteria; kingdom Pseudomonadati; phylum Pseudomonadota; class Gammaproteobacteria; order Pseudomonadales; family Pseudomonadaceae; genus Pseudomonas; species Pseudomonas azotoformans. Next base: position 1,354,964 of record NZ_CP014546.1, on the reverse strand, counting down.
AGTTGGGACTCGTCCGTGTGAAACAACGCATCGGCAACGATGGCGGCCAGTTGTCGACTGCGCGCCGAAGTCAATGTTTGTGCGGCCCGCAGGTACTCCGAAGGGACTGGCGCAGTGGCTGGCAACACCTGACCGATGGGCTCGGCAATCAACAGGCTGGACACCGTTTCGCGCGGGCGCTGGCCCTGTTGATACGCGGCCCAATCGAAGGGCATAGACGTTGCGCGGCGAAAGGCTGCCTTGCCCGAGCGGCTTGAGCCGCCGGTGGATTCCACGGAAACCTTGCCATTGACCGTCAGTGTTTGAATGTCTGGACGCGCACGGATCACTGCCGCGCGAGGGAACACCTCATAGTAAGTGGTGCGGTGCTTATCCCGGGCCTGGATGATAAAGCCGTGACGTCCCCGTGCGGCCGCGATGTTCTGTGGGGTTTCGCGCTCAACCGTCACGTGTTGCAGTTCCTGGCGCAGGGCGTACAGCGTGACCTCGCCGTTTTCGATCGCGCTGCGGTCAGGCAGTGGCAGGTTGGGCAGCAACGCTCGGATAAAGGTTTGGTAAGCCGATTTGGCGCCGCTCAGGTAATCACTGAATCCCCGCTCGAACGCTTCGTCTGAGGTGAAGCGCCAGCGGCCAGGGGGCGCTTGGGAAATGGTTGTCGTTGCCTGGATTATCTCTTGTTCGTGCTCCTCCAAGGCTTCTACAGCCAGTTGGGCTTGTTCAGGCGTGTGTTCATGGCTTTCGCTCGTCAGTACGCCGTTGGCCTTGGCCCATTCCAGCGTGGGTCCCAGCCGGGCCAGCGCGATCACCAGTGTTTGCTCGGGCGTCGTGTTGTCGCTTGTCGTAGCCAGTAAGCCGAGCAGTTGTGGGAAGGTCATGTGTTGAGCTGAGCCGGGTGTAATGGCGTGTGCAAGCGCCACGGCTGCCTTGAAATTCACCCAGGCGATGGAGCTGGCGTAATGCAGGTCGTCAGGAATGTCCCTTACCCAAACCTCCGAGGCGGAAGCCTTTTGCAGCAGGCGCTTGGCCAATTGGATACCGCCAGGAGTGAGCTGGCAGTTGTGGCTCAGGGACTGCTCAAGTTGTCGATGAATGTAGCTGTAGTTGTAGCCCCAGTGCAGGGGGGTGGCTATTTCTTCTCCGGCGACGGTCGTGCGAGCTTTGCCTTTTGGGCGTTCAAAATTCAGCCAAAGCGTGCGCCAGACCAGGTTGCGCAGCACTTTCTCCGGTGGGTTCTCACCCTCGGCGGTGTACCAGTCCAATGTTTTGACCAATTGATTGCCGAACTCAAGGCATTGGCGCGTCTTGAACCATTGTTCGAGCACAACTGTGGGGGTCTTCAGCGCCTGGGCTTCGCGTTGGGGTGTCAGAAAGTGCAGGGTCAACTGCTTGAACATCGAACCGTTGCCAGTGATGAGTTGCTGGTTGATCCGTCGTTGCAGGTTGGCATCGTCTTGTTCATCCATGAGCTGATCAAAAGGCAGTTCGCCTGCACCCAGGTCCAGCGACAGAGAGGCGGCGTGTTCCTGAAGTCGCTCAATCATCTGTTGCAGCGGATTATCCGCCGCGATGGGAACTGCATAGAACTTGAGTGCAAGATCAAGCCGAACGGTGCCGTCTGCGCGAATGCCGTCACCGACGTCCCGTCGCGCCGCTATCAAGACGTTGACATCGTTGCGCCAATAGATCGGCACCGTGCTCAGGGGCAGCAGCACGCCCTGAACGGTAAAGCGGGTCAGCGGCGAGTCCGCCAGCGCTGGCTGGTTATTGACGAGCTTTTCCAATACCCGCAGGGGCGACCAGTCGATCTCGGCTGGGCTGGACCGTTGGCGCATCCAGTCTGCAAAGTCGCTGTCATCCTCGAGTTTATTCAACACCTCCACAGCCCGCGTGCATGCCTTGAACAGCGGTGATTGGCGATGAGGCGTAAAGAACGCATCTGCCAGTGGTTGCTGCGTAGCCCCCGCCTGGAGGCTGTTCAACTGGGCCAGCAGGCCAGGGAAGTCAATCAGTCGGTCGGCCTGTGTTTGCATCAACTGCTGCTGGGCCGTAACCGCCGCCCCCCTTTGTTGTGCGCGGGTGATCAAGAGCGGCCGGGCATGCTGCGTGATGGACCGGCTGAAATCCAGCAGTGCAAACAGGCTGGCCGCCTGGTCGATTTTTTTCACCACGCCCTCCGGGGCGTCGCGATGAACGGCCCAGTGGTACTCGATATCCTGACGTTGCTTGCTGAGCAACAGGCCAACTTGATGCTGGAAAAAATGCTTCACGCCAGTGACCGGCACCAGATTGACCCGCGCATCTTTGTTGGCCCGTGGCGCCAGGCTTGTAAACGCCGGGTGGTGGCGATGAGCAAGGCTGACCAGCAGCTGTTCACGCCCAGGCTCTGTTTTAAACAACCGGGTGATATGTGTCTTCAGCGCCGTGGGGCTGGTGAACCCGATCAGGCCTTGCCTCGGCAGGTAGAGCACCGTGGGGTTGGAGGTTCGGCGTTCATCCAGTGGCCAGGTGCACAGGGCGAACGCACCGACCAGCGCCAGTTCATCGGGTCCTGTGGTGTCTTGCAGGTTGAGGTGAAAGAGGTTCAGGGTGCCGGGCAGGGCGGCTGTGCCCAGTTGCCGGACCAACGCGACACTGGCGGGGTCAAGGGACGCCGTTTCGAATCGCAATGACGCCTCGCACTGGATCAGAAACGCGAGGGCTTGAGCGATATAGGTACTACGGGGTTGTTGGGTTGCACTGTGATTGGAACGCCAGAACTGGTTGAGGTCATTGAGGTAGTACTCAACCCCCAGCAACTGATTCATCAGGGTTCTGATTGCTATCTGGCCCGCGTCACCCAGGCGCAGAAATGCGCCGTTTTTATAGAGATAGAAGTCACTGCGCTGGTGGTAATACGCCGGAATCCGACATTGATGGAGCGCGTCCTGCGCCAGGGTTTGCAGCGTCCTGTCGTTTGCGCTGGGCGAATCAATCAGGGAGTCCTCAGGATTTTTCAGGTAGAGGTGTTCGGTGGGGTGCTTATCAAGGGATTTGGCGAGCGCCTCCAGGACGAGCTGATTGGCGCAAAAGGTCAGTGAAGGTTGGGCGCGGAGGATCTCTGTTACTGCGTCGTTCCACTTGACCATGAGTTGGGCGGCGTGAGCGGGAGGCTGTTGCGTTACTTCCAGGAGAGAAGGAGTCATCGAAGGGGCCTTTGTCAGATGCGTTTTTTGCACCATAACGAGGCTGCTTAGACTTGAGGCTCTACATAAATGATGCAGCGATCCGCCGCACCAAAGGGCAGTGCGCCGGACCTGCATCCATCAACGGGGTGCCCGCGAGGAAGATTACAACGGGGCTGCAGTGATACTGACCGCCAGCGTGTGGCTTTGCCCCGGTGCCAGCACCACCACATCATCCAGCACATTCGCCGTCTCGATGCACAGCATGCCTGGCCAGCCATCATCGGACATGTCGTCAAACGCCTTGGCGCGTTCGGTCCAGGGGTTCCAGATCACCGTCGACTTCGAACCCTCGGCAGTGAGCTGAATGCGGCGCTGCCAGTCCTTGTCGACGATGTTCAACTGTGACGGCGTGTCGAGGTAGATGCGATCAGTCTCGGCGGTGAAGTGCAGCGGGCCGGATTGTGTCTTCTCGGCCCAATTGTCTGCGGTATCGATATAGGCACGCCCGTCCAGCCCTTCGACCTGCACATTGCGTACATCGCTGACGGCGAAGTAGGTGTGCAGCGCCTGGCTGAGGGTTACGGTGTCGGTGCCACGGTTGTGGCTGGTGAGGTGGATGTGCAACTGGTCGTCCAGCAACAGGCTCAGTTTGAGGTCGACCTGATGGGGCCAGCCAGGAAAGCCGCCTGCCGGGACGGGTAGCACCAGATCCACCCGCAACGCTTCACCTTCAAGCTTGCTCGCGGCCAACGTCCACAGCGCTGTACGCACGAAACCATGGGCGCCGGCCGGCTGACCGCTCTGGCGCATCGCCTTCACGCTTTGCGGGTTGCGGTCGAATACGCCAAACCAAGGCCAGCACACCGGTACGCCGGTACGGATGCCCTTGCCCTTTTTGAACACCGCTTCAGGGTTCGGCCAGATCATCGGCTGCTCGCCGGCGCGCTGGTAACTGAAGATATGCGCGCCCTGTTGGGCCACCATCAGTTCGGCACCGTTGTGGCGGATGCGCCAGCAGTCCAGCTCGTCGATTTTCACGGTTTCAACGTGGGGCGTCGGCATAACAAAGCACTCTTGGTGGCAGGCAATGGGGCAATTGACCGTCAAAACCCGGCGAGGTTTAACGTGCGCGCGAAGGAACCGAGCGCGTGCGACCGCTGCCGTCGATGGCGACGAATACAAATACCGCCTCGGTCACCTTGCGCCATTCGCTGGACAGCGGGTCGTCGCTCCACACTTCGACCATCATCTGGATCGAGCTGCGGCCGATCTCCAGGGCCTGGGTATAAAAGGAGAGCTGCGCGCCCACCGCGACCGGCACCAGGAACGCCATGCGATCAATGGCCACCGTGGCGACACGCCCACCTGCAACCTTGCTGGCCATGGCGGTGCCGGCCAGGTCCATCTGTGCGACCAGCCAGCCGCCGAAGATGTCGCCAAAACCGTTGGTTTCACGCGGGAGCGCGGTGATTTGCAGGGCGAGATCGCCTTGCGGGATAGGATCTTCTTGTTCGAGTTCGATCATGCCGAGGGCCTCTGACCCGTAACGCTTAGTGGATAGCCGTCTTCGAAAAAACGTTTCAGCACCAACATACACCGCGTGATGCGTTTCTCGTAAGGCGTACTAAAGGGAAACTCTGCCAAATCGGCTGGATGGCACCCAACGGCGTTTTGGCACAGCAGCCCCTCAAGACTGCGGTTCTGGCGCTTGCAGGGGCCGAGTATATCGAGACCCTGGCGCCACGACGACCTCTGGGCGTTCATTTGGTCGGCATTTAGCGGCTGTATCGCGGCTTTTTCCGGCAACTGTGCTTCTGTGCGCAGTTAAAGGGGAATATTTAGCGTCTTTGAACTGTTATTCGCTCAACGCTGTGCTTTTTCTAGCGATTTGCTATCTTGCCAAGCCTGCCGCAAGTCCCGGGCTTGCCGTCCCGACTACTATAAGAGAAGCCTTGCCATGTCCTCCGTGCCCGCAAGCAGTGCGCAACCTTCGCGCCCGCTGACCCGCAACGACTACAAAACCCTGTCGCTGTCTGCCTTGGGCGGGGCGCTGGAGTTTTATGATTTCATCATTTTCGTGTTTTTCGCCACCGTGGTCGGGAAACTCTTCTTCCCCGTGGACATGCCTGAATGGCTGCGCATGATGCAGACCTTCGGCATCTTCGCCGCCGGCTACCTGGCGCGCCCCCTGGGCGGCATTATCATGGCGCACTTCGGCGACCTGCTGGGCCGCAAGAAAATGTTCACCCTGAGCATCTTCATGATGGCCGTGCCGACCCTGATCATGGGCCTGCTGCCGACCTACGCGCAGATCGGCCTGTGGGCACCGGTGCTGTTGCTGCTGATGCGCATCATCCAGGGCGCTGCGATTGGTGGTGAAGTGCCAGGCGCCTGGGTGTTCGTCTCCGAACACGTACCGCCACGCCATATCGGCTACGCCTGCGGCACCCTGACCAGCGGCCTGACTGCCGGTATCTTGCTGGGTTCGCTGGTGGCCACGGCGATCAATACGCTTTATAGCCCGGAGCAGGTCTCGGATTTCGCCTGGCGCATCCCGTTCCTGCTCGGCGGCGTGTTCGGCCTGCTGTCGGTGTACCTGCGCCGCTGGCTGCATGAAACACCGATCTTTGCCGAAATGCAGCAGCGCAAGACCCTGGCCGCCGAACTGCCTTTGCGCGCGGTCCTGCGTGATCACCGTGGCGCCATCGTGTTGTCGATGCTGCTGACCTGGCTGCTGTCGGCTGGCGTCGTGGTGGTCATCCTGATGACCCCGACCGTGCTGCAAACCGTCTACCACTTCAGCCCGACTGTTGCGCTGCAGGCCAACAGCCTGGCCATTGTCACCCTGAGCCTGGGTTGCATCGCTTCCGGTGCATTAGCCGACCGCTTCGGCGCCGGCCGCGTGCTGGTCACCGGTTGCGCACTGCTGCTGGCGACGTCCTGGACGCTGTATCACAGCCTTATGGCCCACCCGGATTGGTTGTTCCCGCTGTACGCACTGACCGGCCTGTTCGTGGGCACCATCGGCGTCGTTCCCTACGTGATGGTCAAGGCTTTTCCGCCTGTGGTGCGCTTCAGTGGCCTGTCGTTCTCCTACAACGTGGCCTACGCCGTATTCGGCGGGCTGACGCCGCTGGCGGTGTCGCTGCTGATGAAGGAAAGCCCGATGGGTCCGGCTTACTACGTTGCCGCCCTGTGCTTGATGGGGATGGTGGTGGGTGGGTATCTGTGGAAGCGTTCGCGCTGATTCCTTGACATTATCGCTCCCGCGCCCTGCGTGGGAGCGATGGCAACTCCTCGCTGCGCCCCTTCTCCTTGCCAATAGTGGCCTTTCATCTAACTGTCACATTCCAGACATAGAGTGTTCACACGGCCTCCCGATACTTGGCCCCGATCCAACTATCCCTATCTGCTAGGAGCAAGGCATGAAACTGAAACGTTTGATGGCGGCAATGACTTTTGTCGCTGCTGGCGTTGCGACCGCCAACGCGGTGGCCGCTGGTGTTGATCCGGCAATCCCGGCGTACGTGAAGACCACTGGTGTGTCGGGCAACTTGTCCAGCGTCGGTTCCGATACCCTGGCTAACCTGATGACCCTGTGGGCCGAGGGTTACAAAAAGGAATACCCGAACGTCAACATCCAGATTCAAGCTGCCGGTTCTGCTACTGCGCCACCTGCGCTGACTGAAGGCACCTCCAACCTGGGCCCGATGAGCCGCAAGATGAAGGACACCGAGCTGGCGGCCTTCGAGCAGAAGTACGGCTACAAGCCAACCGCTATCCCGGTTGCCGTGGATGCCCTGGCCGTGTTCGTGCACAAGGACAACCCGATCCAGCACCTGACCATGGAACAAGTCGACGCGATCTTCTCCTCGACTCGTCTGTGCGGTGGCAAAGCCGACGTGAAAACCTGGGGTGACCTGGGTGTGACCGGCGACCTGGCCAACAAGCCGGTTCAGCTGTTCGGTCGTAACTCGGTATCCGGCACCTACGGCTACTTCAAAGAAGAGGCCCTGTGCAAAGGCGACTACAAGCCAAACGTGAACGAACAACCTGGCTCGGCTTCGGTCGTGCAGTCGATCAGCTCCTCGCTGAACGGCATCGGTTACTCGGGCATCGGCTACAAGACCGCCAGTGTGAAAACCGTGGCCTTGGCCAAGAAAGGCAGCACTGACTTCATCGAAGACAGTGAAGAAAACGCCCTGAACGGCAAATACCCGCTGTCGCGTTTCCTCTACGTGTACGTCAACAAAGCCCCGAACAAGCCTCTGGCCCCGCTGGAAGCTGAGTTCGTGAAGCTGGTTCTGTCCAAACAGGGCCAGGAAGTTGTGGTGAAAGACGGCTACATCCCACTGCCAGCCAAAGTCGCCGCCAAGGCCCTGGCTGACCTGGGTCTGAAAGAAGGCAACTGATTGCCTCTGCGGGGCCGGAGTACCGGCCCCGCATCCGAATTTTCTAGTCCGCTGCCAGCCTTGCTTCGCGGCGGATTTGTTGCGTCACTGCACTGTCATCTTTCTGTCATACAGGATCGCTAGGGTGTGCGCATGAATGATCTGGCCAATTCCACCATGACGACGACTTCTCCCCCCAAGCGCATTGATTTCAATACGCCTGAGCTGCAACGCAAGCGCCGCATTCGCGCGCTCAAGGATCGCCTGACCCGTTGGTATGTGCTGGTCGGCGGCCTCGCCGTCCTCGGCGCCATCACCCTGATTTTCTTCTTTCTTGCTTATGTCGTCGCGCCGCTGTTCCAAGGTGCCTCATTGACCAAGGAAGACGCCCTGACCCCGGCCTGGATCCAGGACGCGGGCAAGCCGCTGATGATCTCCCTCGAAGAACAGAACCAAGTCGCCATGCGGGTTTCCGACAAGGGCCAGGCACTGTTCTTTAATGTGGAAACCGGCGCTGAACTCAAGCGCGTCGACCTGCCACTGCCTGCCGGCACCCGCGTTGCCTCTATCGGTGAAGACCAGCCCGGTAGCCCGTTGGTGATCCTCGGTCTGTCCAATGGCCAGTCCATGGTGTTCCGCCACACTTATAAAGTGTCCTACCCGGACGGCAAGAAAACCATTACCCCTGCGATCGAATACCCCTACGGTGAAACGCCGATCGTGCTGGATGACGCCGGTCGCCCACTGGAGCATGTCGCCCTTAACGCCACCGATTCTACCTTGGTGGTTGCAGGTTCCGCCGGTTCGCACTTGAACGTGCTGTCCCTGAGCCGCGAAGAAAACATGATGACCGGCGAAGTCACCAGCGAGCAGAAGCGCATCGAACTGCCGCAGATGACCGAGCCGGTGAAGGCGATCTTCATCGACCCACGCCAGCAATGGTTGTACGTGATCAACGGCCGCGCCCTGGCCGATGTGTTCAGCCTGCGCGACAAGAGCCTCAACGGGCGCTACAAATTGCTCGAAGACGGCACGGCCGAAATCACCGCCAGCACGCAACTGGTGGGCGGTATTTCGCTGATCGTCGGTAACTCCAAAGGCGGCCTGGCCCAGTGGTTCATGGCCCGCGACCCGGATGGCGAGCAGCGCTTCAAGCAGATCCGCACCTTCCAGATGGGAACAACGCCTATCGTAGAAATTTCTGCCGAAGAACGTCGCAAAGGCTTCACCGCCCTCGATGCTTCCGGCAAGTTCGGCGTGTTCCACAGCACCGCGCACCGCACCCTGTTGGTCGACCCTGTAGTCGATGGCCAAGGCGTGTACGGCATGTCGCCACGGGCCAACCGCGTGATCGTCGAAGCCGGCGGCAAGCTGCAGCCGTTGATGCTCGACAACCCGCACCCGGAAGTGTCGTGGAGCGCACTGTGGAGCAAGGTTTGGTACGAGAACTACGACGAGCCTAAATACGTCTGGCAATCGACCGCCGCCAACACCGATTTCGAACCCAAGATGAGCCTGGCCCCGCTGACCTTCGGCACCCTGAAGGCTGCGTTCTACGCCATGCTGCTGGCTGCACCTCTGGCCGTTGCCGCCGCGATCTACACCGCGTACTTCATGGCCCCGAGCCTGCGTCGCAAGGTCAAGCCGGTGATCGAACTGATGGAAGCCATGCCGACGGTGATCCTCGGCTTCTTCGCCGGCCTTTTCCTGGCGCCGTATGTGGAAGGGCATCTACCGGGCATCTTCAGCCTGTTGATGCTATTGCCGATTGGCATCCTGGTGGCCGGTTTTGTCTTCAGCCGCTTGCCTGAATCGATCCGCCTGCGAGTTCCCGATGGTTGGGAAAGCGCGATCCTGATCCCGGTGATCCTGTTCGTGGGCTGGCTCTCGCTGTACATGAGCCCGTACCTGGAAACCTGGTTCTTCGGCGGCGACATGCGCATGTGGATCTCCCACGACCTGGGCATCACCTACGACCAGCGCAACGCTCTGGTAGTCGGGTTGGCCATGGGCTTCGCAGTGATCCCGAACATCTACTCCATCGCCGAAGACGCCGTGTTCAGCGTGCCGCGCGGCTTGACCCTGGGCTCGCTGGCCTTGGGCGCCACACCGTGGCAGACCATGACACGCGTGGTCATCCTGACCGCCAGCCCGGGTATCTTCTCGGCGCTGATGATCGGCATGGGCCGTGCTGTCGGCGAGACCATGATCGTGTTGATGGCCACCGGTAACACCCCGGTGATGGAGATGAACCTGTTCGAGGGCCTGCGCACCCTGGCGGCCAACGTGGCGGTGGAAATGCCCGAGTCGGAAGTCGGCGGCAGTCACTACCGCGTGCTGTTCCTCTCGGCGCTGGTGCTGCTGCTGTTCACCTTCATCATGAACACCCTCGCGGAGCTGATCCGTCAGCGTCTGCGCAAGAAATACTCGTCGCTTTAAGAAAGGTAGAAGTCTGTGAAACAGAACTCCCTGAATGGATGGTTCAAGAGCGGCGCCCCCGGCGTCTGGATCAGCGGTGGCGCGGTGTCCATCGCGGTCATCATGACCATTGGTTTGCTGGCGGTGATTGCCGTGCGTGGCCTCGGCCACTTCTGGCCGGCCGACCTGATCCAGGCCAACTACAACGTGCCGGGCCAGGCCAACCATATCGTCATCGGCGAAGTGGTGCAGAAAGAAGAAGTGCCTCGCGAGCGCCTGAAAAGCGCTGGCCTGCCGGTGCCGGACCAAGGCCCGGAGTTCATGACCCGCGAGCTGATCAAGGTCGGCAACCGTGACCTGAACGGCAACGACTTCACCTGGATCGTCGGCGAGTGGCTCAAGGACCAGACCACGCCGGCGAACCTGATGACCATCGAGCGTCGTGAGTGGGGCAATTTCTACGGCACCCTGGTCAACGTCAAGCAGGACGGCAAGGTCATCGCCGAAGGCGAGGCCGCATGGCCGGAGCTGCAGGCCCGTGTGGATCGCGTCAACAAGCTGGCCGCTCAGCTCAAGACCCTGGAGAAATCCGACATCGGCGCGATCAACGCCGGTCTCGAACGTATCCGCCTGCACGGCCGCAAGCTGGAGCTGGAAGGCAAGCTCGACGCTGCCGCCCAGGCCGACATGGATGCTGACCGCGCAGAACTGAATGCCCGCTACCAGGACATCGAAGCCCGCCTGGCCGACCTGCACGCCCAGTTCAACCGCGACGCGCTGACCGCCCGCGACGGCAACGGCAAGGAAGTGGAAATCGGCATCGGCAAAGTGGTGCACGCCTATCAGCCGAACGCCATGGGCACGATCACCAAGATCGGCTTCTACTTCAGCAAGGTCTGGGAATTCCTCAGCGATGACCCACGGGAAGCCAACACCGAAGGCGGGATTTTCCCGGCCATCTTCGGCACCGTGATGATGACCCTGATCATGGCGATGATCGTCACCCCGTTCGGCGTGCTGGCGGCGGTGTACCTGCGTGAATACGCCAAGCAGAACACCCTGACCCGCGTCATCCGTATCGCTGTGAACAACCTGGCCGGTGTACCGGCCATCGTCTACGGCGTGTTCGGCCTGGGCTTCTTCGTGTATGTATTGGGTGGTTCGGTTGACCGCCTGTTCTTCGCCGAAGCCCTGCCGGCGCCGACCTTCGGCACGCCGGGCCTGCTGTGGGCCTCGCTGACCCTGGCGCTGCTCGCGGTGCCGGTGGTGATCGTGGCCACCGAAGAGGGCCTGGCGCGGATTCCTCGCACCGTACGCGAAGGCTCCCTGGCACTGGGCGCGACCAAGGCGGAAACGCTGTGGAAGATCGTGCTGCCGATGGCCAGCCCGGCGATGATGACCGGCATGATCCTCGCCGTGGCCCGCGCCGCGGGCGAAGTGGCGCCGCTGATGCTGGTCGGTGTGGTGAAACTGGCGCCGTCGCTGCCGCTGGATGGCAACTACCCGTACCTGCACCTGGACCAGAAGATCATGCACCTGGGCTTCCATATCTATGACGTCGGCTTCCAGAGCCCTAACGTCGAAGCCGCACGGCCGCTGGTGTACGCCACTGCGTTGCTGCTGGTGCTGGTGATCGCCACGCTCAACTTGTCGGCGGTGTGGATCCGTAACCACCTGCGCGAAAAATACAAAGCGCTAGACAGCTAAAGCTATTAGCCACAAGCGGCAAGCTACAAGCCGCTTTTGCTCAAATCTTGCAGCTTGCAGCTAAAGGCTGGCAGCTACGAACGGAGTGAGACCATGCAACAAGACACCCACACCCACGGCATCAACATGTCTGCCCTGGGTCGCGACAAGCAGAGCCTGAGCCTGGCCCAGGAAACCGTGGCCATCGAAGTGCCGGGCCTGAGCCTGTACTACGGTGAAAAGCAGGCGCTGTTCGACGTCAGCATGAACATCCCCAAGCAGCGCGTGACCGCCTTCATCGGCCCGTCGGGCTGCGGTAAGTCCACGCTGCTGCGCACCTTCAACCGCATGAACGACCTGGTGGACGGCTGCCGCGTAGACGGTGCCATCAACCTCTACGGCACCAATATCTACCGCAAGGGCGAAGACGTGGCCGAGCTGCGTCGTCGCGTGGGCATGGTGTTCCAGAAGCCCAACCCGTTCCCCAAGACCATCTACGAAAACGTGGTCTACGGCCTGCGCATCCAGGGCATCAACAAGAAGCGCATCCTCGACGAAGCCGTCGAGTGGGCCTTGAAAGGCGCGGCGCTGTGGGACGAAGTCAAAGACCGTCTGCACGACTCGGCCCTCGGCCTGTCCGGCGGTCAGCAACAGCGTCTGGTCATTGCCCGCACCATCGCGGTTGAGCCGGAAGTGCTGCTGCTCGACGAACCTTGCTCGGCACTCGACCCGATCTCCACGCTGAAAGTCGAAGAGCTGATCTACGAGCTGAAATCCAAGTTCACCATCGTCATCGTGACCCACAACATGCAACAGGCGGCGCGGGTTTCCGACTACACCGCGTTCATGTACATGGGCAAACTGGTGGAGTTCGGCGATACCGATACCCTGTTCACCAATCCGGCGAAGAAGCAGACCGAAGACTACATCACCGGTCGTTATGGCTAGTTGGGGCAGCTGCAAGCCGCAAGTTTCAAGCGGCAAGTAAAGGAAGTTTGATTAACGACACACATCAGCTTGCAGCTTGTAGCTTGCGGCTTACAGCTTTTGCGGAGCAAAACCATGATTTCGAAGGAAGGCCTTACCCACCACATCTCCGCGCAGTTCAACGCCGAGCTTGAGGAAGTGCGCAGCCACCTCCTGGCGATGGGCGGGCTGGTGGAGAAGCAAGTCAACGACGCCGTCACCGCGCTGATTGAGGCCGACTCGGGCCTGGCCCAGCAAGTGCGTGAGATCGACGACCAGATCAACCAGATGGAACGCAACATCGACGAAGAATGCCTGCGCATTCTGGCCCGTCGCCAGCCGGCGGCGTCCGACCTGCGTTTGATCATCAGCATCTCCAAGTCGGTGATCGACCTGGAGCGCATCGGCGACGAAGCCACCAAGATCGCCCGCCGTGCCATCCAACTGTGCGAAGAAGGCGAAGCGCCGCGCGGTTACGTGGAAGTGCGCCACATCGGCGACCAGGTGCGCAACATGGTGCGCGATGCCCTCGACGCCTTTGCTCGCTTCGATGCTGAGCTGGCACTGTCGGTGGCCCAGTACGACAAGATCATCGACCGCGAATACAAGACCGCGCTGCGTGAACTCGCGACCTACATGATGGAAGACCCCCGCTCTATCTCGCGGGTCTTGAGCATTATCTGGGTGCTGCGTTCCCTGGAGCGTATCGGCGACCACGCGCGCAATATCTCGGAATTGGTGATTTACCTGGTGCGCGGCACCGACGTACGGCACATGGGCCTCAAGCGCATGAAGGCCGAAGTTGAAGGTTCGGCTGATCTTATCCCTAATGTTCCGGGCCAAACTGACGATAAGTAAGGTTGCCCGAGAAATTAACGCCCGGCCTTTGGTCGGGCGTTTTTGTTTGTGGCCACTGAATTTTTTGCACGTTGAGCGAGATAAATTCCCAACGTGACTACCGAGTTTTGGCAAAATGCCATCAGTCAGGCGTCTTGCGTGCCGAAGTTTTAATTAGGATGAAGGGTCGATGAGTAAAGTCAGTGTATTGGTGGTGGATGACGCCTCGTTTATCCGCGACTTGGTGAAGAAGTGCCTGCGCAACTACTTCCCCGGGATCAAGCTTGAAGACGCGGTGAACGGCAAAAAGGCCCAGGCCATCCTGATGCGCGAGAGCTTCGACCTGGTGCTGTGCGACTGGGAAATGCCGGAGATGTCCGGCCTTGAATTGTTGACCTGGTGCCGTGAGCAGCCTCACCTCAAGGCAATGCCGTTCGTGATGGTGACCAGCCGTGGCGACAAGGAAAACGTGGTCCAGGCCATCCAGGCCGGAGTATCGGGTTACGTCAGCAAGCCGTTCACCAACGAGCAGTTGTTGAACAAGGTCAAGCAGGCCCTGCACAAAATCGGGCGCCTCGACGCCTTGGTCGCCAGTGCTCCGACCAAAATGAACTCTGCCTTCGGTAACGATTCCCTGAGCGCACTGACCGGCGGTAAGCCCGAAGCGGCGCGTGCGGCGCCGGTTGTTGCAGCCGCTCCAGCGCCGAGCAAAGGCTTGCTCAACAGCCCGCCGGTACAAGCCCCTTCAGCAGCGCCGGCCGGCGGTCGTGGCCAGGGCCAGCTGCGCCTGTCCAGCGGCAACCAGCAATGCGTGATCAAGGCGCTGAGCATCAAGGAAGCGCTGCTGGTGGTACGTCGTGGCGAAGTCCTGCCTCAGGTACTTGAAAGCGCCGTGCTCGACCTGGAGCAGGGCGACAACGCCGAAGTGGCCCGTCTCAACGGCTACCTGCACGCCATCGTCGCCTTTGAGCCCAAGCCTGACAGCGATTGGCTGCAGCTGACCTTCCGGTTTATTGACCAGGACGCGCAGAAGCTCGACTACATCTCCCGCCTGATCGCACGGGGTACGGCGCAGAAGCATTTTGTGCCGGGTGCCTGATTTGTAGTGAGCGGGCAAGCCCGCTCACTACAGACTGTAACGATCCCTTGCTAACCTGCCGCTCAGTCATCCCGGCAGGTTCACGCCATGCTCATGCGCTTATTGCTGTGCGGTGGGCTGGCAACGGTCGCTTTGTCGACCCAGGCCATGACCCTCTACAAATCCACCGATGCCAACGGCGTGGTGTTTTTCAGTGACCGGCATACTCCAGGCGCCCAGGCGTTTGTGATTCAGGAGCGCAAGGTCGAACGCGTGAAGCCGCCGATGCTGGTCGTGCCCAAACCGAGTGATCAACAGCAGGCCTACCGCTACCCTTTGCCCTGGCGTGGCGGCCCGTTTCGCCTGAGCCAAGGCCCCAACGGCAGCTTCAGCCATACCGACGCCAAGAGCCGCTACGCCATGGACATCGCCATGCCCGAGGGCACGCCGATTATTGCGGCGCGCAGCGGAATGGTGGTGAAGACCGAGAATGAGCAGGTCGGGCGTGGCAATGATGCGTCGGGGAATTTTGTGCGAGTGCGTCATGACGACGGCAGTGAGGCGGTGTACCTGCACCTCAAGCAAGGTTCGGTCAGCGTTCGGGCAGGTCAACGTGTGGCGGTGGGAAGCCCGCTGGCCCTGTCGGGCAATACCGGCAACAGCAGCGGGCCGCACTTGCATTTCGTGGTGCAGCGCGCCACTGAGGCGGGGCTGGTGTCGATCCCGTATGAGTTCAACCAGCCCGTGGGTGCATTGCCCAACTTTGCGTTGGGCAATTGAGAGTCAATCCAGCAGCAGCACCTTGGCCAACACGATTTTCGGCCCTTTCATCTTCTTGATGATGATGCGCAAGCCTTCCACCTCCAGCACTTCTTCCTCTTCCGGCACGCGCTTGAGGGTGTCGTAGATCAGACCGGCCAGGGTTTCGGCTTCGATGTGATCCAGGTCCACGCCCAGCAGGCGCTCGACCTTGAACAGCGGCGTGTCGCCACGCACCAGCAGCTTGCCCGGCTGATAGGCCAGGATGCCGCGTTCGGCCTTACGGTGTTCGTCCTGTATATCGCCCACCAGCACTTCCAGCACGTCTTCCATGGTCAGGTAGCCGATGATCTTGCCGTCGGCTTCTTCCACCAGGGCGAAGTGCGCGCCGCCTTTGCGGAACTGCTCCAGCAGTTGCGACAGCGGCATGTGCCGCGACACACGCTCCAGCGGGCGGGTCAGCTCGGCCAGGTTGAACGACTCGGGGATGTGGTCCAGGGCCGCCAGTTCCAGCAGCAGGTCCTTGATGTGCAGCAGGCCCACGAATTCGTTGCGCACCGCGTCATACACCGGGTAGCGGCTGAATTTGTGGCGGCGGAACAGCGCGAGGATTTCCTTGAGCGGGGCGTTGAAGTCCAGGGTCACCAGGTCTTCTCGGGAGTTGGCCCAGTCCACCACTTCCAGTTCGCCCATTTCCACGGCGGAGGCCAGCACGCGCATGCCTTGGTCGCTCGGGTCCTGACCACGGCTGGAGTGCAGGATCAGCTTGAGTTCTTCACGGCTGTAATGGTGTTCGTGGTGCGGGCCAGGCTCGCCTTGGCCGGCGATACGCAGGATGGCGTTGGCGCTGGCGTTGAGCAGGTAGATCGCCGGGTACATGGCCCAGTAGAACAGGTACAGCGGCACCGCCGTCCACAACGACAGCAGCTCGGGCTTGCGAATCGCCCAGGACTTGGGCGCCAGCTCACCGACCACAATGTGCAGGTAGGAAATCACGAAGAAGGCGGCAAAGAACGACACGCCCTTGATCACTTCCGGCGACTCGACGCCCACGGCGCCCAGCAACGGTTCGAGGATGTGCGCGAAGGCCGGCTCACCGACCCAACCCAGACCCAGCGAGGCGAGGGTGATACCCAGCTGGCAGGGCCGACAGGTAGGCGTCGAGCTGGCTGTGCACGGTGCGCAGGATCTGCCCGCGCCAGCCGTTCTTGTGGGCGATGGCCTCGACCCGAGTCGCGCGCAGTTTGACCATGGCAAATTCCGCCGCAACGAAGAAACCGTTGAGCAGTACCAGGATCAGTGCAAAAAGAATCATGCCGAAGTCGGCGAAGAGTGTAGCGAGGGTGATACCAGGGGAAGGGTCCATGATGGGGTTTTGCAGGTTCCGTGTGTTCAATAAGGGGTGGCAGGTGGGCCTGAAAGGCAGGCGCAAGTCGGCCAATGTAGCGGCTGACGGGGCGCTTGCCTAGTGCCCACTGCCGGGCGGGCCGTCAGGTGTCCTGATCAATTGCCTTTGATCGGGTCATCTGTGCTGGCGGGAAATGGCAGGTAAACGTACTGCCATGGCCCAATACGCTGCTGATCTCCAAGCGCGCGCGGTGACGCAGCAGCACATGCTTGACGATCGCCAGGCCAAGCCCGGTGCCGCCGGTGTTGGAGTTGCGGCTGGAGTCGACACGGTAGAAACGCTCGGTCAGGCGCGGCAGGTGCTTGGCGTCGATGCCGATGCCGGAGTCCTGCACGCTCAGGTGCGCGCCCTGTTCGTCGGCCCACCAGCGGATGCGGATATTGCCTTTGTCCTGGGTGTACTTCACGGCGTTGAACACCAGGTTGGAAAACGCGCTGCGCAATTCGCCTTCGCTGCCTTTGAGCAGCACGGCCGGGTCGGCTTCCAGAGTGATCTGTTGCCCGCGTTGACCGGACAGGGCCTGGGCGTCGTTCTTGATGGTCTGCAGCAGGCTTTGCACGGCGACGGGATGGTTGTCCGAGGGGTAATCGGTCGCCTCCAACTTGGCCAGCAACAGCAGGTCGTTGAGCAGTGTCTGCATACGTGAGCCTTGCTGCTGCATCTGCTGCAGGGCACGGCTCCAGCGCGGATTGATCTCGTCGACGTTGTCCAGCAGCGTCTCCAGATAGCCGCAGATTACCGTCAGCGGTGTGCGCAACTCGTGTGAGACGTTGGCGACGAAGTCTTTGCGCATCTGTTCCAGCTGGTGGATGCGGGTGACGTCGCGCACCAGCATCAGGTGTTCATTGTTGCCGTAGCGCGTCAGGTACAGCTGGATACGCACGCGGTCATTGGTGGGCGAGGGGATTTCCAGGGCTTCTTCGTAGTTCTCCTGTTCGAAGTACTCCTTGAAGCGCGGATGGCGCACCAGGTTGGTCACCGGCTGGCCGCTGTCCTGGGGCGTCTTGAGGCCCAGCAGGGTCTCGGCGGCGCGGTTCCACCATTCCAGGTTACCGTCGCTGTCGAGCATGATCACCGCATCTTTCAATGCGGCGGTGGATTCCTGCACCCGGTCGATCACCGCTTGCAGGCGCCCGCGTACCCGTTGGTCGCGGCGTTGCAAATGGTAGATGCTGTCGAACACTTCGCCCCACAGGCCGTAGCCATCGGGCGGTGCTTCGTCGGGTTTGTGCTGGCGCAGCCATTCATGCAGGCGCAGCAGTTGCTTGAGGGTCCAACCCAGGTACAAGGCAATGCCGGCTGCCAGGCTCCAGCCGTAGTAACCGCTGATCAAACCCACCAACAGGCAGCCGGTGATCAGCAAAAGCATGTGGCGGATCAGGGTGCCATGCCAGTTTTGGTTCACTTGAACATGCGTCCTTGTCAGCTGTTAAGTCAGGCTCAGCCCTTGGTGGAAAATCGATAACCGGTGCCGCGCACGGTTTGTACCAGATTCTCGTAGGCATCGCCCAAGGCTTTGCGCAGGCGGCGGATATGCACGTCCACGGTGCGCTCTTCCACATACACGTTGCCACCCCACACCTGGTCCAGCAATTGGCCGCGGGTGTAGGCGCGCTCCTGATGGGTCATGAAGAATTGCAGCAGGCGATATTCGGTCGGGCCCATCTCGGCTGGCTTGCCGTCGATGGTCACGCGGTGGCTGATCGGGTCCAGCAGTAGGCCGCCGACTTCGATGGGCGCTTCACCATCGGTCGGGCCGGCGCGGCGCAATACGGCTTTCAGACGCGCTACCAACTCGCGTGGGGAAAACGGCTTGGTGATGTAGTCATCGGCGCCAACTTCCAGGCCTTGGATCTTGTTGTCCTCTTCGCCTTTGGCGGTGAGCATGATGATCGGGATGTCCCCGGTCAGCTCGTCACGTTTGAGACGGCGGGCCAGTTCGATACCGGAGGTGCCGGGCAACATCCAGTCCAGCAGGATCAAGTCCGGCTTGCGGTCGACGATAATGGCATGGGCCTGCTGGGAGTTCTCGGCCTCCAGGCAGTCGTAGCCGGCCATTTCCAACGCAACGGCGATCATCTCGCGGATGGGCGCTTCGTCGTCAACAATCAGAATGCTCCTGCCAACCATGCTCAAAAATCCTCTTGTCATTTAACTGTCTTGCGCCGCATTAGATAACGGAATTATTGCAGTCGTGTGACAGTAATTTAGTCGCTCAGGCAATTCCCGCCTCTCTGGACTACGCTTTGGGTCCGAATCCTGACAACCACAAAAGGAAGGTTCCGATGACTTACAGCACGATTTCCTGGAAAGCCCTGCTGGTAACGGCGGCGTTGACGCTGCCGACCCTGGCGTTCGCGGCGGAACCCGCGATGACGAAAGACGGGATGTTGGTCGACCACAAGGGCATGACGCTATACACCTTTGCCAAGGACGCCGATGGCAAGTCCATGTGCAACGACAAGTGCGCCACCAACTGGCCTCCGCTGATGGCTGAGTCCACCGATAAGCCCATGGGGAAATGGACCGTCATCACCCGTGACGATCAGAAAAGCCAATGGGCTTACAGCGGGAAGCCGCTCTATACCTTCATCATGGACAAGAAGGCGGGCGACATGACCGGTGAGGGAAAAATGGACGGGGCCTGGAAAGTCGCCAAACCTTGATGCATACCCCTAACGGTGAGGGGCCTGGCCCCTCATCGAAACGCGTAATCCGCCACAATCCCGACAAATATCGCCAACCCTGCCCAGTGGTTGTGCAAAAACGCCTTGAAGCACTTCATCCGATCCTTGTCCCGTGTATACCAGAACTCCCAGGCAAAACAGCCTGCCGCCGCCAGCAACCCCAGGTGGAACCAGCCGCCCAGCTCAAACCGTGCCCCGGCCAACAACAGGCAGCCCAGTGATAGCCCCTGCAAGGTCAGAATGATCACGCGATCAGCTTCACCAAACAGGATGGCCGTAGATTTCACACCGATTTTCAAATCGTCATCGCGATCGGTCATCGCGTAATAGGTGTCGTAGCCCACCGTCCACAGCAGGTTGGCGATATACAGCAGCCACGCGGTGGCGGGCAGGCTGCCGGTCTCGGCAGTGAACGCCATCGGCATGCCCCAGGAAAACGCCGCCCCCAGCACCACCTGCGGGTAGTAGGTGTAGCGCTTCATGAACGGGTAGCTCGCCGCCAGGGCCAGGCCGCCGAGGGACAGCAGGATGGTGGTGGCGTTGGTCAGCAGCACCAGCAGGAAACTGATGCCCATCAGCACCGCGAAAAACACCAGCGCCTCTTTCGAACTGATCTTGCCGCTCACCAGCGGGCGCTGCTCGGTGCGCTTCACATGGCCGTCGACCTTGCGGTCGGCCCAGTCATTGATCACGCAGCCACCGGCGCGGGTCAGCACCACACCCAGCACAAAAATCACAATATTGAGCAGGGACGGCGAGCCCTTGCCGGCGATCCACAGCGCCCACAGCGTCGGCCACAACAGCAGGTAGATGCCGATGGGCTTGTCCATGCGGGTCAGTTGGATGAAGTCCCAGGCCCTCGGGTTCAAGTGGTTCAGGGATTTGAGCAGACGCTGGTACATCAGCAGTTCTCCGGATGGGCGTGCAACGCGTGCCAGAAGCTGGGCAGAAAGACCTCTGCGACCAACACGCTCAGCGGCCCGCGATCAAAACGTGAACGGCGCGCCCATAGTCCGTCGACCTGATCCGCCGCAGGCAGCCATTCTATTGGGTAATGGCACACCTCGATGGCCTGGCGCGTGAATGCCTGGTCGCAGAACAACAATTCGCCCAGTGAGCGGCTGCCCAACTCATCCATATGCAAGCCGTCGCCCTGCAAGGCGCTGCGTGCCGCCACGCTGCGCGCGAACACCCAAGGCTGGCCGTGCCCGCGCAAATACACCTCGCGTACCCAGCCGATACTGGCCGGTGGCAATGCCAGGGCGGCGCATTCATCGTCTCGCAACGGTTGCCAGCCCTCGAACAGCGGCGTCACGCTGAAACCGTCGTTGGACAGCCACGTCAGCCGCCGTGTCAGTGAGTCTTCGTTGAACAGCCAATTGAGGGTCAAGGGCGCGGGCGCAGGGTGCAGAAGGCTCTGGATCAGCCATTGGCAAGCATCGGGAGGGTCGATTGAGTGCGGCACGGTGAGTCAGTATTGGCAGCAAAAGAGGCGGCGAGCTTACCATGACGCCTCTGGTTTTTGCCGGACCGAACCGGCTGTTTGCGTCGATCGTGCTTGCATCTGCCGGCCCCGATCAGTACAAAACGCCCTGAGCCGCACGGCAACGCGGGTCT
The DNA here is from genome assembly GCF_001579805.1 of Pseudomonas azotoformans. Taxonomy (NCBI): domain Bacteria; kingdom Pseudomonadati; phylum Pseudomonadota; class Gammaproteobacteria; order Pseudomonadales; family Pseudomonadaceae; genus Pseudomonas; species Pseudomonas azotoformans. Next base: position 1,333,953 of record NZ_CP014546.1, on the reverse strand, counting down.
ATCGACCGTCGGCCAAGATGCCTGACCCTGAGGAAGCAAGTGATGAAGAAGTGGCAATGTGTAGTCTGTGGCCTGATCTATGACGAGAAAGACGGCTGGCCGGATGACGGAATTCTGCCTGGCACCCGCTGGGAAGACGTCCCGGAAGACTGGCTGTGCCCGGACTGCGGCGTGGGCAAAATGGATTTCGAAATGATCGAAATCGGCTGATTTTTGGTTTTCAGATAAGTACTACAAGGAGAAAGGAATGAACGCACCTGTCGTGATCATCGGCACAGGATTGGCCGGTTACAACGTGGCCCGAGAGTTTCGCAAGCTCGACAGCGAGACCCCGTTGTTGCTGATCACCGCCGATGACGGGCGTTCCTACTCCAAGCCCATGCTCTCCACCGGTTTTGGCAAGAACAAGGAAGCCGATGGCCTGAGCATGGCTGAACCTGGCGCCATGGCCGAGCAACTTAAGGCCGAAGTGCGCACCCACACTCGCGTCAGCGGCATCGACCCGGGCCACAAGCGCTTGTGGATCGGTGAGGAAGCGGTGGCTTACCGCGACCTGATCCTGGCCTGGGGCGCCGAAACCGTGCGTGTACCGGTGGAAGGTGATGCGGCTGAGCTGATTTTCCCCATCAACGACCTCGAAGATTACGCACGCTTCCGTACCGCCGCTGCCGGCAAGCGCCGTGTGCTGTTGCTCGGCGCGGGCTTGATCGGCTGTGAATTCGCCAACGACCTGATCCTCGGCGGTTATGAAATCGACCTGGTGGCACCTTGCGAGCAAGTCATGCCGACCCTGCTGCACCCGGCCGCGGCCGCAGCGGTACAGGCCGGGCTGCAAAGCCTCGGCGCACGCTTCCATCTTGGCCCAGTACTCAATCGCCTGCAGCGCACCGCGGACGGCCTGGAAGCCCATCTGTCGGACGGTGAAGTCATCGCCTGCGACCTGGTGGTCTCGGCCATCGGCCTGCGCCCGCGTGTGGACCTTGCCGCCGCCGCCGGCCTGCAGACCAATCGCGGGATCACGGTGGACCGTCACCTCAAGACCTCCCACGCCAACATCTATGCCCTGGGCGATTGCGCCGAGGTCGACGGCCTGAACCTGCTGTACGTGATGCCGCTGATGAGCTGCGCCCGCGCGCTGGCCCAGACCCTGGCCGGCAACGCCACGTCGGTCAGCTACGGCCCGATGCCGGTGACCGTCAAGACGCCGGTCTGCCCGCTGGTGGTCTCGCCACCGCCACGGGGCACCGAAGGCGTGTGGAGCGTTGAAGGCGAGGGCGCCGATATCAAGGCCCTGTGCCGCGACGCCAGCGGCCGCCTGCTGGGCTACGCCCTGACGGGCAGCGCCGTGATGGAAAAACTCGCCCTCAATAAAGAACTTCCGCCGTTGCTGGCGTAAATACCGGTCGTTCTGTCGGAATAACCGCGTTTTTCACCCTAGAAAGGTCGCCGCAAGACTGGCGGAGCGTGCGAGGGCATGCCATCCTCACTCCCGTCTGCCGCAGAGTAGAGCCTGCGGCGCTTTGGGCGCTGCTCCAGAAGAGAGCAGCACGGACATAACAACAAAAAACCGTCAAAGAGGCTTCACTTATGCGTAAACCAGAACTCGCAGCCGCCATCGCTGAAAAAGCGGATCTCACCAAAGAACAGGCCAACCGCGTCCTCAACGCCGTTCTCGAAGAAATCACCGGCGCCCTGCACCGCAAGGACAGCGTCACCCTGGTTGGCTTCGGCACCTTCCTGCAACGCCATCGCGGCGCCCGCACCGGCAAAAACCCACAGACCGGCGAACCGGTGAAAATCAAGGCCAGCAACACTGTTGCGTTCAAACCGGGCAAATCGCTGAAAGACACTGTTAACGCGTAAGGGCGTTACCGTCTCGAAGGAGGCGGGGTGGTAGGAAAAAATGGGCACGCCGACGGGGTTGGGTGCCCATTTTTTGTTGGATAGGAATCAGCCTTCCATGAAGTCGTCGTATTCCCGATAGTGATTGATTGCTCGGATCAAAATATCATTATCTGGCGCGGTAACCTTCTTTTGAATGACTTCAAATATGGCTTGTAGAGTTTGCACATCCAACCAGGTTTCGACGTTTTCTTTTTCCAGAGACTTGGGGATAAGCTCGCCGGCAGAATTCTCGACTGTTTTATCGTCTTCCTCGAGATCGTCAATTTCCTCCTCGGAAATGAGGTAGAAAATTGCATTCCCTGGTTCTTCTTCCCATTTATCCATTTTGGTATAGACCCAGTCGTTATCGGTATGGGAGTTGACGGTGCTGAACAGGTTGGTGAAGCCTTGCATCTTTTTCATCACTGACTCCTCATTTTCTACAAGATGACCCGCCACCCCAGGTTTTTCTGCCGCCTACTCGTTTTCCGTTACGGCCTTTCGGGTGGTAGTCGCCGTGACGGTTTTTATGGTCCTCGTGACTGACCAACTGCAAATTGCCACCTACTACAGGGTGGAACGATAAAGGGGTCAGACTTATTTATAGTCCCTGTCCGGATTAAATAGATGCGCCCCCTTATTGCTCTTTATTGCTCAAACTTGGATACCTTTGGAACAGTCTACGAATCGAAGACCTTTAAGCTGGGATGCTTCGCATTGCTGCTTGAACTGCTGGGAAACAAAGACGCGTTGTGAACTTTCCTTAGCTCTCACGATATGGTGATTGCCTAAAGTAGCAGGTGGCAGACTTTGAAGAGTGGTGAATCTCAGAGGACCATCTGGCATAAAGCTGAGCATGGGACCATATTGAGAGTTATTCAAATCAATACAAGGGAGTATCTGGATCACATTGTATACATAGTAAACTTCCAGCTTTTCTTCTTTTAGATAAACGTTGGCAGGAAAAAGCTGAACGTCTTCCGGGAATTTGCGCAGTACGTTGGCCATTGCCTCGCTTACAAATTCAAGCGTGTCACTTTGAAGAAGATCGAAGGACATTAAGCGAGATGCGCTAATCTTATTTTTATTTCTAAAGGTTGGAGTGGAAGTAACTAATGATTGCTCTTCTCCACTAATAAAAAATAGGTGGTCGGGAGATTTTTTTTGGTCGTATTTGAACCAGTAAATTTCTGAATAATTTTCACTGATTTCTAATAGGTACATATTATTTCCCGCAGCGACCTGCTTGAGTTGAGTTTCTATTCAACCGAGTACGCCCATTGCGTAATCTCGACCGTTCAGAGCTGACAACCTCCCTCACTGCCTGCGCGTCCTGGGCTTCTTTCCATTTTCCAGCCTTGCCCGCGAGGGATATTTCATTGAGTTGTGCCCGAACAGCTTTGTTGTATCCAGGATGTGAGCCTTTGTGAATAGTGCGACATTTGCACGGATAAAGGGGTCAGATTTATTTATAGTTCCTATCCGGATTGAATAGATCCGTCCCCTTTATTGTTAATTTTATGCCTGTTTTTTATAGGGGGTAAATGATTGATTAGCGATGTAGAAGCCTAGTCCTTTGTCACCTTTGAACCGGTTTTCTATCATGGCATCAGCCAAATCTTGGGAAATCAATAGGTCGCCAGAATCACGCTCACGGGCAATCCCTTCCATTCCTGCGGCGGTATCACGAAGCCAAATTTCATTGAAGTACAGTATTGAGCCACTGTCAGAGAGCTCCGGTACCGACTTGCTGTGATCAACAGCGCTAATCGCTTGGGCAGCATTGAGGATGTAATAGCTGTCATCCACGGCTTCTCCGTTTGCAGCAACACTAGCGGGTTTCAAGAGCTGAATATGATGGTTGGCTTTCTGCATGAGGAAATCTGCCAACCTCTGGCTCACCAACGGTATGTCACCCAACAACCATAAGCAGTCATACGCCAATAGCTTTTTCTTTTGGCATGGGAAAAATATTTTTGGTCTATCCATGTCGGCGGGATACGGTTCGCCTGACAGTAGCGATAAATAATCAAAGTTCGATCCCGCAGTCTCATAGGAGCCGATCTCGGTATCGTATGAGCCCAGAAGTTTTTCGCTGTGATAGATAGGCGCTTTCCAGCTTAAGATCATTTCTAGATATCCTAATTGTAATGTGCGCCTGGGCGCGCATTTTTATTCAATTGTCTCTCGCCAGAGCGGAGTAATCTTCGCTCATCGGACACGATTTTATCTAGGGCTTTGCGGTATTGGGCCTGATCCCAGTTTTCACGTTTGCCAACCTTTTGTACTCGATCCATTTTGCTTCCAAGGTTTTGATTGACCCTAGCTGCATGGCGTCCTTGGTGAATAGACCGACGTCCGTCAGTCATCGCCCGAGTCTTGTTGGGCAGGAATATTTTATTTTGCCGACTTTGCAAATCGAATCCTGCCAATTTAAGCAGAGGGTGATTTTTTGTACTGGCATGCTTGTCGCTCAGTATGTGGTGGTCCTGGTATCCCTGTTTTTTCAGGCGTCCAATGCGTCGGTTTATGGATGACGTACAGCTCCAGCCCAGTGGGTCAACCCATCCATATGGATTGGCGGCATACAAATAAAGATTGATGCCCCCCGCCAACCCAATCGGGTCCGGCGTCGTAAACCGCCCCACATCCGGATCATAAAACCTGAACGTATTGAAATGCAGCCCCGTCTCCCGATCCAGATACTGCCCCTGAAACCGCAGATTCTGCTCTTCAATGTAATAAGGCTCGCGCACTTCCTCCAGCGTATTGCCCCACACCCGATAAGTCGCCTGCCAGACGCTGTGCCCATCGGCCTCGGTCAGTTGTTCCGGCAGCCCGTTCAGGTCGTTGTGGTAATAGCGAATCTTCTGCAACGGGCCCATGCCGTCGACGCGAGCCAGCGGTTCGTAGCCGTCATCGTCGTAAACATAGAGGCTGGTCTGGCTGTGTTTATGCTCCTGCAACAACCGCAGTCCATCCCACACAAACTGCTTGTCTCCCAGCGGATACCCGTCACTGCCATGCTCGGTTTTTTCGATGCGTCGGCCCAGCGGGTCGTAGGTCATTCGCACGACGCTGCCGTCATCGTTACGCACTTCAATCAAGCGGCTTTCAGCATCGTAGGCAAACCGCTGCACGCCCCGTTTGGCGCTGCGTTTTTCGATCATCCGCCCAAACGCATCGTAGCGATAACGTTTGTCCTGATAGGTCAGCAGCTTGTTATGCACCACCAGCCCGGCACCTGCCTGCGGGCCGTCCAGCAGGTTGGCGGCGGCGTCGTAGGCGAAGGTTTCGCGCTGGCCGTGCAGGCTGTCCTGGCTGGCGATGATGCGGCCGGTGGCGTCGTAGTGCAGCAGTTGGCGGTGTTGCGCGGCGGGTTGTTGGTCGAGTTTGCCGATCAGGTTGTCGGCGGGGTCGTATTCGAACTGTTTTTGCGCGGCTGCCGGCATCAACGAGGGCTGACTTGCCAAGCGGCGTTGGCGCGAACGCAGGCGGCCACTGCGGTCGTATTCGCTACGGGTGGTGAGCTGGCCCTGGGTGCGCAGTACTTCGCGGTGCAGGCGGTCGCGTTCGAAGTCGCTGATGACCTGGCCGTCGAGGTTGATCTGGTGCAGGTGGCCGCTGCCGTAATACAGGCGGTTGAGCCAGCGGCCGTCCGGCAGTTGGGTCTGGATCAGGTTGCCGAGTTCGTCGTAGTGGTGTTGCAGGTTGCCCGCCGAACTCTGCTCGCAAAGCAGTTGGCCGAGGGCGTCGTAGGCAAAACCCAGGGCTTGGGCGTCGCCCTGCGAATCGGTGAAGGTGACCGCCGTGAGCTGGTCCACTGCGTCGTAGCTGTAGTCGGTGCGGCCATCGTCGGTGGTCTTGGCAATCAGCCGGCCCACCGCATCGCGTTGCAATCGATGGACGATCGGCGCGGGCGGCGTTTCGGGCACCAGGGCCAGACCATTTCCGTAAGGCGCCGGCACGGCAGTCACCGCCGCGACGTTATCCAGCGGGTCATAGCTGTAGCGCTTGGCGCTGCCGTCGAGGTCTTGCTGTTCAGTCAGCCGATCCCCGGCGTCCCAGGCAAAACGATACCGCTCGCCGTTCTCGTTGATCAGCGCTTGCAGCCGTCCATAGCTGTCATAGCCGAACTGCACCTGCCGCCCATGGGCGTCGGTGCGTTGGCGGACTTGTCCACGGCGGTTGTGTTGATAGAGCGTGGTGTGTCCGGCGGGGTCGGTGTAACCCACCAGCTGACCGCTGACATCACGCTGATAGTGCTCGGTACGGCCGTCTGGCAATTGGGTTGTGAGCAAACGCCCCTGGGCGTCGTAGCTGAATTGGGTACGCTCACCCAGGGCATCGGTGATGACCTGCAGATAACCGCGCTCGTCGTAGCTGAACCGGGTGGGGTAACCCGAGCAGTCGATGTGCTCGACCAGTTGTCCGAACGGGTTCCAGCGCAGTTTTTTGCTTTTGCCGGTGGCGTCGATGATTTCCACGGGCTGGCCGTGGTCGTCGTAGCGGTAACGGGTGATATAGCCCAGCGGATCGGTTTCGGCGATGCAGTTGCCGCGTGAGTCATATCGATAGTGCCAGCTGTTGTCGGCGGCATCGGTTTCCACCAGTGGTAGCGCCCAATGCTCCAGCCATAAAGTCGAATCGCTGCGGCCCAACGGGTCGGTTTCGCCGATCAGGTTGCCGGCCTCATCGTAGCTGTACTCAAAGCGCCCGCCCTGAGGGTCGGTGGCGCTGAGCAATTGGCGCTCGTCGTTCCAGTCGAACAGCCAGGTGTGGTCGAGGTTGTCGCTGTACCGAATGATCTGGTGCTGGGTGTTCCAGTGACGGGTGCTGACACGCTGCAAGCCGTCGGTAATCCGCGTGATACCGGCTTGTAGGTCATAGTCGAACTGGTAAGCGTCGCCCTCATCGGTCCAGTGCCGGACCACGCGCCATTCCAAACCTTCAACCAAAGACCATTCGTAGAAGCAACGAAGCCCGGTCGGCAGTTGGTGCTCCACCATCCTGCGACCGCTGTCGTAGGCAAAACGACGCTGAACCTGACCCGTTGCATCACGCACTTCAGCCAGGTTCCCCGCTGTGTCGAAGCCGTAGCTGACGAGCACTTCTCGGCGCTGGTCGGGGTATAAACGTTCGATGCGCGCTAACAAGCCCTGATCACGGATCAACTCAACCTGCACGAGATCGAACGTATCACGCAGCCGCACCAGGCGACCGGCTTCGTCGTAGTCGACATGGATTCGGTTGTCGTTACGGTCGCCCAGTTGAGTCAGGCGCAGCAGCGACGGGTTGGCGGAGGGTTCAAGCAAGCGATACAGGCCGTCATCGCTCTCGATCAGCAACTGTCCATTGAGGTGACGCCGCACCGCGAGCCCTTCACCGGCGCTGAACACCGCGCCGCCCAAGGGAATCGAGCCCATGTCGATACGCCGACCTTGCTCGTCGGTATAAATCAGCGTTTCACCGCCTTCTGGATGGGGCAGGATCTCGACGCACACTTCATAGGGCACGCTCCAGCCTGCGCCGAACATTGCGCCCGAGCGCTCATCGCGGCTGTTGTAGAAGCGCTGCCAGTCGATCGGCAAGATGCCGGGCAGTACGAAATCCAGCTCCTCGGCATCGCCCAGCACCTTTGCGCCTGTGGCCGCATGCACCGGGTTCGCCGAGCCCATCGCGGCGTTCGCCACGGCCCCCATCGCGCTGCTGACGGCCATCGACGTGGCCCCGCCGATCAGCATGCACGGCAACTTGCTGAAGAACTTGCCCTTGCCACCCTTGAGCATCAACAGCGCCGTGACCGCCAGCCCCACGCCCGGCGTCTTGCCACTGCGGATCTCACGCACGACCACCGAGCCGCCGCCAATGGTCACGTTGGAGGAAATCAGGCCGGACGACACCACCGTTGCATCGCAGGTGCTGCGATCACCGCTGCGCACAGCCGGTTGGCCGTTGATCGTGACTTTATCCGAGCCCTCAGCCAGGAACTGCGGCGGCATAGGCGGGTGCTTCATGCACACCACCAAGTCCAGCGGCTTGGGTACGGCGCCGGGCGCGGGCGTCGCGACCGTGGGACGCCACATCTGCGAGAAGAAACTCTCGGCCATGTCCAGGTAGCTGGCTTCTGGCTCAGGTGCGGGCGCTTCCAGTTCGGTGCCGGCTGGCGCGACATGGGAGCTGATCGCCCCAGCAGCGCGGGCAGCCGGGATGGAATTGGTCAGAGTGTCCGTAGAGCCTGTGAGAATATTGGCCTGCACCGTGGGCGGGAACAGTGCGTTGGCGAAGGTATCGCATAAATTCGTCAGGCCCTTGTCCGCCCCGGTCTTGCTCATGGCCAGGCCGACAATCGTGCCCACCACGGCACCCAGCAGGAAGCAGCCAAGCCCGCCAGTCGCGACGGTAATCCCGGTGGCGGCAACCACGGCAGCGGTCGCCACGGCGGTGATCGCGATATTGGCCGCTACCTCCAGCACGCCGCCAAGGATGTCCGCCATCATCGAGGTGTGGGAGAGCGCGTCGCCCATGCGGGCGGCCCATAACGCGTCAGACATGCAGGCCACTCATCAAGAAATAGCGTCGAACGACAGCGAGTTTTTGATCAACGCCCAGTGCGCCGCCTCGGCGTCCCCGAGCTTGTCTGCCTTCACATAACTCAACGCGAGCATCTTGCGCGTACCCGGCAGCACCAGAGCCAGCTGGTACTGGAACACCTTGTCATTGCCCTTGTTGAACTGGCTGCGCAGCTCGATGCCTGCCACTTCTTGAGCCGCGCCCAGGCGCACGTCCACGCCCGGCTGATAACGCAAATCCTGCACCTGTTTTTCCAGGCGCTGGAGTTGGTCATTGAAGTTGCTGTGCAGGGTTTCACCCTCGGCGAGCAGGCTGCGGCTGACGATCAGGGAGGTGCCCAATTCAGGAAACTTGAGGATATTGATTGTTGCGTCCTGCAGCTCGCTGGCGGGCAGTTGAAACTGGAATTCGTTGATCCGGTACGTCATGGCAAACAGGTCTCGTCAGGAGCTTTTGGGCGCGGGGAACGCGGCTTTGATATTGGCGTCGATGGCGGCTTTCTGGCCCTGGCCGTCCGGTGTCGCGCCGGGGCCGCCGCCGTTGTTCAGGTGCAGCACGCCGCCGGTGTTGAACTCGGCATCGCCGCTGGCATAGAAGCTGATTTGCACGCCCGTGAGGTTGATCTGCCCGCTGGCGTTCAACTCCAGGATGCTTTCGCCGCAGACCAGGCGCAGGTTTTCACCGACTTCGATGACATAGCTCTGGCTGATGCTGTCGGTCTTCCTCTGGCCCACCGAAAGGATGTCTTCCTGCTTGACGATGCGCAGACGGTTGTTGCCGATGGTCACCGTCTCGTCATGGCCAATACTCTTGTTGCGGTCATGTCCCACCGAATGGCTCTCATCCACCTCGACCACGATGTCCTGATTGCGCTCGGCATGGATGTACAACTGCTCCAGACCCTTCTTGTCCTCCATGCGGATTTCATTGAAGTTGGCCGGTGTGCCGCCCTTGCTCGAACGGCTTTTCATGCCGCTCTGGGTCGCGTTTTCCGGCAGGTCGTAAGGCACGGTCTGTTCGGCGTTGTAGACCCGCCCGGTGATGATCGGCCGGTCGGGGTCACCCTCAAGAAAGCTCACGATCACTTCCTGGCCGATCCGTGGAATCTGCATCGAGCCCCAGTTCTTGCCGGCCCAGGATTGCGACACCCGAATCCAGCACGAGCTGTTCTCGTTGGATTGGTCGTGACGGTCCCAGTAGAAGTGCACCTTCACGCGGCCGTACTGGTCGGTCCAGATTTCCTCGCCTTTGGGGCCGACCACCAGCGCGGTCTGCGGGCCTTTGACAATGGGGCGGTGGGTGTTGGCCAATGGGCGGAAGCTCTGCTGGGCGTCGATGCAAGTGAGGCTGCTTTCGAACTGTGCTGAACCCGACCCACCGCCGCTTTCCAGGCTTTCCTGGACGATGTAGTAGCGACAGCCGACGATCAGGTATTCACGGTTCTGGTCCTGGCGACTGAAGCCGGTCAGGCTGAATAAATGCCCCGAGCCCAGGCCGCGAGCATTGCCGCTGAACTCGATCTGTTCATGCAGGGTTTGCAGCGCTTCGATGCGAGTGCGCGCGTAGTGCTCGCCGTCTTCGCTTTGCACGTAGGTGCCGGGGTAGTCGTACAGCGGGTAGTCGCCGGCGGTGTGCGGGCGCGGCATGGCCGAGCGCACGTCGATGCTGGCGCTGGGGCGCTGGAAGTCGTAGTCGTTGAGCTCCAGCGAACCCGGCTGCACTTCGTGCGCCAGGTGCCAGTTGTGCATATGGTCGCGTTCGCGCTGCTGCTCGTCCTTGGGGTAGTACGGGATCGACGCATAGCCCGGCACCGTGGTGTGGGCGCCGTAGGCATCGGCCAGCACCAGCACATGGCGGTCTTGCTCATGGCGGAAGAAGTAGTAGATGCCTTCCTGCTCCATCAAGCGGCTGACGAAATCAAAGCTGGTCTCGCGGTACTGCACGCAGTATTCCCACTCGCGGTAGGGCCGGCTCAGGGCGTCTTCGAAGTCGGAAAAACCCAGGTCGCGGAACACCTGCTTGATGATCTGCGGGATGCTCAGGTTCTGGAAAATCCGGCAGTCCGACGTGCGGCTGAGCAGCCAAAACCAAGGACGCAGCGTCACCTGGTAACTGGCGAACTGGCCCTGGTCGATATTCTGGCTGCACCGCGCGACGATGCCGTGGAAGTGCCGCTCGCCACCGTCCGCCAATTGCAGGCCCACGCTCATGGGTTTGCCGAGCAACTGGTTGAGGTCGATGTTGGCGTCCAGGGACGTCAGTTGCAGCTCGTAATTGAACAGCCTGCCCAGCTCCTCGCCGCCGCCCATTTCATTGAGCAGCAGAACATCCGGCCCGAGTGGGCTGGTGATTTTGGCCAGGCGTGAGGCTTGGTTGAATAGCATCGTTTAGGCCGCGTCGCTGAAGTCGTAGTGCAATTCATTATCCCGGCTGCTGATGCGCACACCCGCCAGCGGCTTGCCTTCGAGCATGCGCGTGAGGAACTCACGGCTCATGTCCGGCAGCAGGCTGTTGGTCAGAATGGTGTCGATCATGCGCCCGCCGCTTTCGGTCTCGGTGCAGCGCGAGACGATCAGGTCGACCACCGCGTCGTCGTAATCGAAAGCCACTTTGTGCGTGCTCTCTACGCGCTTCTTGATGCGGCCCAGTTGCAGGCGGGTGATCGCCTTGAGCATCTCGTCGCTGAGCGGGTAGTAAGGGATGGTCACCAGACGGCCGAGCAGCGCCGGCGGGAAGATTTCCAGCAGCGGCTGGCGCAGGGCCTTGGCGATTTCTTCCGGTTCAGGAATGTTCGCCGGGTCTTTGCTCACGTGGGAAATCAGCTCGGTGCCGGCGTTGGTGGTCAGCAGGATCAGGGTGTTCTTGAAGTCGATCACCCGGCCTTCACCATCCTCCATCACGCCCTTGTCGAACACCTGGAAGAAGATCTCATGCACGTCCGGGTGGGCTTTTTCCACCTCGTCCAGCAGCACCACGCTGTAGGGTTTGCGCCGTACGGCTTCGGTCAGCACGCCGCCTTCGCCATAGCCGATATAGCCCGGTGGTGCGCCTTTGAGGGTCGACACCGTGTGGGCTTCCTGGAATTCGCTCATGTTGATGGTGATGACGTTCTGCTCACCGCCGTACATGGCTTCGGCCAGGGCCAGGGCGGTTTCGGTCTTGCCCACACCGGAGGTGCCGGCCAGCATGAACACGCCAATCGGCTTGCTCGGGTTGTCGAGGCCGGCGCGGGAGGTCTGGATGCGCTTGGCGATCATCTGTAAGGCATGATCCTGGCCGATAATGCGTTTTTTCAGGTGCTGGTCGAGGTTGAGCACCGTCTCCAATTCATTGCGCGCCATGCGGCCCACTGGGATGCCGGTCCAGTCAGCGACCACCGAGGCCACGGCCTGGTAATCCACGGTCGGCAGGATCAGCGGGGTTTCGCCCTGCAGGGCGCTCAGGCGTTGTTGTAGGTCGACCAGTTGGGCGCGCAATTCATCGTTGCCACTGTCCACCACACCGGCTTTTTCGCGCAAGGTTGCACGGGTGGCGAGCAGTTCATCCACCAACGTTTTCTCTTCGGCCCAGCGGCTTTCCAAGGTCGCTAGACGCTCACGCTCAGCGCTCAACAGCGCCTCGGTGTTGGTTTGGCGCGCACCAATCGCAATGCCGATGGCATGCTCACGGGCGATGATTTGCAGCTCGGTTTCCAGTGCCTCGATGCGACGGCGGCTGTCGTCCACCTCCGCCGGCACCGCGTGCAGGCTGATGGCGACGCGGGCGCAGGCGGTGTCCAGCAGGCTCACGGATTTGTCCGGCAACTGGCGCGCCGGGATGTAGCGGTGGGACAGCTTCACCGAAGCTTCCAGGGCTTCGTCGAGGATCTGCACCTGGTGGTGTTTCTCCATAGTCGACGCCACGCCACGCATCATCAGCAGCGCCTTGTCTTCCGACGGCTCGGCCACCTGTACCACCTGGAAGCGACGGGTCAGGGCCGGGTCTTTCTCGATGTGTTTCTTGTATTCGGCCCAGGTGGTCGCGGCCACGGTGCGCAGGGTGCCGCGAGCCAATGCAGGCTTGAGCAGGTTGGCCGCATCACCGGTGCCGGCAGCGCCGCCGGCGCCTACCAACGTATGGGCTTCGTCGATGAACAGGATGATCGGCTTGGGCGACGCCTGCACGTCTTCGATGACCTGGCGCAGGCGCTGTTCGAACTCGCCTTTCATGCTCGCGCCAGCTTGCAGCAGGCCCACGTCGAGGCTGCGCAGTTCCACGTCTTTCAGGGCTGGCGGCACGTCACCGGCGACGATGCGCAGGGCGAAACCTTCGACCACGGCGGTCTTGCCCACCCCGGCTTCACCGGTGAGGATCGGGTTGTTCTGGCGACGACGCATAAGGATGTCGACCAGTTGGCGGATCTCTTCGTCACGGCCAACAATCGGGTCGAGCTTGCCGCTGCGGGCCTGTTCGGTCAGGTCAACGGTGAAGCGCTTGAGGGCTTCCTGCTTGCCCATCGCGCTCGGCGCCATGGCACCGCTGGCTTCACCGGGCACGGCACCGGCATTAAAACCATCGCTGGCGCTCAAGGCGTTTTCCGGCGAATCCCCGACGTATTCGTCGAAACGCTCGCTCAGGGCCTCGGCCTTGATCTTGTCGAACTCGGCAGACAAGCCCAACAGCGCATGGCGCAGGCTTGGCGTCTTCAGGATGCCGAGCACCAGGTAGCCAGTGCGCACCTGGCTTTCACCAAACATCAGGCTGCCATACACCCAACCGCGTTCCACGGCCTCTTCCACATGGGAGGACAGGTCGGTGATCGACGTCGAGCCACGCGGCAAACGGTCCAGCGCTTCTGTCAGGTCACGGGCCAGGCGCGCCGGCTCCACGTTGAACTGACGGATGATGCGGTGCAGGTCCGAGTCCTGCAGTTGCAGCAACTGGTGGAACCAGTGGGCCAGTTCCACATACGGATTGCCCCGCAGTTTGCAGAACACGGTGGCGGCTTCGATGGCCTTGTAGGCCACGCTGTTGAGTTTGCCGAACAGTGCGGCGCGACTGATTTCACCCATGCTCTGGATTCCTTGAGGTGGTGGCGTGGTCGGCGTAATGCCGGGCCAGGATTAGGTCGTTGGCGTCTTGCTCGGGCTTGCCGAGCCAGGTGTTGAAGCCCAGGCGGAACTGGCCATTGAGTTGCAGCGCCGGCACTTCAGGTTGTTGCAAAACCAGGTTGAGGTCCCAGTCCAGTTCATGGCCCAGGTACTCGGCCACCCATGCCACCAGCTCGTTGAATGGCGGGTGGCCAGGCAGCATGCCCATGTAGTCATCCAGCATGAGCGGGCCCAGGCGGATACGGAATTTGTGCTGGCGGTCCCACACGAAACTGCCCAGGCAAAAGTCCACGCCCAGGCGGTTGGCGCTCACGCTGACGCGGCTGCGCTCGGGCAACTCCAGCCATTGGCCGACGTATTCTTCAATCTCCACCGGCAGGCCGAAGTATTCGCTGAGAATGGCTTTAAGGCCGTCTGGATAGCGGGTTTGCGCCGACAGATGGCCGCTGTAATGCAGTTTCGCAGTGTCCGGGATGAGGCCCTGATTCAGCAGGCTCGGCATGCCCCGTCCACTCAAAGCAGCGAGGCGCGCGGACCAGTAATCGTCATCCGGTCGGTCGTGGCTGACCGTCGGCCGCGCCTCGGCCCAGGCCCGGTAGAACAGGCTGAGCAGGCGGTGGTGGAACACGTCCAGGAACTGTTTGCTGGTGCTGTCGGCGTTGTTGCGCTGACGCTCGCGCACGTATTCGGTGATGTGCAGCGGCAGCGGGCCGTTGGGGCCACCGAGGCCGAAGAAGAATTGCTCTAGCCGCGCCGGCTTGCCCTCGCCACCGGGATCGACCGAAGCCAAGGTGGCCGGGGCGAAGGTGCAATCCGCCTGCTGGCCCAGGCGCAACGGATCGTCCGCTAGACGCAGGGAATGGCCCAGGCGCGGTAGCTCCGGCGATTCGCACTCGATACGCCGCAGCGCCTGGAAGAAATCGTATTCCCAGGGCTCCCGGTGCATCGCATCCAGTGTGTTCACAGGGTCGGACGCCGTCCGGGCTTGGCTTTCCATCGCATGATCTCGCCGCGTTCGGTGGTACGGATCACCGTCTCGGTAAAACTGTTGATTGACACGTAGCGTGCCAGGAAGCGCTCCAGCACCGCACCGAGCAGGAACACGCCGGTGCCGCGAAACGCGTTTTCATCGAATTCCAAGGTGATTTCCAGGCCACGGCCAAACACGATCGGGCCGGGCATCGGCAAACGTCGGGTCACGGCTTTGCTGCTGACCTCGCGCAGGCCTTCAATCTGCAATTGCAGGGCGGCGTCGTTGCTGTCGCCGTACAGGCGCAGCAGTTCGCGCAAGGCTGCCGCGCCTTGGCCCTGTTCGCTCAGGGACAGGTAGTTGAGCGAGAGCTGGCTGATCAAACGCCAGGCTTTGGCGTCATGGGCATGACTGGCGCGCGGACGGCTCGGGCCGGCCACGCAACGCACGGACAGCACCGGGGCGCTGTCGGCCAGGGTGAAGTCGGTCTTGCCGTTGCCGATGCTCATGAACAGGGGCAAGTCGCGGTTGGTGCACAGCGCCGTCACGCCGAGTTGGCGCAGGTCATGGCCGTAGGGCGCTTGGCGGCTGTCCACCAGGCTGACAAAGGTCTCGCTGCCCACATAGGTGGAGCGTGGGCCGTTGCGGCGCTGGTCGCTGGATAAGACGCGGGGCTCGCGGCGTACCGTGTAATACGCCTGGTCGCGGCCATAGCGCGACGGATCACGCACCGCATAGAACGGCAAAAACGGTTGCTCCGGCCCTGTGCCGTGGCCGGTGATGCCGCTCAACGAGTGAATCTCGAAATCCATCGGCCGCGTGCGGTCGGCGATCACATGGTGTTCGTTGACCCGGTCGGACAAGTGGATACGGTCGACGCGCTTGGGGAACAGGTTGATTGCTGGCGTGCAGAACGGCAGGAACTGCGCCGCGCCGACGCTGCCTTCCAGGCTTGGCTCATGACGGTCGAACAACACGATCAGCTCCAGCTCCTGGCCGTCGCAGCGCTTGACCGCACGGCTCAGCTCGGCGAACTCGACGAACAGGAAACGGTGGGGCAGGGCGAAGTATTCCTGCAACAAGCGATAGCCCTGGAACGCGCGTGCGACCACCGGCATGGCGGCGTCGGCATCGTCAAAACCACGGGAGCGCAGTGCATCCTGCGGCAGGCGCTCGACCCAATCGCCACCCGGCTTGCGTGCAAACACCGCGCAGGCGTTGCCCAGCAGTTGCTCGTAGAGGCGGAACGGTTGCTCGTCGGCACCGCTGAGGTAGAGCGGCAGGTTATCCAGGTCGAGGCTGATGAAGGGCAATTCGGCGCCGGTGCGCAGGGTCAGGCGCAGACCGGCCTTGGCCTTCGGCTCACTGGCGGCCAGGCGCCCCAACACGGCGGCAGGGTTGCCGAAGTATTCGGCGTTGCTCACCTGCAACGGCCACAGCGTCACCGGGTGCGCGGTGCGGTACTCGCAGCAGGTCTGGGTTTCGCGGCCCAGCGCGGCCCGCAAAACGGTGTCGCGGGGCAGCGGGAAACCACTGGCCAACGAGCCTTCGTCCGGGTCGGTCTGCAATTGCACCACGGTCATCGATGGCGTGGGCGCCAGGTAATGCGGGTAGGCAATTTCCAGCAGGTTGTGGGTGAAGGTCGGGTACTCGGCGTCGAGCTTGAGCTGCACGCGGGCCGTGAGGTAGGCAAAACCCTCGAGCAAACGTTCGACGTACGGGTCGGCGCAGTCCATACCGGACAGGGTCAGCCGACTGGCGATCTTCGGGTATTCCTTGGCGAACTCGGCGGCGCTTTCGCGCACGTGGTGCAGTTCCTGGTTGTACAGCTCCAGCAGGCGCGGGTTCATGGGCGTCTCCGCTGGTCAGCGTTGACCACGCGTACGTGGCCGGATTCCAGGTCGAGATCGGTCTGCAGCAACAGGCGCAGCGGCACCGGCTGTGCCCACAGGTCGCCTTCGATCTCGAAACTCAGCGCGTTATGGTTCATCTCGCCATGGCCGACGCGGGCTTTGACGCGCAGGGTGTGGCGCAGAATGCGCGGTTCAAAGGTGGCGATAGCCTGGTAGATCAACGCTTCCAGGGCCTTGATATCCACACTGGAAACACTGTTGCCCGCCAGCGCCGGCAGGCCGTAGTTGACCACCGACGTACCGGCCGGGGTGTGCAGCGTGGCATCGGCATCGAGCAACGACGTGGTGTTGAGCAGCCACGCCAGGTCGCGCAGCACCGAGGCTTTCAATTGGGTCAGGGACAGCACGCGTTTGTCGGCGCTTTCCTTGGGATTGGTTGGATCGTCGTCGGTCAGCCGGTCCAGCAGGGACGGTTGCAGACGGTCGCGGGAAGCGATTTCAGTGACCACCAAAGCGGCTCCACGGACGGGGTGTGAGAGGGACAAGTGGGCTGTGGCCGTGGCGCGAAGCCACGGCCTCAAGGGCTATCAGCGCTTGGTGTTGGAACGGATGTTCCAGCCAAACTTGATCGCGCCGCCATCTTTGGTGCCGTCGGCTTTCTGCGGCTGGTAGTCAACCATCACTTGGGCGAAGTTCAGGGTGACGTTCTCGGTCAGGCGGTCATCGGTGCCCGAACCGCCGGTGCTCAGGGAAGTCACCAGCACTTCTTCCAGGTTGATCACCATGTACTCGACCTGGCTTTCGCCACCGGCCTTGCGCACAGTCAGCTTGACCTTGTCGATGTGTTTGCCGCTGGCGCAGTGCATCATCAGGTTCGGCGACGCCTTGTCGACGTATTTGGTCAGCGACAGGTCCTGGATATTCACCTTGCCCGCGCCGCCGCCACCGCCCACGTGCATGTTGCCGGACTGGGCCATGCCCCAGCTCCAGTTCAGCACGTCGATTTCGTCCTTGTGGGCCTTGTCCATGGACTCGCCCTTGATGTCGCCGATCTTGATGAAAATATCAACAGCCATGTTTTCTCCCTGTGTGGTCTCAGCCACGATATTTGGTGTTGAGTGCTCCCTGTCCGGGCGCACTCAGATCAGGATGCTTACGCGCTTTTCGCCGAAGGCAGCTTCGATACCAGGCGCAGCGACACGGTCAGCCCTTCAAGCTGGTAGTGCGGGCGCAGGTAGAACTTGGAGTTGTAGTAACCCGGGTTGCCTTCGACTTCTTCCACGATCACTTCGGCAGCCGCCAATGGGTGCTGGGCCTTGGTGGTTTCGGTGGAGTGCGCAGGGTCACCGTCCACGTAGTTGAGGATCCAGTCCTGCAACCAGCGCTGCATTTCGTCCTTCTCTTTGAAGGAACCGATCTTGTCGCGCACGATGCACTTCAAGTAATGGGCGAAACGGCAAGTGGCGAACAGGTACGGCAGGCGCGCGGCCAGGTTGGCGTTGGCGGTGGCGTCCGGGTCATCGTATTCGGCCGGTTTCTGCAGCGACTGGGCGCCAATGAACGCGGCGAAGTCAGTGTTTTTCTTGTGCAACAGCGGCATGAAACCGTTCTTCGCCAGCTCCGCTTCACGGCGGTCGCTGATGGCGATTTCGGTCGGGCACTTCATGTCCACGCCACCGTCATCGGTCGGGAAGGTGTGCGCCGGCAGGTTTTCCACTTCACCGCCAGACTCGATGCCACGGATGCGTGAGCACCAGCCGTAGTGTTTGAACGAGCGGTTGATGTTCACCGCCATCGCGTACGCGGCGTTGGCCCAGGTGTACTTGGAGCTGTCGGCACCGTCGGTGTTTTCTTCGAAGGCGAAGGCTTCCACCGGGTCGGTCTTGGCACCGTACGGCAGGCGTGCCAGGAAACGCGGCATGGTCAGGCCGATGTAGCGCGAGTCTTCCGATTCACGCAGGGAACGCCAGCCGGCGTATTCCGGGGTGGTGAAGATCTTGGTCAGGTCGCGCGGGTTCGACAGTTCTTGCCACGAGCCCATGCCCATCACGGTCGGCGAGGGCCGCAGCGATGAACGGGGAGTGCATGGCGGCGCAGACTTTCGACAGCTCGCCCAGCAATTCCACGTCCGGTGGCGACTGGTCGAAGTAGTAGTCGCCCACCAGGCAGCCGTAAGGTTCGCCGCCGAACTGGCCGTATTCTTCTTCGTACATCTTCTTGAAGATTGGGCTCTGGTCCCACGCAGTGCCCTTGAATTTCTTCAAGGTCTTGTGCAGGTCCGGCTTGGAGATGTTGAGCACGCGGATCTTCAGCTGCTCATCGCTCTCGGTGTTGTTGACCAGGTAGTGCAGGCCACGCCAGGCGCTTTCCAGCTGCTGGAAATCCTGGTGATGGATGATCTGGTTGACCTGAGCGGTCAGCTTGGCGTCGATGGCAGCGATGATCGATTCGATCGACTTGATCGCGTCATTGGACACCAGATCGGTTTGCGCCAGGGCCTGTTCGGCCAGGGTGCGCACGGCGGTTTCCACGGCTTCGCGGGCGCGCTCGGTCTTGGGCTTGAACTCTTGCAGCAGCAGGTTGGCGAACTCGCTGGCTTCTTCGGTGGCACCCAGGATCTGGCTGCCTTCGCGGGCGGTATTGTCGGTCATGATTACTGATCCCCTGCAGGCTTCGGCGCGCTGGCAAGTGCCTGGAGCAGTGCCGGGTCCTTGATCGCCTTCATGATGATTTCTTCAGCGCCGGTCTTGCCGTCCATGTAGGTCAGCAGGTTGGCCAGCTGGGTGCGGGCTTCGAGCAGTTGGTTCAGCGAGTCGACCTTGCGGGCCACGGCGGCCGGGCTGAAGTCGTCCATGCTTTCGAAGGTGATGTCCAGGCTCAGGTTGCCTTCGCCGGTCAGTTCGTTCGGTACGTGGAACGCCACACGCGGCTGCATGGCCTTGAGGCGCGAGTCGAAATTGTCGACGTCCACTTCAAGGAACTTGCGGTCGGCCACCGGCGCCAGAGGCTCGGCGGGCTTGCCGGCGAGGTCGGCCATCACGCCCATCACGAAGGGCAGCTGGACCTTTTTCTCGGCGCCGTAAAGCTCGACGTCGTACTCGATCTGCACTCGAGGCGCGCGGTTGCGCGCGATGAATTTCTGAGAACTTTGCTTCGCCACGTTGCTGCTCCTGGTCGCTTGAGCGACGGTGTTGTTACTGCACAGTCGGGCGGCTTACTCGCCGTCCGGGCCGCGCAGGTTTTCAAATTGGGACATGCCGTCGGGAATCAGATTGCGCACGATGGCCGCGAAGTCGGCGTGCACCAGATGCTTGGCCCGGTTTAACAGCACCGGCAGCGGGCTCGAAGGCTCGTACCGGGTGTAGTACGCAAGGATCTTGTCGAGGCTGCGCAGCACGTCATCGCGGCTGGCGATATCGCCCACCGGGCGCGGTGCTGCGGGCGCAGCGGCGAAGTCGGCCGAGGGGGCATTGTCGTCACTGACGGCCTCGGGTTCGCTGCTGCTGTCGGTGCCGGGCACCGCTTGATTGAGGATCTGCAACGCTTGTTTGAGCGGTTGCTTGAAGGCACTGAGGTCCACGCCTTGGGCGGAACCGACCTGATCGTTGACCTGCCGTTCGATGGCTTCACACGCCGCACGCGCCGCAATCAGCGCATCGCGGGTGGCTTGCAGGTGCTCGGGGTCGCTGTCGAGAAACGCGGCGTTGAGCTGCTGGGCGCCGAGTTGCTCGTCGGGGAAGCTCAACAGGCCACTGGCATTGAGCGCCGCGCGCAGGCTCACGGGGCCGAAGGTGCGCGAACGCGTGAGGATGCTTTCGCGCAGCAAGCGAATGTTGGTGTCGCAGGTCAGGCCGGTGAGGGCGTTGATGCGCACGGTGGGGTCGTTATCGTCGTCGGCATCTAGGCGCGGGTGCAGGTCGGCCCAGTAATCGCGCAGCAACGCGTCGATCAGCGTCAGTGCTTCGGCCAGGCCAGCGACGCCTTGGAGGGCGAGGGCGCTTTGCAGCAGGAAATGGGTGATGCGCAGGTCTTTGCTGCGCGCGAGCAAGTCGAGGCTTTGCTGCTGGATACTGCGCCATTCCGGCGGTTCAGCGGGCAGGATGGAGTCGCCCATGCTGCGCTCGGGTTGGCCCTTGGCATCACGCTCCAATTGCAGAAATTGCACGTCATATTCCATGTCTTCGCCACACGGCGAAGTCGCGGAAACGGCGGTGAGCAGCAACGGCACATCCACTGAATTTGATCTCCCTATCAGCCCGTTAGATGGCGGGCAATTCATGCATTAGTTACGCGAGGAACTTTGCATGTTTTCTTGGTCATATAAGCAAGATGCCACTAATGTGCCATCACTGGTATTCAAGAAGTTGTGCATTTTTGGTGTAGTACTTACGCCTTGTCAAGGTAAGCTATTCGCCCTCTGTGACAGATGTGCGGTGCTTAACAACCTGCGCGACTGGTGGGTCGAACGATGCACCGGGACAGGATTTTTGTCATAGAGCCCAGTTAAGATCAGCGATCATGCTGGCATTGGCAGGTTTTAGACGGTCGATTGCTCGACCTGATGGCGATATCCCGGGAGGCGCTGTCCTGGGAATCGACCGCGCGCGAAGTATCAGCAAGGAGGCAAGATGTCGCTGTGTTTGACTATCACTAGTTATCACAAGATTACCCCTGGGCAGTGCTCCGAAAAGTCCATCAATCAGGGCTCGATGGCTATTGGCCGCAGTTCCGATAATGACTGGGTATTACCTGACCCAGAGCGCCTGGTCTCCTCGCAACATTGCGTTATTCAATACAAAGATGGCCGTTATTATCTAACGGATAACAGTACAAACGGAGTGGAGTTGGTTAACGCCGGTATTCGTTTGCGTAGAGGTAATAGCGAGCTGTTGCAAGATGGCGAGTTGATCCGCATCGGCGATTACGAGATCCAGGCGCGTATCGACTTCAACGTGCAGGCCATCGACAGCCAGCCGTTTGCCGGCGACTCACCGAACAGCTTTGAAGCGCTGATGGGCGCCGTGGCGAGCAAGCCTGCGCCGGTGCCGGTGATCGCCCCGCAGTTCCAGGGCGCTTCGTCGATGGACACGTTGCCGGACCTGTTCGACTTCCTCAGCCCCACCGCCGTGCCGCCGCCGACTGTGCCGGACCACGTGCCGTCCGAGCAGCATGACTTCCGGCCACCGACGCCGGTTGCGGTCGAGAAACCCGTGGTTTCAGGCTCGGTGATTCCCGAAGATTGGGACCTGTTTGGCGACACGCCCGCGCCCATCGCGCCACCGCCCGCACCGGTCATTGCGCCGCCACCTGCGGTCGAGCCTGTGACAGACACTCAGCAACCCGACCTGCTGCAAGCCTTCCTGCGCGGCGCCGGCCTCGATCAACTGCGCCTGGACAAGGCTCAGGCCGAGGCCCAGATGGAAAACATCGGCCGCAGTTATCGCCTGATGGTCGAAGGCCTGATCGACGTGTTGCGTGCCCGCGCCAGCCTCAAGGGCGAGTTCCGCATGCAGCAGACCATGATCCAGCCCGCTGAAAACAATCCGTTGAAATTCGCCCCGAATGCTGACGAAGCGTTACTGCTTTTGCTTCGCCACGGCAACCAGGCGTTTATGGCGCCGGATGCCGCCGTGCGTGACAGTTTCAACGATCTACGCGCCCACCAACTGGCGGTGATGGCCGGCGTGGAAGCGGCGATCAAACACCTGCTCACGCGCTTTGAACCGGCGCAACTGGAAGAGCGCATGGGCAAGCCCGGCGGGCTCTCGAGTATTTTCAACGGCTCACGCCAGGCCCAGTACTGGCAGCAGTTCACCGAGCTCTACAGCAATATTTCCCGCGAGGCCCAGGAAGATTTCCAGGACCTGTTCGGCCGTGAATTCAGCCGGGCCTACGAAGAACACAGCGCACGACAGCGTCGGTAAACCCGCGCCGCAACACATGGATCAACGGATAGCTAAGTACGTCATTGAGGACGCAGGATGATTCCCAGGTTTTTACTCGCAGCCGCCACCTTGCTGCTGCTGACGGCGTGTGCCAAAGACGCCGCCAAACCCGAAACCAGCGCTGAGGCCGAAGCAGAGACGGCCGCCGTCGAGCTGCACTTTCATGCGATCAACGGGCTCAACCCCGGCGCCAACGGCCAGGCCGCGCCGGTGCGGGTGCGCATCTTCGAGCTGAAAAACGCCGCCACCTTTGCCCGTTCCGATTACTTCGCCCTGGCCGACCGCGCCCAATCGACCCTTGGCCTGGACCTGCTGGACCAGGACGAAGTGATGGTGCAGCCCGGCGAGCAACTGAGCATCCAGCGCGACCTCGACCCGTCCACACGCCAGATCGGCTTGCTGGTGGGCTATCGCGAGCTGGACCGCGCGCAATGGCGCACGGTGATCAACGTGCCCGCGCGCCAATACACCGAATACCAGATCAGCCTCGATGTGCGTGCCGTGCGCGCCGACGTCGTGGTCACCCCATCCAGCCCTGCCCAATAAGAAGCAATCGGAGCCCCCATGTCCTGGAACAATCGCGTGGTCTGGTCGGAAGGCATGTTCATCGGAACGCAGCACTTCCAGCAGCATGACCGTTACCTGGAAAACCTGATCGACGCCCGCAGCCGCCCGTTGTCTGCCGGGGCCTGGGGCTTTTCCGAGCTGCTGATCGACCAGGGCCTGTTGGCCCAGGGCAAGCTGGCGATTGTCTCGGCGCGTGGCCTGTTGCCCGACGGTACGCCGTTCAACATTCCCCAGGACGACCTGGCGCCGAGCCCGCTGAACATCGATGACAACCTGCGCGACGGTCTGGTGTACCTGGCGCTGCCGCTCAAGCGTGCCGGCGCCCGCGATACCGTGGAGGAAGGCGAAGCCCTGGAGGCGGCGCGTTATGTGAGCCAGGTTCGCGAGGTGCGTGACGACAACGCACCCTTCGAAAACCGCGCCCCGGTGGCCGTGGGCGCCCGCGCCCTGCGCCTGCTCACCGCCCAGGATGGCATCAGCGATTACGCCGCTATTGGCCTGGTGCGCATCAAGGAAAAACGCGCCGACCGCGCGCTGGTCATCGACGACACCTACATCCCGCCCGTGCTGGACGTGGCGGCGAGCAAACCGCTGACGGCATTTCGCAGCGAGCTGCTTGGCCTGCTCCATCAGCGCGGCGAAGCCCTGGCGGGGCGTGTGGTCGCTTCGGGCGCCGGTGGCGCGTCGGAGATTGCCGATTTCATGCTGCTGCAACTGGTCAACCGCGCCCAACCGCTGATCCAGCATTTGAGCCAGTTGAGTCCACTGCACCCGGAGCGCTTCTTCAGTGAATTGGTCAGTCTGGCCGGCGAGTTCTCGACCTTCTCGACCTCAGGCCGCCGTCCCCAGGAATACCCGCAGTACCAGCACGACGACCAGGCCCTGAGCTTTGCCCCGGTGATGGCCGCCCTGCGTGAAGCGCTGTCGATGTTGATCGACAGCAAGGCCACGCCGATTCCGATTGTCGAGAAAGCCTACGGCGTCCACGTGGCGATGCTGGCCGACAAGACCCTGCTCGACAACGCCAGCTTCATCCTCGTGGTGCGTGCCGATGTTCCCGGCGAAACCCTGCGCGCGCGCTTCGGCCAGCAGAGCAAAGTCGGTTCGGTGGAACACATCCGCGACCTGGTCAACCTGCAACTGCCGGGCATCACCCTGTTGCCTCTGCCCGTGGCGCCGCGCCAATTGCCGTACCACGCAGGTTCCACCTACTACGAGCTGGATCGCGGCAGCGAGGCCTGGCAACAGCTGGGCAATTCCGGCGGCTTTGCCTTCCACATCGCCGGGCAGTTCCCGGGCTTGAACCTGGCCTTCTGGGCGATCCGAGGATAATCCGCGATGCATCCCAATGATGATGACCGCACCCAGTTCATGCCGCGTCCGGGTGGCCGGGCGCCGGAACCTGTGCGTGCCGAACCTTCGCCGCTGGCCATGCCAGCCGCGCCGATGCTCACCGGCAAGAGCCAGGGCCTCAACCCGCTGGAAAGCGCCGCCGGCCCGTTGTTGGCCCTGCTGACGCGGCTGCGCAACACCATCGCCCACCCGGCGCCGGCCAGCCTGCGCGCGCAGTTGCTGGCCTATCTGCGCCAGTTCGAAGAGCGCGCCGAAGCGGCCGGTATCGCCCGCAACGAAGTACTGCTGGCGCGTTATGCGCTGTGCACTGCGCTGGATGAAGCGGTGTTGAGTACGCCTTGGGGCAGCACCAGTGACTGGGGCAAACAGAGCCTGTTGATCACCGTGCACAACGAAGCCTGGGGCGGCGAAAAGGTCTTCCAGTTGCTCGACCACTGCCTGCAAAGCCCACGGGAACGCCTGTACCTGCTGGAGCTGTTGTACCTGTGCATGTGCCTGGGTTTCGAAGGCCGCTATCGCGTGATGAATGACGGTCGCAGCCAGTTGGAAACCCTGCGCGAGCGCACGGCCGCCGCCATTCGCAGCGCCCGGGGCGAACACGAACGTGAACTGTCGCCACACTGGCGCGGCGTGACCGTGGCGCGGGATCGCCTGGCGCAATTCATGCCGCCGTGGATCGCCGTGGCCATCGGCCTGGCGTTGCTGTTGGCGCTGCTGTTTGGTTTGCGCATGAAGCTGGCGTCGGATGCCGAACCGGTGTTCAAGAACATTCACGCGTTGGGCGAAATTCCGGTGCAGGCCATCGACCGCCCGGTGGCACAACCCAAAGTCATCGAGCGTCCACGCCTGGCCGGTTTCCTGGTGGAAGACATCAAGGCCGGGCGCGTTGCCGTGGAAGATGCGGTCGACCGTTCGGTGGTGACCATCCGTGGCGACGAGCTGTTTGCGTCCGCCAGCTCCAGCATCGTCGATGACTACCAACCGCTGATGCTGCGCATCGCCGACGCCATCCGCAGAGTCAAAGGCCAGGTGCGCGTGACCGGGCACAGTGACAACCGCCCGATTGCCACGCTGCGTTTCCCGTCCAACTGGGCGCTGTCGGAAGCGCGGGCCAAGTCGGTGCTGGACATCCTCGCGGCCAAGACCGGTCAGGCGGAGCGCTTCAGCGCAGAAGGGCGCAGCGACACCGAGCCGGTGGCGACCAACGCCACCGCAGAAGGCCGCGCCCGCAATCGTCGGGTTGAAATCACCGTATTGGCGGAGGGCGTCGAGTGAAGGCGTTTTTCAGTTTCATGATTCGCTGGGTGATCCCCGTGCTAGGCCTGATCGCCCTGAGCCTGATCATCTGGTTTGTCGGGCCGTTGCTCGACGTGCTGGTGCCGGAAGGTCGCCGCTGGGCGCTGATTATCCTGGTGTTCGCGGTGTGGATCGCCTACCGCGTGTTCCGCATCATCCAGGCGCGGCGCCAGGCCGCCGAAGTGATGCGCAGCCTGGCCGCCGAAACCCCGGCAGACCCGAACAGCGTCGCCACCGCCGAAGAACTCACCACCCTGCGCCAGCGCATGGACGAGGCCCTGGTGCTGCTGAAAAAGGCCAAGCTGGGCGGTGACGAACGTCGCAACCTCTACGAGTTGCCGTGGTACGTGATCATCGGCCCACCGGGTTCGGGCAAGACCACGGCGCTGGTCAACTCCGGCCTGCATTTCCCGTTGGCCGCGCAGTTGGGCGCGGGTGCCGTGCGGGGTGTTGGCGGTACGCGCAACTGCGATTGGTGGTTTACCGATCAAGCCGTGTTGCTCGACACCGCCGGCCGCTACACCACCCAGGACAGCAACTCCACGGTGGATAAAGCCGCCTGGCTGGGCTTCCTCGACCTGCTGAAAAAGCAGCGCTCGCGCCGGCCTATCGACGGTGCCTTCATCGCCATCAGCCTGTCGGACCTGTTGCTCGGCACCGACGCTGAGCGCGCTGCCCACGCCGCCGCCATCCGCTTGCGGATCCAGGAGCTGTACACCCAACTGGGCGTGCGTTTCCCGATCTACCTGATGCTGACCAAGCTCGATTTGGTGCCGGGCTTCATGGAGTTCTTCGACAACCTGAGCAAAGAAGAGCGTGCCCAGGTGTGGGGCATGACCTTTGCCCTGGACGACGGCAAAAACAGTGACAGCCCGTTGGCGCACCTGCAAAGCGAATTCGCCGGGCTGGAACAGCGCCTCAACGAACGTCTGGTCGAACGCCTGCAACAGGAGCGCGACCCGGCACGCCGCGACCTGATCTACGGCTTCCCGCAGCAGTTCGGCGCATTGAAGGATTGCCTGCAAAGCTTCCTCGAAGGTGTGTTCAAGCCCAATGCCTTTGAAGAACGCGTGCTGCTGCGCGGTGTGTATTTCACCAGCGGCACCCAGGAAGGCAGCCCGATCGACCGCCTGATCGGCGCGATGGCCCAGAGCATGAACCTCGACCGCCAGCACCTGGCGCGCCAGAGCGGCACGGGCCGCAGTTACTTCATCGAAAAACTCTTCACCTCCGTGGCGTTTGCCGAGCGCGGCTTGGTTGGGGTGAACCCCAAGGTCGAGCGCCGACGCAAGTGGATTGCACGCGGCGTGCTGGCCGCCACCGTGGCGACTGTCGTGGTGGTCAGCGGTTTGTGGTGGGTGAGTTACCGCGCCAACCAGGCGTATATCGCCCAGGTCGATCAGAAGGTCGCGCCGCTGGGCCAGACCGTGCAGAACCTGAGCCCGGCGCAGCGTGACATCCTCGCGGTATTGCCATTGCTCAACGCGGTGAAGAACCTGGCCGGCGACTCGCCGAGCTGGTCCGAAGGCCTGGGTCTGTACCAGGGCGACATGCTTGAAGCCGAGTCCGCCAGTGTCTACCGCAAGCTGTTGATCGCCGTGTTCGCGCCACGCCTGGTGACGCGCATCGAAGAGCAACTGCACGGCGGCGGCAATTCCGACTTCCTCTACGAAGGCCTCAAGGCCTACCTGATGCTCGCCGATGCCGAGCATTACGACCCGGACTTCATCAAGGCCTGGATCGCCCTCGACTGGGACCGCAACCTGCCGCGCGACCTGCCGGCCGATCAACGCCAGGCACTGGCCGGGCACTTGCAGTCGTTGTTCGAACGCCATCCGCCCAATGCGCGCCTGGATCCACGACTGATCGACGACTTGCGTCGTCAGCTGCAACAGCTGCCGGTGGCCCAGCGCGTGTATGACCGGGTCAAGCGCCAGAAACTGCCTGAAGGCATCCCGGATTTTCGCCTCAACGAAGCCGCCGGCCGTGATGCGGCGCTGGTGTTCAGCCGCAAAAGTGGCAAGCCGCTGGGCGAGCCGTTGAGTGGGTTCTTCACCGCCAAGGGTTATCGCCAAGCCTTTTTGCTGAGCAGCCTGAACCAGACCGGCACCCTGGCCGAAGAGCAATGGGTGCTGGGCCATGAACAGGCCGACCAGCAGAATGTGGTGAGCCTGGCCGCCGACGTACGCCGCCTGTATTTCCAGGATTACCAGCGTCAGTGGGACGCCTTGCTGGCGGACATCGACTTTGTGCCGATCACCAGCGTGGCCCAGGCGGCCGACGTGTTGCGGGTGATATCCGGCCCGACTTCTCCGCTGAAAAAACTGCTGGTGGCGGTCGCCGAGGAAACCGACCTGCAAGCCGAAGAGCGCCAACTGGCCGCCAAAGGCGTACCGGTAGAAGGTGGCGTCGACAAGCTCAAGGAGCGCCTGGGCAGCCTGCTCGGCCAGGAACAACCGACCGCCAATGCACCTGCTGCGGCGGATGATCCGGTGACCGCACACTTTGCCGAACTCAACCGCATCGTCAGCAAGAACGAAGGCGAACCGGCGGCCATCGATGGCCTGCTCACCGACATGAACGCGCTGTATGTGCAGGTCAGCGCCATGGTTGGCGCCAGCGGTGATGCCTTGCTCGGCGAGGCGAAGAACCAGGCGGCGGCTGCGGCCACGCGTGTCAGCCTGAATGCCGAGCGCCAGCCACCGTTGGTACAGGGCATGGTCAAGTCGGTGGTCAATTCCACCACCAACAGCATGATGGGCGGGGTGCGCAATCAACTGAACGCGGCCTGGGCCAGCGAAGTGGTCAACGTGTATCGCCAGTCCCTGGCGGGCCGCTACCCGATGTCGCCGGGCAGTGCGCGGGACGCGACCCTGGATGACTTCGGCCAGTTCTTCGGCGTGGGCGGGGTGATGGACAACTACTTCCGCAAGTACCTGCAGCCTTACGTAGACACCTCCGCGCAGACCTGGCGCTGGCAGCCGGGCGCGGCGCAGAAGCTGGGGATTGCGCCGGGTGTGCTGCAAACCTTCCAGCGCGCGGCGGCTATTCGTGACGCGTTCTTTAGAGCCGGGGGCACTCAGCCTATCGTGCGTTTCGAACTCAAACCGGTGTCGATGGACCCGACCATCACCCAGTTCCTGCTGGACCTGGACGGTCAGCAACTGAGCTACGACCACGGCCCAAGCCGCCCGGTGGCGATGCAATGGCCAAACCCCGGCAGCATTGGCGTGGTGCGTCTCTCCATCATGCCGCCCGCCGCCAGTGGCCGTTCCGGCGTGACATTGGACGGGCCGTGGGCGTGGTTCCGCCTGCTGGAGCAGTCGGACCTCACCGCCGGAAACTCGCCGGACCGTTTCAACCTGCGCCTGCGCGTGGACGGTGCGAGCATCGCCTACGAGTTGCGCGCCAACAGCGCGTTCAACCCGTTCAAGAGCCGCGTACTCAGTGGTTTCAGCCTGCCGGAGCGGCTATGACGACCTTGGGTTTCTACGGCAAGTTGGCCAGCCGTGGCGACTTCGTCAGCCGCGCCTTGCCCCAGAGTTTCATAGGTCCGTGGGACAGCTGGTTGGCGGCGGGTCTGCTTGCCAGTCAGAACAGCCTCGGCGGCGACTGGCTCAACACCTACCTGGTCAGCCCGTTGTGGCGCTTTGTGCTGGCGCCGGGTGTGTGCGGGCCGGACGCGGCGGCGGGTGTGGTGATGCCGAGCATCGACCGGGTCGGGCGCTACTTCCCTCTGGCGGTGGTGACCTTGCTCGATCACGACACCAATCCTGCGTCCCTGGTCGGCGGGCCGGACACCTGGTTCGAGCAGGCCGAAGCGTTGCTGCTCAGCACCCTGGATGCCGGTGCCACCTTCGAAAGTTTTAATGACGGCCTCGACAGCCTGGGCTTTCCGGCGGGCGAGCCGCGCGCGGTGGGTGGCCGTTTCGCCGGCCTGCAACGGGTGGCCGCCACCGTGCCTCACGGGCGCATCAACGCACTGGCTGAACAGGCCTGCGAAGGCGCGAGCCTATGGTGGGGCCGTGGCTCGCAGACGATTTCCCCTGGTTTGTTGCGGTGTCAGGGCCTGCCTGCCGCCGGCGATTTTGCGCAGTTTTTGCTCGGACAAGAAGGTGTGGTGTAGATGGGGTCGACGTACAAATCCGCGAGCAAAAGCCACGTGGGCATGGTTCGCCAGGTCAACGAAGACGCCTGCCTGGACCTGCCGGAAAACCGCCTGTGGGTGGTGGCCGACGGCATGGGCGGGCATGCGGCGGGGGACTATGTGAGCAGCCTGATCGTCGACAGCCTGCGCAGCGTGCCGGTGGGCCGTTCTCTGGATGAGTACACGGCGGCGCTGCGCAACGACCTGCTGCGCATCAACGCCGCCGTGCGCGAAGAAACCGCCCACCGTGGCGTGACCATGATGGGCAGTACCGTGGTGCTGTTGGCCGCCCGTGGCTTGCGTGGCGTTTGCCTGTGGGCTGGCGACAGCCGCTTGTACCGCCTGCGCGACGGAGTGCTCGAAGGCATCTCCCGTGACCACAGCTACGTGCAAGACCTGCAAGACAGCGGTCTGCTCAGCGAAGCCGACGCCCGCACCCATCCACGCGCAAATATCGTCACCCGTGCGATTGGCGTGGAGGCGCACCTGGAACTGGCGGTGGTCGACCTGCTGATCGCCCCCGGTGACAGCTATCTGCTGTGCAGCGATGGCCTGAACAAGACCGTCGAAGACCATGAGATCCGCGAAGTCCTCGGCCACGACACGCCGGATGAAATCGTGCGCAGCCTGGTGCACCTGGGGCTCAACCGGGGTGCGCCGGACAACATCACTGCCATCGTCGTGAAGGTATCGGCATGAACATCGTCATTCCCGGTTATGACATCGAAGGCGAGATCGGCGAAGGCGCCATGGCCAGCGTGTACCTGGCGACCCAGCGCTCCCTGGAGCGCAAGGTGGCGTTGAAGGTGATGGCGGCGGCATTGGCGGCTGACCCGAGCTTCTGCGAACGCTTCCTGCGCGAGGGCAAGACCCTGGCGCGCTTGTCGCACCCGCACACGGTGACCATCCATGACATCGGCAATGTCGGTGAGCTGTATTACATGGCCATGGAATACCTGCCCAACGGCACGCTCAAGGAGCGCATCGCCGCCGGCATGACGCCGGAGCAGGGCGTGACGCTGATCCGCCAGATCGCCTCGGCGCTGGGCTATGCCCATGCCCAGGGCCTGGTGCACCGCGATGTGAAACCGGCGAACATTCTGTTCCGCGCCGACGGCACGGCGGTGCTGTCGGACTTCGGTATCGCCAAGTCCCTGGACGACCGCACCCAGTTCACCCAGGCCGGGTTTGCCGTAGGCACGCCGAGCTACATGAGCCCGGAGCAGGCGCGGGGCCAGGAAATTGATGGTCGCGCCGACCTGTATGCGCTGGGCGTGGTGCTGTACGAGATTCTCGTCGGCAAGCTGCCTTATACCGGCACCGATGCGCTCTCCACGGCGCTCGCGCACCTGACTGAACCATTGCCCGAATTGCCGGTGCACCACGGCCGGTATCAGGAGGTGCTGCGCAAGCTGTTGGCCAAGGATCCGGCGGAGCGTTTCGCGGATGCGGCGGCGTTGTTGCGGGCGTTGGATAACCTGCCGTCGGAATCGCCAGAGGCCACCTTGGTGCGCCCGTTGCCGATCCCGATGAATTTTGATCTGGCGGGTATCACTCCGGAATCCATCGAGATCCCCACCGAGAAACCCCAGCCGGTGCGCCAACCGGTGGTGCCGCCGACCCAGCACAGCGAGCAGCGCCGTGGGCCGGTGTTGGCACTGGCCGCGGTTGCGGTGGCGGTTGCGTTGGCGATTGGTGGTGCGAGTTATTGGTGGTTGAGCGGCAGCGATGAACCTGTGGTCAAACCCCCGGCTGCGGTGGTTGTGCCGCCAGTGGCGCCGTCTGTGGCAGAAGTGGATGGCGGCCAGCGTCCGTTGCTGATGGCAGGCAAGAAAACCCTGTTCCAGCGCGTCCTCAGCAAACCCGGCGCCAAGCTTTCAACCGACGCCGGCAGTGCGCCGGGCAAGGCCTTGCCGGCGTTTTCCGTGCTCTACGTCTACCAGCGCAAAGACGTTGACGGCAGCCCCTGGGTGCGCGTCGGCGCCGCCACCGATGGCCGCAGTGATGGTTGGTTGCCTGCGTCCCAGGTCAGCGACTGGAAGCAGAGCCTGGTCTTGAAGTTCACCGAGCGTTCGGGTCGGGCGCCGGTGATGTTCCTGCGCCAATCCGCTGAAGTGGAAAAACTGCTGGCTGACCCGACCGCCGCCAAAGGCGTACTGGCCAAGGCGCAGAAAAACAGTGAAGACAACAGCCAGATCCTGGCCCTGGAACCAACCGCCAGTGCGGTGCCGCAGAATCAGTTCTACCTGCTGCCGATCTTCGATTCCAAAGAGACCTTCGACGAAAACGGCCAGCCGGTGCAGTTGCTCAATGTGGCCTCCATCGACCCCGGCAGCAGCGCGGCCGCCAAGCCCTCGACGCCGGTGATCAAGGCCAATGCCGACGCCTTCCGCACGGCGGTTGTGCTGGTGGTCGATACCACCGTTTCCATGCAGCCCTATATCGACCAGATCCGCGACGTGGTGCACGAACTGCAAACCCGCATCGGCGAACGCGGCGAGTTGGACAGCGTGAGCTTCGGCATGGTGGGCTTTCGCAGCAGCATCAAGAAAACCCCTGGCCTGGAATACGTCGCCAAGACCCTGATCACCCTCGACCAGGGCCGCGACCCGCAACGTTTTCTCGACATGGCACGGCAGGTCAAGGCGTCCACCGTGTCCAGCCATTCGTTCAACGAAGATGCGTTTGCCGGGGTGATGCAGGCGGTGGACGGCATGGATTGGTCGGGCTATGGCGGGCGCATCATCCTGCTGGTCACCGATGCCGGCGCGCTGCGCAAGAACGATCCGTTCGCCGCCACCCAGATGAACGAAGCCGAGGTGCGCCAGGCTGCGCTGGGCAAGCAGATCAAGATCTACGCCCTGCACCTGCGCACCGACGCCGGTAAGAAAACCCATGCCGGTGCCGAGAGCCAGTACCGCATCCTCACCGCTGATGCCAACCCGCAGATCGGCGACCTGTACACGGCGGTGCCCGGTGGCGATGTGCGCAAACTCGGAGAGCGTGTGGATGAGATCGGTACGGTGTTCGCCAACCTCGTGCATCAAGTGCGCAGCAACACGCCACAGCCGGTGCCGTTGCTGAACAGCGCGCCGAGTCTGGCGGATAAGTCCGCCGCCGTCGGTTATGCCATGCACATGGATTTCCTCGGCCGTAAAACCGCGAGCCAGGCGCCGCAACTGGTCAGCGCCTGGACCGCCGACCGCGACCTGACCAACCCGGCGCTGCCGGCGTTCCAGGTGTGCGTGATGCTGACCAAGTTGCAGCTCAATGACCTGCAGCAGTCGCTGAAACTGATCGTCGACGCGGCGCGCAAGACCCAGACCTCACCGAAAGACTTCTTCCAGGAAATCGCCAGCGCCTCCGCCTACATGAGCCGCGACCCACAGGCCCTGCGCAAGGGCGGCAACCTGGCCGACGGCGGCATCCTCGGCGAATACCTGGAAGGCCTACCGTACCGCAGCAAGTCGCTGAACATGACCCAGGACCTATGGTTGTCGTTGAGCGTGGCCGAGCAGGAAGACTTCATCGACGAGCTGGACTCGAAGATCCGCCTCTACGAAACCTTCCACAATGACCTGGCCAACTGGGTCCGTTTCGGCGATGCCGAGCCGGGCGATGCGTTGTACCGCGTGCCGTTGTCGACCCTGCCGTAATGCTGAATTTGAACGCGGTGCACAAGAGCCGGGGTATCGGCAGCCAGCGCTACAGCCTGGTGATTCCGGCGCTGGCGTTGCGTGCGGGCGAGCAACTGGCGATTGTCGGGCCCAGCGGTTGCGGCAAGAGCACCTTGCTGGATCTGCTGGCGCTGGTATTGGCGCCGGATCAGGTCGGGCAGTTTGAATTTCATCAGCAGGACATTGCCGGATTGTGGCGCGGTGATCAGCAATCCACGCTGGCTGCGCTGCGTAGCCAGCACCTGGGTTACGTGCTGCAAACCGGCGGCTTGCTGGGGTTTCTCGATGTACGCGGGAATATCGCCCTGTCCCGGCAACTGTTGGGCTTGAAGGACGACGGCAGCGTGGCGCGTCTGGCCGAGCAATTGGAGATCAGCGACCAGTTGGCCAAGAAGCCGTCGGCGCTCTCGGTGGGTCAACGCCAGCGTGTCAGCTGTGCCCGCGCCCTGGCTCATGCGCCGCAACTGGTGCTGGCGGATGAACCGACGGCGTCCCTCGACCCCTTGAACGCCGAGCGCGTGATGCAGGCGCTGCTGGCCCAGGCGCGCGAACACCGTGCCGCCTGTGTGATCGCCACCCATGACGAGCCCCTGGCCCGCGCCAGCGGCTTGCAGGTGCGGCGCATCAGTTGCCGTCGCGACACCGACGGTGGCGTCACCGCGACCCTCGGGGAGGTGTGCTGATGCGCATAGGTCTGGTGGCGTCGCTGGCCTGGCAGGACTATCGCAACGATGCCTGGCTGTCGGCGTGTTCGGTGCTGGCGCTGGTCGCGGTCATTGCACCGTTGCTGGTGTTATTCGGCCTGAAATTTGGACTGGTTAGCAGTTTGACCGAACGTTTGCAGACCGACCCCGCCACCCGTGAAATTATTCCGTTGGGCGGTGGTCGATTCAGCAGCGCCTTTATCGAGCAACTCGGCCAGCGCAGCGATGTGGCGTTTGCACTGCCGCGCACGCGACAAATTGCGGCGACCGCGCAGGTGGGCGCCTTGGCCCTGGAAATGCTGCCGACCGCTTGGGGTGATCCCTTGCTGGCGGGTCTGCCGGTGCCCAAGGGCCTGGACCAGGTCGTGTTGAGCCACACCGCCGCCGAGAAGCTGGCGGCGCGGCCGGGGGATTGGCTGGAAGCCAGTTTTGCGCGGCAAGTAGCAGGGCGCTTCGAGGCCCAGCGCACGCGCTTGCAGGTGCTGGCGGTATTGCCGCTGGAAGCTTTTGCCCGTGACGGATTGTTGGCCGATTTGAAATTGCTGGAAGCCGCAGAAGATTACCGTGATGGCCGCGCAGTACCGGCCTTGGGCTGGGAAGGTGAAGCGGTCGGTGTGAGTGAACAACGCGTGTACCCAGCATTTCGCCTGTATGCGCGCAACCTCACCGATGTGGAACCGCTGCGGGTGTTTTTCGCCGGGCAGAACCTGCTGGTATCGACCCAGGCGCAGACCATCGCGCAGGTGCAGTCGTTGAGCCGCAACCTGTCGATCGTGTTCTGGGTGATCTGCGGGTTGGCGTTGGCGGGAGGGTTTGCAGCGATCTTTGCTGGGGCGTTGGCCGCCGTGGCGCGCAAGCGTCGGGAATTGTCGGTGTTGCGCCTGTTGGGGTTTTCCACCGGTGGGCTGTTGCTGTTTGTGGTGGTGCAGGCGCTGTACAGCGCAGGTTTCGCCGCCGTGCTCAGTGCCGGTCTGTATGGCGTGGCCGAGGCGGCGTTGAACA
Organism: Pseudomonas azotoformans; assembly: GCF_001579805.1. NCBI lineage: Bacteria > Pseudomonadati > Pseudomonadota > Gammaproteobacteria > Pseudomonadales > Pseudomonadaceae > Pseudomonas > Pseudomonas azotoformans. Next base: position 1,298,892 of record NZ_CP014546.1, on the reverse strand, counting down.
GGTTATTTGTGCAGGTGCCGGGCGAACACGCCAGTCACCTGTTGGCGCGTCATTATGGCCTGGCCCTGGTTGCAATCATGGGCGTCAGCGCCATGGCGGCGGCCTGTGGTGGTTGGCGAGTGGCGCGGATCCAGGCTTCTGAAGGAATCAGAGATGTATAAGTTACTGGGCGCCTGTGTGGCGCTGACCTTGGCCTCCATGGCCTGGGCTGACGATGACTCTTTATTAGTAAAGCAGGACAAACTCGACAACCCCAAGCCACTGGAAGGCGACGTCAGCCTGCCGCTGCCGTGCGAAGGCAACATGGTGTTCCGCTACGCCTACGTGCTGGCCCAGGGCACCCTGGATGACCGCGAGATCAGCCTCGGCTACCCCTTTGCCGAAGGCGAGGCGGGCTATCAGCAGTCATTCATTTCCGGCTACCGCCGCGACTTCATCAATGGCCAGTTCACCCTCAAAGACCTGCCCAAAGACTGGAACAAAGTCATCGCGCCCTTGATGCCGAAGACCGACGCCAAGACCCCGCTCAAGCCCATGCTCTACTTCATCGGCAAGTACGAAGTGACGGCACGCCAGTACGCCCAGGTAATGTCCCAGGCGCAGTCTCTGGCCAGCGGTGAGCCGGCGCCGGCGTGCGACGCGCCCACCGGCATGGCCGGGCGTTTGCCCAAGGTAATGCTGTCGCGCTTTGAGGCCGAGCGTTTCTCGGCGGTGTACAGCGCCTGGTTGATGAAATACCACCGTGAGTTGCTGCCGGTCAGCGGACGCGGTTCTTCGGCGGATGACGGTGGCCTCGGTTTTGTGCGCCTGCCCACCGAAGTGGAGTGGGAGTTCGCCGCGCGCGGCGGTCATGCCGTCAGCCGCCAGGACCTGGAAGGGCGCCTGTTCCCGCGCCGCACTGAAGGCAGCGACAGCGACGGCCCGCTCGGCGATTACGCCGTGTTCAACCAGGTCGCCGGCGGCACCGGCCAGGCCGCGCGCCTGATGCCTATCGGCACCAAATTGCCCAACCCGATTGGTCTGTTCGACGTGATCGGCAACGCCGCAGAGATGGTCCAGGAATCCTTCCAACTGGTGCACGCCGGGCGTCGCCAGGGCACCTACGGCGGCTTTGTGGTCAAGGGTGGCAACTACCTGGAAGGCGAGGGCACGCTGTTCACCGGCATGCGCCGCGAGTACCCGCTGTTCGCCGCTGACGGTACCGAGCAAAGCAACGAGACCACCGGATTCCGCGTGGCGATTGGCGCATTGTCGGCGCCGCGCTCGCGCTACAAGGAGCTGTTCGCCCAGTGGCAGAAAGAAGGCCGTCTGGCCGCGCTCACCGATGCCATCGACGACGCCCAGGACCCGACCAAACGCCTGGACAGCATCATCGCCGCCAGCGCCGACCCCAAGCTGCAAGCCGAGTTGGGGCTGGTCAACGAAGAGCTCAAGCGCAACGTCTCGCTGATCGCCCAGCAACGCGAAGAGGCGGCGGGCAACCTGATCCAGTCGGCCGCGTTGGTGGCCGAAACCATCGCCAACTACAACATCCGCCTGGCCAACCTGCAGAAGAGCCGCCAACAGTCCCTGGACAACAAGGACGAGGCCAGCGCGCAGCTGTTCGACATGGCGATTGCCAATGGTCGCAGCGCCCTCGATGGCGCCGTGGCGATCTATATCGACAACCTGGCCACCGGCACGCGTTACACCGATGCGGTGATCCAGGCGCAGTTTCAACGGATCAAGGAAGAGTTGGATCGCAAGCCGGTGCTCGGCAAGAGCCTGGTGACGCGCGCAACACTGTTCGTTCGCCATGTCGGCAACTACCGCAAGCAACAGCGGGCCGACCCGGCAACGATCTTGAAGGAATTGCTCGCAGCGAGCGGTCAGCGATGAGCGCTGGCTGTATGGCGAGCTTGGAAGGGACTCAGGCGGCGGTGGGCCGTGCTGGGCAAGTCAAACTTAAACGAGAACACACCTATGCTTTTTTCCCGTAAGGCGGTTTCCAAGCGTCACTTGCTGCTGATCGCGGCCGGTTTCAGCACTGTGTTGACCGGTTGCGCCACGTCGCCGGCCTCCAAGGTCGCGTCGAGCACCAAGGTCGAGTACTACCCGAACTGCTACGAGCCGGTGCAGCACCTGCGCGCGACCGATTCGGACATGACCAAGTCGGTCGTGACCGGCGCAGCCATTGGCGCCGCTGGCGGTGCCCTGCTGGGCGCCCTGACCGGCGACTCTGACAAGCGTGGCCGTAACGCCGCCATCGGCGCAGCGGGTGGCGCATTGGCCGGCGGCGCTGCGGGTTACTACACCGAGCGTCAGAAGCAGATCAGCGATGACAACCAGCGCATTGCCTCCTACTCCACCGATTTCAACAAAAGCGCCTCCGACATCGACCGCAGCACCGCCTACGCCAAAGCGTCGCAGCAGTGCTACCAGAGCGCATTCACCAAGCTGGTGGCCGACCGCAAGGCCAAGACCGTCAACGACACCGAAGGCCGCAAGCGCCTGGCGGAAATCGTGTCCGGCCTGAAGGAATCCAATGACCTGATCGTCGCGGTCAACGGCAAAGCCAGCGAAGACCTGAACAACTACACCCAGGCCTACGAAAAAGATCTGCAACAAGTGGGTGTGCAGCGTAATGACGTGGTGACCGTGGCCCAGGCAGACGTAGCCCCTGCGGTCGTCCCGGCCAAGAAGGGTGGCAAGACTCCACCGAAAGTCGCGAAGAAAAAAGACCTGCCGGTCGTGCCGAAAGAGGCGGTGACCACCGAGAAGAGCATCCAGACCGTGCAGGCCAAGCAAGCTGAAAGCAAGCAGGTTGCCAGCGCCGGTAAGGCGCAGATCGAAGGCACCTGCCGCGATCCTAACCTGGCCGACTGGGCGCCAGTGCCTTGCCCGAACGTTTAAGCAACATGCTGCTATAAGCGTCAAACGCCAGCCGATCTTCCGCTAATGCGCAAGATCGGTGGCGTTCTTTTTGCAAATCGTTAAACTGCTGCGGCCACTCAATAAATACACCGAGGCCGTGTGCATGAAATTTCGTCTTCTCCTGTGGGTGCTGGGCCTGATGATGGGCAAAGCCAGCCGCACCAATCCTGCCTTCCAGCAACAGTTGGGCGATAAAGACCTGGCGTTCCAGTTGCAGACCCTCGACGGCAAGGTTGCCCGTCACTTCATCGTCAAAGACCAGCGCATCACCAGCCGCTCGGGTGTTCACCCGTCGCCAGCATTCGCCATCGCCTTTAAAGATGCCGCCTACGGCTTCGCCACGATGCAGGCGAAGAACAAGCAACTGGCATTCATGACGGGGATTCAGGACAAGTCGATCCAGATCAAAGGCAACCCGGCGCTGGTGATCTGGTTCCAGGGGTTGACCAAGTATTTGAAGCCGAAGAAAAAGAAGTAAGGTTTTTCAGGTAGACCGAGGTGGGTTCATCGCAGGCAAGCCAGCTCCCACACTAGACGGCATTCCAACGTTGGAACTCGGTCAAGTGTGGGAGGTGGCTTGCCTGCGATAGCGGGCTAACAGACTAAAGATTCAGCCTTGGCTGAACTGCGAGGCCAGCTCACGCAACAACACCTCGGCATCCAGCACTTTGCCCACCACTTCCTCAGCCTTGTCCCGCGTCAGCCCCAGGCGCTCAAGCAGCGCATCCGGAATCGCCTCATCCGGCCCGGAGCCAATCCCACGGCTGCGCAACAAGCGCACCGCCAGGCACACCAGGTTCGGATACTCCGCGTACTGACCATCGTAGGTCGGATCATGCTGGAAGCGCAGCGCGGTGGACAACTCGTCCGGCATGTCCCAGTAGCGCATCAGCCACGCGCCAATCTGCTCGCGGCTGATACCCAGCAAGTGTTGCTCGACATAGCTGTGGCACAGGTGCGGGTTGACCTCCAGGTGACGGCAGATCAGCGAAAAGTGCGGCGGGAACACGTGAGCCAGCAGCAGGTAACCGAAGTTGTGCAGCAGACCGGCCAGATAAGTCAGGCCGGCTTCCGGGCGCTGGGCGCGCGGCATGGCGCGGGTCAGGCCTTCGATCACGGCGGCAGTGTAGATCGACTGGTGCCAGTACGGCGTGGACTGGTGCGGGTGGTCCTTGGGCAGGCTCAAGGTCTTGCCCAGGGCCAGGCCCCAGCGCCAGGTTGATCACCAGGTCGAAGCCCAGCACGCGCACGATGGCGTCTTCCACGGAGCGGATCTTGCCCGGCGATGCGTAGTAGGGCGACGCGGCCCAGCTCACGACTTGCGCAGCCAGGGCGGGATCGGTTTCGACGACGCCGGTGATGTCATCAATAGTGGCGTTTGGATCGACGCGCAGCTTGATGATCTTCTGCGCCGTGTCGGCCAGCGGTGGAATCTCGATGGTCGCTTCCAGGCGTTGCTGGATGCGGCGGGCGGTGAACGCCTGCATCGCCTGGGTGATTTCCTCGCGGTCATCATTGGGACGGTCGAGGTTGGGGCGGATGTTGCTCAACGGCTCGCCGAAGTGGCCGGCGCTGGCCTTGGTGAGCATCGTCTTGAAGGCGTCGCTGGAGATCTCCAGCAACAGGCCAGCTTCACCCGAATGCACCAGCAGGCTCGGCTCGTTGAGCAGGCTGCCTTCATACAGGCATGGGGAACTGGTAAGCGGCGGCAAGCCCGGCAGCAGGCTGAGTTCGTGCTTGCCCAGCATGCGTTCGACGCGGTCCGGTGACACCGCCGTGAGGCGGCGACCGGTGAGTTCGGCGAGGCGGTTGAGGTCGAGCAACTGGTTCTGCGGGAACAGCACCATCAGTGCGCCCACCGCGTCTTCCAGCAATACGGCCTGTACCTTTCGCGCAGGATTCAGGCCCGGTAGGTCGGTGACTTCCGTGTAGGGGATGGCGAGTTTTGCGAGCAGAGCCCGAATGACCGGCGGGGCGGTCAGTGGGGCTGTGGCGAGGGCAACTTCTGACATGGCCTGATCCAATTTCTTACAGTCCACGAAGTATAACCAGCTTGATACAAGTGTTGGTCGACTAAGTGAGTCAGGCGTCACACTTGGCCGTATTGCTGCCCATGGCGTAGCCAGCGATCCAGCAAAGGACTGACATGATCCGGCCAACGTTCGAGCAACGCTTGCGCCGCATCGCGCACGGCCGGCAGCAGGTCAGCGTCGCGCATCAGGTCGGCGACCTTGAATTGCAGCAGGCCGGTCTGGCGCGTGCCGAGCATTTCGCCGGGGCCACGCAGCTCCAGGTCTTTTTCGGCGATGACAAACCCGTCGTTGGTTTCGCGCATGATGCCCAGGCGTTGGCGACCGATCTGCGACAGCGGCGGGTGGTAGAGCAGCACACAATGGCTGGCGGCGCTGCCCCGGCCGACCCGGCCGCGCAACTGGTGCAGTTGCGCCAGGCCCAGGCGCTCGGGGTTCTCGATAATCATCAAGCTGGCGTTGGGTACGTCCACACCGACCTCGATCACCGTGGTTGCCACCAACAGTTGCAGGTTGCCGGCTTTGAATTCGGCCATCACGGCGGCTTTTTCAGCGGGCTTCATGCGGCCATGGATCAGCCCGACCTTAAGCTCGCCCAGAGCACTGGTGAGGTCCTCAAAGGTGGTTTCGGCCGCCTGGCACGTCAGCTCTTCGGACTCTTCAATCAGCGTGCACACCCAGTACGCCTGCCGCCCTTCGGCGCAGGCGCCGCGCACGCGCTCGATCACTTCGACACGTCGGGTGTCGGTGACCAGCACGGTGTTGACCGGCGTCCGGCCGGGCGGCAGTTCGTCAAGGATCGAGGTGTCGAGGTCGGCGTAGGCGCTCATCGCCAGGGTGCGCGGGATCGGCGTGGCGGTCATGATCAGTTGGTGCGGGTTCATGCGCCCGCCCACGCCTTTCTGGCGCAGGGCCAGGCGCTGCTGCACTCCGAAGCGATGCTGTTCGTCAATGATCACCAGCGCCAAATTCTTGAATTGCACTTCATCCTGGAACAGCGCGTGGGTGCCAACGACCATCGGCGCGCCGCCGGCAATCTGTTCCAGTGCCGCTGCGCGTACCTTGCCCTTGAGCTTGCCGGCCAGCCACGCCACTTCCAGGCCGAGCGGCTCGAGCCATCGCTTGAAGGTGATGAAGTGCTGCTCGGCAAGAATCTCGGTGGGCGCCATCAACGCCACTTGGTAACCGGCTTCCAGCGCTTGCAGGGCGGCGAGGGCGGCGACCACGGTCTTGCCTGCGCCTACGTCGCCCTGGATCAGCCGTAGCATCGGTTCTTTCTGACTGAGGTCGTAGGCGATTTCATTACCGACGCGCTGTTGGGCACCGGTCGGCGCAAAGCCGAGGTTGGCCAGGTACTGCGCAGGCAACCGCGTGGCCTTGGGCATGGCCGGCGCGCGCAGGGAACGCATGCTCTCGCGCAGACGTTGCTGGGACAGTTGGTGGGTCAACAGTTCTTCGAAAGCCAGGCGATGCTGGGCCCAGTGATGACCGAGAGCCAGCTCGTCGACATCGGCATCGGCAGGCGGGTGATGCAAGTAGCGAATCGCGTCGTCCAGCGACGCCAGCTGATAGTCGCGGGCCAGCTCCAGCGGCAGCCAGTCGGGCAGGCTTTTCGGTCCGAGCATCGTCAGTGTCTGCATGCACAACTGGCGCAGGCGTTGTTGGGTCAGGCCTTCGGTGAGCGGGTAGATCGGTGTGAGCGTGGTGTCGACTGGCGGCGGTTCATCGCCGGTGATTGCGCGGTATTCCGGGTGATAAATCTCAAGACCCGACGCGCCGGGCCGCGCTTCGCCGTAGCAGCGCACGCGAGTGCCGCGCTTGAGCCCTTCTTTCTGCGCGTTGCTGAAATGGTAGAAGCGCAGGCTCAGGCCACCGGTGCCGTCCTGCAGGCGCACCACAAGGCTGCGGCGCTTACCCATCACCACATCGGCACCGCTCACGGTGCCTTCGACCACCGCATCTTGCCCAGGGCGCAATTGGCCGATGGGCACCACGCGGGTGCGGTCCTGATAGCGCAGGGGCAGGTGGAACAACACGTCCTGGAGGTTTTCCAGGCCGACCTTGGCCAACTTCTCGGCCATGGCTTCACCGACACCCTTGAGTGCCGTCACCGACACCTGCGACAGCTCAGTCATACCGTTGCTTAGCTCGCAGCCGTCGGCTTGGCCACCGAGCACAGGCGGATCGAATCGGCCAGAATCTCAATGGCTTTGGGCCGTGGGAAGCTGGCGCGCCAGGCGATCGCCACGGTGCGGAATGGTACTGGCGGTGTCAGTGGGCGCACTTCGATCACGCCAGGGGCGTAGTGATGGCTGTCCACTGCCGACAGCGGCAGGATCGAAATACCCAGGCCGGACGCGACCATGTGGCGAATGGTTTCCAGGGAGCTGGATTCCACGGTGGTGTGCTTGGCGCCGTCGTTGCCCTTGGTCAGGGTCGGGCAGGCTTCCAGGACCTGGTCGCGGAAGCAGTGGCCTTCGCCCAGCAGCAGCAGGCTCTTGTCGTTGAGCAGGCCAGCGTCGATGGTGTCTTTTTGCGTCCACGGGTGGGACGCGGGCATCAAGACGTAGAACGGCTCGTCGTAGAGCGGCAGGGTCAACACGTCCGCCTCGTTGAACGGCAGGGCGATGATGATCGCGTCCAGCTCGCCGTTGCGCAGTTTGTCGCGCAGCACGTGGGTGAAGTTTTCTTCGATATACAGCGGCATCTGCGGCGCGACGCGGTGCAGTTGCGGGATCAGGTGCGGGAACAGGTAAGGGCCGACGGTGTAGATGGCGCCGACTTTCAGCGGTGCAGTCAGCTGGTTCTTGCCGGCCTGGGCCAGTTCGCGAATGCTCTGCGCTTGCTCCAGCACCTTCTGGGCCTGGGCAACAATGCCTTCGCCCACAGGCGTCAGGCGCACGGCGCTCTTGCTGCGCTCGAAAATCAGCACACCGAGTTCGTCTTCAAGCTTTTTCACGCCCACCGACAGCGTCGGCTGGCTGACATGGCAACGCTCGGCCGCATGGCCGAAGTGCTGCTCTTGGGCGAGGGTAACGATGTAGCGTAATTCTGTAAGAGTCATAGCGGGCGTCCATGAGGTTGCGGGCCAAGCATACCGGCTGCAATCGATAGACGCACGTTATCAGAACTTTGCTGGGGATTGAGCGGGGAGTTACGCAGATTTTGCTGAGGGTGGTGAGGGTTGCCCCCTCACCACCTTCATTTTTCAGCGACGACGCTTCTCGATGTTGTACACGAACGGTGCAACGATCTCGATGCTGCCGCCTTTGAGCATGTCTGCCGGCGGCTTGGGCAGCGGCTGGGCACGACGGATCATGTCCAGCGTGGCGCGGTCCAGGTCGGCGTTGCCGGAGCGGCCCACCAACTCGTAGGACAGCACGTTGCCTTCGGCATCCACCACGAACTTCAGGCGGTTCAAACCTTCCTTGCCACGGGCCTGGGCGCCTGGCGGGTACTTCTTGTACTTCTGCAAGTGCGCCAGCAGGGTGCCTTCCCAGGAAGCCTTCGCTGCGATCTGCTGCGGAGACGGGCCTGGAACAGGCTGGGCCGATTTTTCAGCCGGTGCCTGGGTCGGCGGAGCGTCGCTCGGCGGGTCCTCGGAGGGTTTCTCCTTGGGCGGCTCGATCTTCTTCTCCACCGGTTTTGGCGGCTGCGGTTTCGGCTTGGGCTTGACCGGCTTGGGCACCTGGATCGTTGGCTTGGGCGCCTCGGCCAGTTTCGGCAGGGGCAGCTCTTCCACCGGTGCAGGCGGTTGCGGCGGCGTTACCACCTTGGGCGGCGCTGGCGGCGGCGGGGCTGGCATCGGTGCCAGGTCGATGACCATGGCAGCCGGTGGCAACTGCACCGTGCGCGGCGCGGACCAATGAAGCGCGATAGCGATCGCGACGGCATGCACGCCCAGTACGACGGCGAGGCTGGTGCCATAACGCGTCAGTTTGTGGCGCGTCGTGATCATTTCTTGGCTGCCGTCTCAAGTCCGACCAGGCCGACCTTGAGGTAGCCGGCTGCCCGCAGGGCATCCATCACGCTCATCAGGTCGCCGTAGTCCACGCCCTTGTCAGCCTGGAAGAAGATCGTCGTGTCTTTCTTGCCTTGGGTCTTGGCGTCGAGCACCGGCCCCAGGGTTTCAGCTTTGACTTCTTCTTCGCCCAGGAACAGGCGTTGGTCCGCCTTGACGCTGAGGAAGATCGGTTTCTCTGGCCGAGGCGCAGGTTTTGCGCTGGACGCGGGCAGGTCAACCTTGATGTCCACGGTCGCCAACGGTGCCGCCACCATGAAGATGATCAGCAGCACCAGCATCACGTCGATAAACGGCGTGACGTTGATTTCGTGGTTCTCGACGAGTTCGTCGTCGCCTTGATTCAAATGCAGGCCCATGGCCGATTACCCCACTTTCACCATGTGCGGTTGCGAGCTGCGCTCGGTAGGCAGGTGATCGAGGTCGCGGCTGACCAGCAGCAGGACTTCTGCCGACGCGTCCGATACCTGGGCCTTGTAGCCGGCAATCGAACGGGCGAAGACGTTGTAGATCACCACCGCAGGAATCGCAGCAACCAGGCCCAGGGCGGTCGCCAGCAGGGCTTCGGCGATGCCGGGGGCAACGACGGCGAGGTTGGTGGTCTGGGTTTTGGCGATGCCGATGAAGCTGTTCATGATGCCCCACACGGTACCGAACAGGCCGACGAACGGCGCGGTGGAACCGATGGTTGCCAGCACGCCGGTGCCGCTGCTCATGTTACGACCGCAGGCCGCCACCAGGCGCTCCAGACGGAAGGCAACACGTTCCTTGATGCCTTCTTTTTCGCGGGTGTTGGCGGACAGGCGCATTTCTTCCAGCGCGTCGTGCACCAGGGTATTGGCCAGGGTGCCCTTCTTGGTCGCGCTTTCGCTGGCTTCCTTGAGGGTGGTGGCCTTTTTCAGGTGGACGATTTCAGTACGCAGACGACGTTTGGCGCCCAGCAGCTCGAAGCCCTTGGCGATCCAGATGGTCCAGGTGATGATCGACGCGATGGCCAGGCCGATCATCACGGCTTTCACCACCACGTCAGCATTCTGGTACATGCCCCACGGCGACAGGTCATGGGCCATGCCCAGGGTGTTGTCTTCTTCCAGCACCACACCGGTGTCATCGGCGGCTGGGTCAGCTGCCAGTGCCGGGTCGGCGGCGGCGGGCGCTGCGGCCGGTGCCGCGGCGTTTTGCTCGGCGGCAGCCGGGGTAGCGGGTGCGGTGGCATCAGCGAATGCGGCGGTCGGTGCCAGCAGTACGCTGAACAGCAGCGCAGCAATCGCGCGCCAGGCGCGGGACGGGCTGTGAAGCTTGGTTGGCGAAGCGGGGGTTGTATTACGTGTCATGCTGGCCGGACCTGAGAGAAAAAAATGAGTGATCGTCCTTCCAGACCCAGAGGGTCGAGGACAAATGGGCGGTTATTATTGCAAGTAATTCTTGTTAACAGAAGTAATACAGTAACTTTATTTGTGCTTTTTCTGGCCGTCTGTCATCTGCGAAGGCTAACCTAGACCTTTCAGTACGGAGTTTTGTGATGTCTGCGCCTTCTGTTGTGATTGCCGGATGTGGCGATGTGGGGAGCCGGCTGGCCAGCCAGTTGCTCGCCTCGGAATGGGAGGTCCATGGCCTGCGCCGCGATATTTCGCGGCTGCCCGACGGGGTGATCGGCATCGCCGGCGACCTGTTCAACAAGGACTGCCCCGACACCTGGCCGATCGGCGGGGTGGATTACCTGGTGTACTGCGCCGCAGCGACAGACCACGACGAAGCCGGCTATCGCGCTGCTTATGTAGAAGGGCTGAAACATGTGCTGGAGTGGCTGGGCGATTACGGCCAGGAGCCGAAACACCTGCTGTTTGTGTCCAGCAGCAGCGTTTACGGGCAGCAGAATGGCGAGTGGGTCGACGAAACGTCGGAGACGCAGGCGAAGGGTTATTCTGGGCAGGTGATGCTGGAAGCCGAGCAAGTCGCACTCAACAACGGTATTCCGGCGAGCATTGTGCGTCTGACGGGTATCTATGGGCCGGGTCGCGAATGGCTGTTGACTCAGGTTCGCCAAGGCTACCGTGTGGCAATCGACCCACCTTTATATGGCAACCGCATTCACGCGGAAGACGCAGCGGGTTTGCTGGCGTTTTTGTTGCGGCATGTGGAAAAGGGCGGTTCGCTGGACAAGGTCTACATCGGCGTCGACGATGCGCCGGCGCCGTTGGCCGAGGTAGTGGATTGGTTGCGTGAGTACCTGGGCGTGACCGAATGGGCTGATGACGCGAGTGTGCGGCGTGCTGGCAGCAAGCAATGCAGCAATGCCCGAGCCAAGGCGTTAGGCTGGACGCCGACGTATCCGAGTTATCGGGAAGGCTATGCAGCGATCCTCGAAGGCCAGCGTTAAATGAAAAAGGAGCCCAAGGGCTCCTTTTTTATCATTGTTTTTCCAGCAGCCACTGGCGAGGCCCTGGCGTAAACGAAGGCACCTCATCCGCCTGCGCGGTATTGATCGCCTGGAAGATCTCCAGTTGCTTACCCTTGCGCACAAAAATCCACGGGTTGCCCTGGCCGTTCAGTTGCAGCCAGATGCTGTCGTAGCCACCGCTCATGGACGCGCAATCGCCCGCCAGGCACAGCGAGTACTGATCGACATTCGGCAGGGCCGGCGACCTTGCCGTTAGCCTGGAATTGCACGATGGCGCCGCTGCCGAAGCCGTCGAGGATCTTCCAGTCGCCCCCCATATAAGCGGCGTACAGTGCGCGCTCGAAGTTTGCGCCCAGTGGCGCGCCTTCCGGTGCGGGCTCTTTGGGGCGGGCGAACAGCTGTTCAGGCTCGTTGTCGTTGGCCACTTGCAGCAGCTGTTTGCCTTTACGCTTGAGTTCGGTGGCGGAGCTGCCGTAGAAATCCACACTCCAGGCGCCGGACTTTTCACCCAGCAACTTGCCTTCCGCTACTTCAAAACCGTTGTAGTAGCGTGCCTGCGAGGCCTTGGTATTGACCTCCCATTCGAGGTTCGGGCCAAAGCTCTGCAAGGCTTCACGCAAAGGGCCGCCCTTGGCCGCCGCATCGATGGCGACCTGGTTGATCCAGGTGCCACTCACATCCCGGTCGGCAGGGTTGCTTGCGCAGCCGCCAAGCAACAGGGCGAACAGTGATGAGGCTACAAGCGCTTTGCGCATCATGAAATCCTTTTAAAACGAAGTCGGCGCAGCCTATGGGGGCTGCGCCGGGTGTTTTACTCGATGACCAGAATCGCGTCCATCTCAACCTGCGCACCCTTTGGCAGGGCAGCAACGCCGATGGCGGCGCGGGCTGGGTACGGCTGTTCGAAGTACTTGCCCATGATCTCGTTGACCTTGGCGAAGTGGCTCAGGTCAGTGAGGAAGATGTTCAGCTTGACGATGTCTTTGAACGAGCCGCCGGCAGCCTCGGCCACCGACTTGAGGTTTTCGAAGACCTGTACGGTCTGTGCTTCGAAGCCTTCAACCAGTTCCATGGTCTTTGGGTCCAGTGGAATCTGGCCGGACATGTAGACGGTGTTGCCTGCCTTGATCGCCTGGGAGTAAGTGCCGATGGCGGCTGGGGCTTTGTCGCTGGTGATAACGGTCTTGGTCATGAATGACTCCTTGTGGGAGGTTTATTAGGCACGCATACGGGTGATGCGGATGACCCCGGTCAAGGCGCGCAGTTTCTTGATCACGCGGGCCAGGTGCACGCGGTCGTGAACGCTGACCACCAACTGGACCACGCTGATGCGACCATCGCGCTCGTCCATGCTGATTTTCTCGATATTGCCGTCGGCTGCATTGACGCTGCTGGCGAGCAGGGCGATCAGGCCGCGCTGGTGTTCCAGCTCCACCCGCAGTTCGACATTGAATTCTCCGGTGACATCCTTGGCCCAGGAGAGCTGGATGCATTTTTCCGGGTTGTGGCGGATTTCGGTGATGTTGCGGCAGTTGTCCAGGTGCACCACCATGCCTTTGCCCGCCGACAAGTGGCCGACAATCGGATCGCCCGGGATCGGCGTGCAGCACTTGGCGTAACTGAGCACCAGGCCCTCGGTGCCACGAATCGCCAACGGACCTTCCGGGCTTGGCAACTGTTCGCCTTCGCCGAGCAGGCGGCGGGCGACGACGTAGGCCATGCGGTTGCCCAGGCCGATGTCTTCCAGCAGGTCTTCGATGGTTTCCTGGCGATATTCGTGGAGCATCGCTTGCACGCGCTCTGTAGGAATCTTGTCCAGGGCGCTGTCGAAACCGTTGAGCACCTTGTTCAGCAGGCGTTCGCCCAGGCTGATGGACTCGGAGCGGCGTTGCAGTTTCAGCGCGTGGCGGATGTGTGTGCGCGCCTTGCCGGTGACCACAAAATTGAGCCATGCCGGATTCGGGCGTGCGCCCGGTGCGCTGACGATCTCGACCGTGGAACCACTTTGCAGCGGCTCGGACAGCGGTGCGAGACGACGATTGATCCGACAGGCGATGCAGCTGTTGCCCACGTCGGTGTGCACGGCGTAGGCAAAGTCGACCGCCGTGGAGCCTTTGGGCAGCTCCATGATCCGGCCTTTGGGCGTGAACACATAGACCTCGTCCGGGAACAGGTCGATCTTCACGCTTTCGATAAATTCGAGGGAGTTGCCGGCACGTTGCTGCATTTCCAGCACGCCCTTGACCCACTGGCGGGCGCGGGCATGGGTGCCTTTTGGCTGTTCGTCGCCACTGGATTTGTACAGCCAATGGGCGGCGATGCCGTTGTTGGCCATCTCTTCCATTTCGCGGGTGCGGATCTGGATCTCGATCGGCACCCCGTGCATACCAAACAATGTGGTGTGCAACGACTGATAGCCGTTGGCCTTGGGAATCGCGATGTAATCCTTGAAGCGCCCCGGCAGTGGTTTGTACAAATTATGTACAGCGCCCAGCACGCGGTAGCAGGTGTCGACCTTGTCGACGATGATCCGGAACGCATACACGTCCATGATCTCGTTGAAGGCCCGACGCTTGCCGCGCATCTTCTTGTAGATGCCGTAGATGTGCTTCTGCCGGCCGCTGACCTCGCCTTCGATCTCGTCGATCGCCAGGCAATGGCTCAGCGACTCTTCGATCTTGTTGACGATTTCCTTGCGGTTTCCCCTGGCGCGCTTGACCGCCTGGTAGATGCGCGCCGAACGCATCGGGTGCATGGCCTTGAAGCCGAGGTCTTCGAATTCGATACGAATGGCGTGCATGCCCAGCCGGTTGGCGATGGGCGCGTAGATTTCCAGGGTTTCCTTGGCGATGCGCCGGCGTTTTTCACCGGACAGCACTTCCAGCGTGCGCATGTTGTGCAGCCGGTCGGCCAGCTTGACCAGGATCACGCGGATATCGCGGGCCATGGCCATGGCCATCTTCTGGAAGTTTTCCGCCTGGGCTTCGGCCTTGGTCTCGAAGTTCATCTGGGTCAGTTTGCTGACCCCGTCGACCAGTTCGGCCACGGTTTCGCCAAATTGCGCGCTGAGCGCTTCCTTGGCGATGCCGGTGTCTTCGATCACGTCATGCAGCATCGCGGCCATCAGGCTCTGATGGTCCATGTGCATGTCGGCCAGAATATTTGCCACCGCAAGAGGATGGGTGACATACGCCTCGCCACTGCGGCGGCGCTGGCCGTCGTGGGCTTGTTCGGCGTAGAAATACGCTCGGCGGACCAGGTTGACCTGGTCTGGGCCGAGGTAGGCCGATAAGCGATCGGCGAGGGCGTCTATGCTCGGCAAAGTGTGAACTCCTGCCGTTGGCTGTGACCCCGCGCCGTGCTACGTCGACCAGGCATAGGCTTAGACGGCCTCGTTGGACTCGTCCTCGAACGCTGCAAACAGCGGTTCGTCTTCAACGATTTCGGCGTTGGCGATGAACTCGTAGCTCATCAGGCCTTCAGCGATTTCACGCAGGGCTACAACGGTAGGCTTGTCGTTTTCCCACTGGACCAGGGGCTCTTTGCCGCCAGTGGCCAGTTGACGGGCACGCTTGGTAGAGAGCATGACCAGCTCAAAGCGGTTATCCACGTGTTCTAGGCAGTCTTCAACGGTTACGCGGGCCATGGTATTCCTCGGAGCGAATGCAAGATGCGCGCTGCCCGGTTGGGCGAGCGGACTAAACAGTTTAAAAAATCACCAGCGTTTAGGGAAGCGCTGATTTTTCGCAGGCCCTCGCAAAACCGCTACAAGTGCCAATGTAAAGCCCTTGCAGCGGTTTTGGGAAGAGCCAATCAACCGAGCAGTTCGGCCAGTAATTTGCCGAAACGCTGTTGCTGGCGCTTTTGCTGGAGCTGATTGGTGCGAAAAATCGCCTTCAAGTCGTCCAGTGCGTGGGCAAAATCGTCGTTGATGATCAGGTAGTCGTAGTCGACGTAGTGGCTCATTTCGCTGACGGCTTCACGCATGCGGCCTTCGATGATCTCGTCACTGTCCTGGCCACGGTTGGTCAGGCGCTGGTGCAAAGCTTCCAGCGAAGGCGGCAGGATGAAGATCGAACGCGCCTGCGGCATCAGCTTGCGGACTTGCTCGGCGCCCTGCCAGTCGATTTCCAGGATCAGGTCGTGGCCTTCATCCAGGGTCTGCTGCAAGTGGCTTTGCGAGGTGCCGTAGAGGTTGCCGAACACTTCGGCGCGCTCCAGGAAGTCGCCGTGTTCGATCATCTTGACGAACTCGGTGCGCTCGACGAAGTGATAGTGCTCGCCGTTCACCTCACCCGGACGCATGGCGCGGGTGGTGTGGGAGACCGAAATGCGGATCTGCTCGTCAGCGTCGGTCAGGGCCTTGACCAGGCTGCTTTTGCCCGCGCCCGAAGGGGCGGAAATGATGTACAGGGTGCCGGTGCTGTGGGTCATGGAGGTTGCCTTACTCAATATTCTGTACTTGTTCGCGCATCTGCTCGATCAACACTTTGAGGTTGACCGCAGCCGTGGTGCTGCGCGGGTCGAACGCCTTGGAGCCGAGTGTATTGGCTTCGCGGTTGAGTTCCTGCATCAGGAAGTCCAAACGCCGACCGGCGGCACCGCCGGACTTGAGCACGCGGCGCACTTCGAGGATGTGGGTGCTCAGGCGATCAAGTTCTTCGGCGACGTCGCTCTTCTGCGCGAGCAGGACCATTTCCTGTTCCAGGCGCGTCGGATCGAGGTCGGCCTTCATGTCGGTGAAGCGGTCGAGCACCTTCTGGCGCTGGGTGGCGAGCATTTGCGGCACCAGCTCACGCAGGGTGACCACGTCTTCTTCAATGGCGGTCAGGCGCTCGCTGATCAGGCGGGCCAGTTCGGCACCTTCGCGCTCACGGCCGGCCTTGAGCTCCTTCAAGCCCTGGTTGAACAGGGCGAGGGCTTCGGCGTTGAGGGCTTGCGGGTCGGTAGCATCGGCCACCAGCACGCCGGGCCACGCCAGCACTTCCAGCGGGTTGAGCGCGGCCGGCTGCTTGATCAGACCGGCGATGGTTTCGGCGGCGGCGACCAGTTGCGCGGCGCGGTCGCGGTCAATCTGCAAGGCTTTGCCGGTGGTTTCTTCGGTAAACCGCAGGGTGCATTCCAGCTTGCCGCGGGAAATGCCCTGGCGCAGCGCTTCACGCACGGCGCCTTCGAGGTCGCGAAACGATTCCGGCAGGCGCAGGTGCGGCTCCAGGTAACGGCTGTTGACCGAGCGCAATTCCCAGCTCAGGGTGCCTTGGACGCCGGCTTTTTCGACGCGGGCGAAGGCGGTCATGCTGTGCACCATGGAGGTACCTCGCGTTGCAGCCCGCAAACACGGGCTGATGATTAAGATGGCGCAGGATTGTAGCGCAGTGGGGCGGACACGCCCAAACCCGAGCATTCGTAACCGGATTTTTTAGCAGTGCCCCGAATCGGCTCGCGGCTCTATAATGCTCGGCAGTTTTTCGTCCTCAGTACAGGTGTCTCCCTATGAAACGTCCAAGTGGTCGCGCTGCCGATCAGCTCCGCTCGATCCGCATCACCCGCAACTACACCAAACACGCCGAGGGTTCTGTACTGGTCGAGTTTGGCGATACCAAGGTCATCTGCACCGTCAGCGTCGAAAACGGCGTGCCGCGTTTCCTCAAAGGCCAGGGCCAGGGTTGGTTGACCGCCGAGTACGGCATGCTGCCGCGCGCCACCGGCGAGCGTAACCAGCGTGAAGCCAGCCGTGGCAAGCAGGGCGGCCGTACCCTGGAAATCCAGCGCCTGATCGGTCGCTCCCTGCGTGCAGCCCTGGACATGTCCAAGCTGGGCGACGTGACCCTGTACGTCGACTGCGACGTGATCCAGGCCGACGGCGGCACACGCACCGCGTCCATCACCGGCGCCATGGTGGCCCTGGTTGATGCACTCAAAGTGATCAAGAAGCGTGGCGGCCTGAAAGGCGGTGACCCGCTCAAGCAAATGATCGCTGCCGTATCGGTAGGCATGTACCAGGGCGAACCTGTACTGGACCTGGACTACCTGGAAGACTCGGCTGCCGAGACCGACCTGAACGTGGTCATGACCAGCACCGGTGGTTTCATCGAAGTACAGGGCACCGCCGAAGGCGCGCCATTCCAGCCGGCCGACTTGAACGCCATGTTGGCCCTGGCCCAGAAAGGCATGACTGAAATCTTCGAGCTGCAGAACGCCGCCCTGGCTGACTGAGCCCGCCTCAAGGAGAAGCGCCATGAATGACAACCAAGAACTTGTGCCGATGCCTTCCTATGAAGTACGGCAGGGGGCGATGTTGTGCCATCTCGCGGCGTTTCTCGGGTTTGTGTTCCCTTTCGGCAGTGTCGTGGGGCCGCTGATCCTGTGGCAGATGAAGAAAGAAAAGGACGCGTTCATTGATGATCAGGGCAAGGAAGCCTTGAACTTCCAGATCACCGTGGCCATCGCCTGGATAGCCTGCATCGTACTGGCGTTCACGATAGTTGGGTTTTTCCTGATGTTTGCCCTGGCGATCGCCACGATCGTGCTGACCATCATCGGCAGCATCAAGGCCAACAAAGGGATCGCCTATCGCTACCCGTTGACCTGGCGTGTGATCAAATAATGAGCGCCCACAAAAAAACCGACAGCGATGTCGGTTTTTTTGTGCCTGGAAAAAGACCTCAGATGGTCAGTGTCCAGTCGTAGTCCACGATCAGCGGCGCGTGCTGCGAGAAGCGTGGCTGGCGCGGCAGGCGTGCACTGCGCACGAACCGGCGCAGACCTGGAGTCAGCAACTGGTAGTCGAAACGCCAGCCCAGGTTGAGCATCTCAGCCTGTTCGTTGTCCGGCCACCAGCTGTACTGGTCGCCTTCGCGGCTGACTTCGCGCAGGGCATCCACATAGCCCATATTGCCGACAATCTCGTCCATCCAGGCGCGTTCCGGCGCCAGGAAACCCGGGGATTGCTGGCTGTCGCGCCAGTTCTTGATATCCAGCTTCTGTTGCGCCACGTACAGCGAGCCACAATAAATGTACTCGCGACGTTTGCGTCGCTGTTTATCCAGGTAACGGGCGAAATCGTCCATTAGCTTGAACTTCTGGTTCAAGTCTTCATCGCCGTTCTGCCCCGAAGGAAGCAGCAAGGTCGCGATGCTGACCTTATCGAAATCGGCTTGCAGGTAGCGCCCGTAGCGGTCGGCTGTCTCGAAGCCGAGGCCGCTGATGACCGCCTTGGGTTGCAACCGCGAATACAAAGCCACGCCACCTTGGGTGGGCACTTCGGCATCGCAGGCATAAAGGAAGTAGCCATCCAGTTGGAAGGCTGGGTCGTCCAGTTCAAAGGCGGAGGCGCGGGTATCCTGCAGGCAGATGACGTCGGCATTCTGGGCTTGCAGCCAACTGAGCAAACCACGCTCGACTGCAGCCTGAATACCATTAACGTTCACACTGATGATCCGCATAAATGGCCCCAAAAATCGCGTGCGTGTATGATACACGCCGTCTACCTAATTAGCTAAATCCGTGGTATCTGAGGCTTTTTTCATGCAGGCGTATCAACGCGATTTCATTCGTTTTGCCATCGATCGCGGCGTTTTGCGCTTCGGTGAGTTCACTTTGAAGTCCGGGCGCACCAGCCCGTACTTCTTCAATGCAGGCTTGTTCAACTCGGGTTCGGCCCTGGCTCAGCTGGGTCGTTTCTATGCGGCGGCCATCGTTGAAAGCGGTATTTCCTTCGACGTGCTGTTCGGCCCAGCCTACAAGGGTATCCCCCTGGCGGCCGCGACGGCCGTGGCTCTGGCTGAACATCATGGCCAGGATCTGCCATGGTGCTTCAACCGTAAAGAAGCCAAGGCCCACGGCGAAGGCGGCAGCCTCGTCGGAGCTCCGCTCAAGGGCGACGTGCTGATCATCGACGACGTGATCACCGCTGGTACTGCGATCCGCGAAGTGATGCAGATCATCGCCTCCCAGGATGGCGCCAAGGCTGCCGGCGTGCTGATTGCGCTGAACCGCCAGGAACGCGGCAACGGTGAATTGTCGGCCATCCAGGAAGTGGAGCGCGATTTCGGCATTCCCGTGGTGAGCATCGTGTCGCTGAACCAGGTGCTGCAGTTCCTGGAGGATGATCCGCAGCTCAAGCAACACCTGCCGGCGGTGAAGGCGTACCGCGAGCAGTTCGGCGTCTGATTTCTGGGCTGCTGCGCAGCCCAGCGGGAGCAAGCTCCCTCGCCACAAATAAAAAGGCCCCGCTCAATCAGATTGAGCGGGGCCTTTTTGTTTTATTAGTCCCGAAGTCGTAAGGCGCGCAATAAGGTATCCACCTGCCCAAAAGCATCTTGCTGCCATTGGTCTGGTGTGCGACCTCCCAGAATCTGGCTGTCTTCGACGAATCGTCTTACCGCCGTCGGGCCATAGCCATCATGGGTAGCAAATTTTTCTCCGATGAACTGAAATCCCTGCTCTCCGCTGCCCGTTTCAAGCACTGATCGACATTCCTCTGCGAGCGCTTCGACACCGTCGGGAAAGTTGCGGACGGAGTAGTAGATGTCATAGGCGTCCTTCTGTTTGTGCCTTCCATTCAGCGCATACCCCTTCATTGCCAAGAGTGCGGGGATAGAACATACGGCGACTTCTACGCGATTTTTCCCACCCGTGGGCATGGGACCCTCAATGGCAACCATTTGGTAGAAGCGCATTGCCAAGTCGGCACCGTCAGCACGCTGAACAGCAAAGTCGTTGAGGATAGGAGGTTTGTTCTGGATGATTTCGGCGTCACGCGGCATCAAGAAGTCCATGATCACATCTATCGCCGGTCCGCCGTCCTCCGCGGGCACCTGGCGAACGAGTTGGAATCTGCGAAGCGCTCCTCTCTGTTGATACCCGTTGCCCATCAGTGCTTCGATCAATGTCGCGTATTCGCCATCACCCAGTGCTTCTGCGTTCAGGCTCAAATCGACATCAAGGGTTCCAACGTGTTGCATATCGTCATTCGCAAGCAGAAGCCAAGGCACTGCTCCGCCGATCACTGCAAACTTTCCTTTGAAAGAGCCGAGGATTTGACCGATTTCCACTAACACTGCTTTCACGGCGGTCGTGGTTCTGTCGTCATAATCTGAAGCAGACTGGGGTTCTTGAGGGACTAACGAGACCATGTCAGTTTTTCCTGTCTCAAGTATTCGGCAGCTTCTTTCCCGCGCTCTCCTGCAACTGATAGATCCAGGTAGGTCTGAACCAGGCTGGTACATATGGCACCCGGTGCGGGTTCAATGGCGTCGAGTAGAAGCCCTTCCTCTTTGGGTAAGGTGATCACTACGTTTTCTCCCGTTGATGCGGGAACCAACTGTAATGCTTTGACCAGCCTCTCTAACCCTTCACGGTCGGCAAAAAAGTAATTCGTATTGATACGGGCATAGGGGGCGAGCCATTGGGCGGCAGAAAAAGACGAAAAAAGCGCGTGCCCGCCGCTTATTTCTCCAATGGCGTTACGCGCCGCATTTTCCAATGCTCTACCGTGCAAGGCGGTATAGAAGAATTTACGGTCTCCTGCTGGAGGCTCGTATGTCTCGGCCCAAGCGTCTAGGAGAGATTGAGGGTCGGATAGGTTTACGCCATCGTTTGTCGTCCGGGCCCATTCTCTATTCAGGAGTGCTGTTCGGACATTACTGACTTGCCCCAGGCTCGCTCCGGCAGCTTCGGACAGTTCGACCACGCGCCAGGCTCGGCCCGGATCTCGAAGCATCGTGCGTATGATCTGTGCTGACTTTGGTTTGAAGAAAGACTTCAGCTCTCTGCGTTCTGAGGACGGCTTGTCAGCGACTTGATGGTCAATGGATACGCCACCGAACGAGATCCACGCATTGCCCTCCAGATCCAGATACCCCACCTCTCTTTCCCGGCATGCCTGTCTGGCAATGGGCGACAGATAAGGCGCGACCACAACGGGCGTTGCCTGTGTCCGCTGTTTGTTCAAATAGTCGCGAAGCCGAAGTATCGCCGCACTTATAAATCTGGGTTGGCCGCTTGCTATTACCTCGCAGACCAGAGCATGCGACCTTCCCGAGACGGTTATCTCGACAATGCAGTCGGGCGTCCACCCCTCTGAAGGTGAAGGCAGTTTCAGGTTTTCAATCTTGAGGATCGGCACTTTGCTCAGGAGATTTCGCAGGGCATCCCTTGAGCGGATTTCGAACTCTTTCATTGATTTCACCATTTTCAACAAGTGCTGAAAATAACCAAAGCAGTGAAATCTGTCGAGAATTTTCACTGAAATTAATAATTTCAGCGAATGTTGAAAATCGATTAGTAGTGAAATCAATCAGATTTCGATAACGCCTGCCACAAATAAAAAGGCCCCGCTCAATCAGATTGAGCGGGGCCTTTTTGTTTGTAGCCGTTAAGGACGCTTGCGGTTACTGATCAGCGTGCCCATGCCGGTATCCGTGAAGATCTCCAGCAATACCGCATTCGGTACCCGGCCATCAATGATCAACGAGCTGCCCACGCCGCCTTGCACCGCTTCCAGCGCGCAACGGATCTTCGGCAGCATGCCGCCGTAGATGGTGCCGTCGGCGATCAACTCGTCCACTTGTTGCGTGGACAAGCCGGTCAATACCTTGCCTTCTTTGTCCATCAGGCCGGCGATGTTGGTCAGCAGCATCAGCTTTTCAGCTTTCAATGCTTCGGCCACCTTGCCGGCCACCAGGTCGGCGTTGATGTTGTAGGACTCGCCATTGGCGCCCACGCCGATCGGCGCGATCACCGGAATGAAGTCGCCTTTGACCAGCAGGTTCAGCAGGTCGGTGTTTACGCCAACCACTTCGCCCACTTGGCCGATGTCGATGATTTCCGGTTGGGTCATTTCCGGTGTCTGACGGGTCACCGTCAGTTTTTTCGCGCGGATCAGCTCCGCGTCCTTGCCGGTCAGGCCGATGGCGCTGCCGCCGTGGCGGTTGATCAGGTTGACGATGTCCTTGTTGACCTGGCCACCGAGCACCATTTCCACCACGTCCATGGTCTGCGCGTCAGTGACGCGCATGCCATCGATGAAGTGACTCTCGATCGACAAGCGCTTGAGCAGGTCGCCGATTTGCGGGCCGCCGCCGTGCACCACCACCGGGTTGATCCCCACGGCTTTCATCAACACGATGTCGCGGGCAAAGCCGGTTTTCAGCTCGTCGCTTTCCATGGCATTGCCGCCGTACTTGATCACCAGCGTCTTGCCGACATAGCGTCGGATGTAAGGCAACGCTTCGGACAGGACCTTGGCAGTGTTGGCAGCGGCTTCGCGTTCGAGGGTCATTCAGGGCTCCGGTAAAAAATCAGAACGGTAATTGGAGATCAGGGGCAACACGTTTCAACTGGGCGTGGAACACGTCCTTGATGCGCTGCAACTCAGCCTCGGTATCCGCCTCGAAACGCAGGACCAGCACCGGAGTGGTGTTGGACGCGCGAACCAGGCCCCAGCCTTTGGCGTAATCGACTCGCACACCATCAATGGTGGTCAGGTTGGCGCCTTCGCCCCATTGCGCATCGTGCAGTGCGTCAATGATGCTGAATTTGCTCTCCTCGGTCACATGGATATTGATCTCTGGCGTAGAAATATCGTTCGGGAAGGTCTGGAACAGCTCTTCAGCCGTGGATTTTTCCTTGCTGAGGATCTCCAGCAACCGCGCGGCGCTGTAAATACCGTCGTCAAAGCCGAACCAGCGCTCCTTGAAGAACACGTGGCCGCTCATTTCGCCGGCCAACAGCGCGCCGGTTTCCTTCATTTTCTTTTTGATCAACGAGTGACCGGTCTTCCACATTAGCGGGCGACCGCCATATTCCTTGATCAGTGGCGTGAGGCGGCGGGTGCACTTCACGTCGAAGATGATCTCGGCGTTGGCGTTGCGCGCCACCACGTCGCGGGCAAACAGCATCAGCAGGCGGTCGGGGAACACGATCTCGCCGGTCTCAGTCACCACGCCGACGCGGTCGCCGTCACCGTCAAAGGCCAAGCCGACGTCAGCCCCGGTTTCCTTGACCTTGGCGATCAGGTCCACCAGGTTTTCCGGCTTGCCTGGGTCCGGGTGGTGGTTGGGGAAGTGGCCGTCGACTTCACAGAACAACGGGATCACTTCGCAGTTCAGGGCTTCGAGCAGCTGCGGGGCGATCACGCCAGCCGCGCCGTTGCCGCAATCCACCACCACTTTGAGGCGGCGCGCGAGTTTGACGTCACGGGTGATTTCATCAGAGTAGCGTTGCAGGATGTCGACTTGGGTGATGGTGCCCTTGCCGCTGGTCAGATCGTTGTTTTTCAGGCGGTCGTGCAAGGCCTGGATCTGTTCATTGGCCAGGGTGTCGCCAGCGATGACGATCTTGAAGCCGTTGTAATCCGACGGGTTATGGCTGCCGGTCAGCATCACCCCGGACTTGCCGGCCAGGACGTTGGCGGCGTAATACAGCGCGGGCGTCGGCACCAGGCCCACATCGCTGACATGGCAACCGCTGTCGGCCAGGCCCTGGATCAGTTGCTCCACCAACTCCGGGCCGGACAGGCGACCGTCACGGCCGACCGAAACGTTCGGCTCGTCCTGGGGCCAGGCTCTGGGAGCCGATGGCACGGCCAATCCAGTAGGCGGTTTCGGCCGTCAGGGTCTTGGGCACCACGCCACGGATGTCATAGGCGCGAAAGATGCTGTCGGGGAATGTCGGGGCTACGCGGGCTGCGGTACTCATCGCGGGGGGAAACTCCATCTGAAAGGGGCAAGGCTGGCCTTAATGTGGCTGACCGGCAGGCTCAAACTGAAGGGTATGACGGTGTTTTCGGCAGAGAGTTCGTGGTGCAAAAATGCCATCGGAGCGCTGGCTCCGTCTTGATGTCTGCGTAATGCTTTGATTTCTATGGAGAAATCTCGCTGATAAAATCCGCGCATTCTTCGTCCTGAAAAGCCCAGCGGTGGCGTCTGGCCGGGCAACGGCGCCCGGCCAGGTTCAGCTTAGTCAGTGACTGCCGGAATGCCCAAAACCGCCTGCGCCGCGTTGGGTTTCATCGAATTCCTCTACCAGTTCGAAGTGCGCCTGCACCACTGGCACCAGGACCAGTTGGGCAATACGCTCGCCGACGGCGATGTTGAAGGCGGTCTGGCCACGGTTCCAGCACGACACCATCAGTTCGCCCTGGTAGTCCGAGTCGATCAGGCCGACCAGGTTGCCCAGCACGATGCCGTGTTTGTGGCCCAGGCCGGAGCGCGGCAGGATCAGCGCCGCCAGGCCAGGGTCGCCCACGTAGATCGACAGGCCGGTCGGAATCAGGAGGGTCTGGCCCGGTTCAAGGACGGTGTCTTCCTTGAGCATGGCGCGCAGGTCCAGGCCGGCGGAGCCTGGCGTGGCGTAGGCCGGCAGTGGGAATTCGTTACCGATGCGTGGGTCGAGGATCTTGGCTTGCAAAGCGTGCATGGAAATTAAACCTGGTTCAGCCGTTGGGCGATAAAAGAGATCAGTTGGCGGGCAATCTTGCCCTTGCTGGTCTGGGCGAAAAGGGTGGCGTGCAGGTCGCGGTCGATCACGCTGCAGGCATTTTCCTCGCTGTTGAAGCCGATGCTCGGGTTGGCGACATCATTGGCAACGATCAGGTCGAGGTTTTTGTCTTTCAATTTGCGTGCGGCGTAGTCCAGCAAATGCTCGGTCTCGGCGGCGAAGCCGACACTGAACGGACGGTCCGCACGGGTGGCAATGGTGGCCAGGATGTCTGGATTGCGCACCATTTGCAGGAGCAGGCCGTCGCCGCTTGTAGGGTCCTTCTTAAGCTTTTGCGGGGCGACCACTTCCGGGCGGTAGTCCGCAACCGCTGCCGAGGCGATGAACAGGTCGCACGGAATGGCCGCCTCACAGGCTGCCAGCATGTCGCGGGCGCTGACTACGTCGATTCGCGTGACCCGATCCGGGGTCGGCAAATGCACCGGGCCGGTGATCAGGGTGACGCGCGCGCCTGCCTCGACCGCCGCTTCAGCCAAAGCAAAGCCCATTTTTCCTGAGCTATGGTTGGTGATGTAGCGCACCGGGTCGATATTTTCCTGGGTCGGGCCGGCGGTGATCAGCACGTGCTTGCCGGTCAGGGCCAGGTGTTGGAAGCAGTCCGCCGCACAGAGTGCGAGGTCGGTGGCTTCAAGCATGCGGCCCATGCCGACGTCACCGCAGGCTTGGCTGCCGGACGCCGGGCCGAACACCTTGAGGCCACGGCTTTGCAGGAGCTGGGTGTTGGCCTGGGTGGCCGGGTCGCGCCACATGGCCTGGTTCATGGCCGGGGCGATGGCGACGGTGGCGTCGGTGGCCAGTACCAGGGTGGTCAGCAGGTCATCGGCGATGCCTTGGGCCAGGCGGGCGATCAGGTCGGCGGTGGCCGGGGCGATCAGTACCAGGTCGGCCCATTTGGCCAACTCGATATGGCCCATAGCGGCTTCGGCTGCCGGGTCCAGCAGGTCCAGGTGAACCGGGTGGCCGGACAGCGCTTGCATGGTCAGCGGGGTGATGAACTCACTGCCACCGCGGGTCATGACCACGCGCACTTCGGCGCCTTGGTCCAGGAGCCTGCGAACCAGTTCTGCGCTCTTGTAGGCGGCAATGCCGCCGCCAACGCCGAGAACGATGCGTTTCCGATACAGACGCTGCATTGGTTTGCCTTTCCAGTTCAGTGATGCCAGTTCAGTGACGCCTGCGATGCCCCCTCCCCAGGGGAAATCACACGCAAAAAAGAGGGCCTACGATAACACAGCGTCCGTCAGGCAACAGCGACGCACATGCCATGGTGCATATGGAGAGGGAGGTGGGATGAGTATTCGCGATTGGCCGGTGGCAGAGCGGCCCCGGGAAAAGCTTTTGGAATGGGGCGCAGCGAGTCTGTCGGATGCCGAGTTGCTGGCGATCTTCCTGCGTACCGGGGTTTCCGGTCGTAGCGCGGTGGACCTGGCGCGCCATCTGTTGGCGCAATTTGGCGGCTTGCGCCCGTTGCTGGAGGCCAGTCAGGCGCTGTTCAGCCAGCAATTGGGGCTGGGGCCGGCAAAGTTCGCCCAGTTGCAGGCGGTGCTGGAAATGGCCCGGCGCCACATGGCCGAGCGCCTGCGCCAGGATTCGGTGCTGGAAAGCCCGGTGGCCGTGCGGGATTACCTCAAGGCACTGTTGCGCCATGAGCCGCATGAGACCTTCGGCTGCCTGTTTCTCGACTCAAAACACCGGGTGCTGGGTTTCGAGGCGTTGTCCCAGGGCACCATCGATACGGCGGTGGTCTATCCCCGGCAAGTGGTCAAGCGTGCCCTGGCGTACAACGCAGCGGCGTTGATCCTGTGTCACAACCATCCTTCCGGCAGCCTTGAGCCGAGTGCGGCTGATCGAAAATTGACCAAGCTGCTGCAAAAAGCCTTGGAGGTGGTGGATGTGCGGGTGTTGGATCACATCATCGTGGGGGATGGCGATCCACTGTCGATGGCGGAGTATGGGTGGATGTAGGGGGGAGCAGCTGCAAGGTTGAAGCTGCAAGCCTCAAGTGGGCTTGCAGCTTAGGGCTTGCAGCTTGCAGCTTAGGGCTTGACGCTAACGTTCGAAAAATCCTGGCGCCCGAACGGGCTCACCTGGTAGCCCTCGACATTCTTGCGGGCCAGGGCAAACGCGGTCGGGTGCGCGAGCGGCAACCACAGTGCCTGTTGCTGGATCTGCGCCTGGGCCTGCTGGTAGAGCTTGCTGCGTACGCCTTGCTCGCTGGTGGTCTTGCCAGCGCTGATCAGCTTGTCCAGCGCGGGGTCGCAGTAGCGGGCGAAGTTGGTGCCGGGCTTCACCGCCGCGCAGGAGAACTGCGGGGTCAGGAAGTTATCCGGGTCGCCGTTGTCGCCGGCCCAGCCCATGAACAGCAGGTCGTGTTCGCCGGCCTTGGCGCGGCGGATCAGCTCGCCCCATTCGATCACGCGGATCTCGGCCTGGATGCCGACCTTGGCCAGGTCAGCCTGTAACAGCTGTGCGCCGAGGTTCGGGTTGGGGTTCAGCAGGCTGCCGGTGGGGCGGGTCCAGATCGTGGTCTTGAAACCGTCCTTGAGCCCGGCGCGATCCAGCAGTGCCTTGGCCTTGGCGAGGTCCTGTGGATAACCCGGCAGGTCCTTGGCGTAGCTCCAGGTGTTAGGCGGGTAGGGGCCGTTGGCGGCTTCGGCGGTGCCTTCAAATACGGCCTTGAGGTAGCTGCCCTTGTCGAACGCCAGGTTGATTGCCTGGCGCACTTCGGGCTTGTCCAGAGGCGGGTGCTGGCTGTTGATGGCCACGAAGGCGGTCATGAAGGCGGCGGTTTTCTCCACCTTGAGCGCTGGGTCCTTTTCGGCTTCACCCACATCCAACGGCTTGGGAGACAGGGCAATCTGGCACTCGTCGCGATGCAGTTTTTGCAGGCGCACGTTGGCGTCCGGGGTGATGGCGAAGATCAAGTTATCCACAGCCGGTTTGCCGGCGAAGTAGTCCGGGTTGGCCTTGTAGCGCACCACTGCATCTTTCTGAAAACGACTGAAGATGAACGGCCCGGTACCGATCGGCTGGCTGTTGAGCTTCTCCGGCGTGCCGGCCTTGAGCAGTTTGTCGGCGTATTCCGCCGGGTAGATCGAGGCAAAACCCATGTTCAGGGCCGCGAGGAAGGTAGAGTCGGCGTGGTCCAGGGTGAAGCGCGCGGTCAGCGGGTCAAGAGCGTCGATTTTCTTGACCAGCGTCGGCAGTTGCAACGATTGCGCATGGGGGAAGCCACTCTGGGCGATCTTGTGCCAGGGGTTGGCCGGGTCGAGCATGCGCTCGAAGCTGAAGCGCACGTCTTCGGCGGTCAGGGTACGGCTGGGGGTGAAGTATTCGGTACGGTGGAATTTCACATCCGGGTGCAGCTTGAAGGTATAGGTCAGGCCATCCGGCGAGACTTCCCAGCTGTCCGCCAGGCTGGGCACCAGTTTGCCGCTGGCCGCGTCGTAGTCCACCAGGCGGTTCATCAGCACATCGGCCGAGGCGTTGGTGGTGGTCAGCGAGTTGTATTGCACCACATCGAAACCTTCGGGGCTGGCCTCGGTGCAGACGCTCAGGTTGCTGGCGGCAGAGGCCAGCGGCGCGATAAAAAGAGGGGCGAGCAATAGCGGTAGGGCAGCGAGGCGCATGTTCGGTTTCCTTTGCAGATCGAAGGCCCATCTGCGAGTGCAGTCTGGAAAAGTCCTACCGTAGTGGTCTGATTGGTAAATGACTAGCCCATTTTTGCCTGTGCTTTTGCGCCAAATGCTGTTTTGATGGCACCTCAGCGCGTTTTGCCGAGCACTTCATCGTGCGCGCGGGCGCTGTAAATCATTCTGTGCGACGAGCGGTCGGCTGTGACAGCGGCCCCTCCTGGCAACGGTTCAGGCGTCTGTCGCCGAGATTTACGCCAGTAAAAACACTCTGGCTGTTGTTGCACCTGGGTCTTTCTGGTATAAAGCAGCGCTCTTTTCTAGGGGCCCGGTTCCTTCGCTTGTAGGTGTAGCCGGTAAGACCCTAAAGAAACGCGGCGCCTGGCGCCAAATGACTGAGAGATTAAGCGGCCAACCCATGCCGGGTTGGGCATGTGGTTTTAGAGGGCTGAGGCATGTCGAGAGTCTGTCAAGTTACCGGTAAGGGTCCGGTGACTGGGAATAACATTTCCCACGCAAATAACAAAACCCGTCGTCGTTTCCTGCCGAACCTGCAGCATCACCGCTTCTGGGTTGAAGAAGAGAAACGTTTCGTCCGTCTGCGCGTATCTGCTAAAGGCATGCGCATCATCGACAAGCGTGGCATCACTGTCGTGCTGGCTGAATTGCGCCGCGCTGGCACAATCTAAGGAGCTATATCATGCGTGAATTGATTCGAATGATCTCTAGCGCCGGTACTGGTCACTTCTACACTACCGACAAGAACAAGCGTACTACCCCGGACAAGCTCGAAAAGAAAATGTTCGACCCGCGCGTTCGCAAGCACGTGATCTACAAAGAAGGCAAAATCAAGTAATTGATTTTCCTCCTTGTGAAAAAAAGCCCGTATCTCACGATCCGGGCTTTTTTTTGCCTGCGATTTGCCGGTCAGGCTTTCTGTTCAAACACTACGTAGATCTTGCGGCAGGGTTCCAGCACTTCCCAGGTGCCGCTGAACCCGGCGGGGATCACGAAACGGTCACCGGCGCGCAAGGTCTTGGCGTTGCCATCGGCATCACGCAGTACTGAAACACCCTGCACAATTTCGCAGTACTCATGCTCGGTGTAGTTGACCTTCCACTGCCCGACTTCACCTTCCCACACGCCCGCGCTCATCTGGCCGCAGGGGCTGTTGTAGTGGTTGTAGATCGTCTGCTCGGGATCACCCTTGAGGATTTTTTCGGCGGCGGGGCGGTAGCGCTCGGCGGCGGTCTTGGCTTGGCTGAAGTCGACGATGTCCTGGATGCTCATGTGCGTGTCCCGTCTGGCCTGCGGTTGGAGAGCCCAAAGTCTATGTTTATTAAAATGAACATCGCAAGGGCGTTTACCGGCGTTATGTCAAATATATTGAAACATCCCCGGCCGCTGGTTTAGGGTGGCAGCTGCCTTGCGCCGAACCATTGGCTGGCGGGCAAGAATTCTTTGAGGCTGCCGTGGGACATCCCCTGGCCCTTGTATTCAATAAGAGGAGGACACTCGCATGACCACCCTGACCCGTGCCGACTGGGAACAACGCGCCAAGGATCTGAAGATCGAAGGCCGCGCCTACATCAATGGCGAATACACCGCCGCCGTTTCCGGTGACACCTTCGAATGCATCAGCCCGGTCGACGGCCGCCTGCTGGCTACCGTTGCCAGCTGTGACGCCGCCGACGCCCAGCGCGCCGTCGAAAACGCCCGCGCCACCTTCAATTCCGGTGTGTGGTCGCGCCTGGCACCCGCCAAGCGTAAGTCCGCCATGCTGCGTTTCGCAGCCTTGCTCAAGGCCAATGCCGAAGAGCTGGCACTGCTCGAAACCCTGGACATGGGCAAGCCGATCAGCGACTCCCTGAACATCGACGTACCCGGCGCAGCCAATGCCCTGAGCTGGAGCGGCGAGGCCATCGACAAGATCTACGACGAAGTCGCCGCCACCCCGCACGACCAGCTGGGCCTGGTGACCCGTGAGCCGGTTGGTGTGGTTGGCGCGATCGTGCCGTGGAACTTCCCTCTGATGATGGCTTGCTGGAAGCTCGGCCCGGCGCTGTCCACCGGTAACTCGGTGATCCTCAAACCGTCCGAAAAATCCCCGCTGACCGCCATCCGCGTTGCGGCCCTGGCCGTTGAAGCCGGTATTCCAAAAGGCGTGTTCAACGTGCTGCCCGGCTACGGTCACACCGTCGGCAACGCGCTGGCGCTGCATATGGACGTCGACACCCTGGTGTTCACCGGTTCGACCAAAATCGCCAAGCAGCTGTTGATCCGCTCCGGCGAATCGAACATGAAGCGCGTGTGGCTGGAAGCGGGCGGCAAGAGCCCGAACATCGTGTTTGCCGATGCGCCCGACCTGCAAGCCGCCGCCGAATCCGCCGCAGGTGCCATCGCCTTCAACCAGGGCGAAGTCTGCACCGCCGGTTCGCGCCTGCTGGTCGAGCGTTCCATCAAGGACACATTCCTGCCGCTGGTGATCGAAGCCCTCAAGGGCTGGAAGCCTGGCAATCCACTGGATCCGGCCACCAACGTCGGCGCACTGGTGGACACCCAGCAGATGAATACCGTGCTGTCCTACATCGAAGCTGGCCATGCCGATGGCGCCAAGTTGGTCGCCGGTGGCAAGCGCACGCTGGAAGAAACCGGCGGCACTTATGTGGAGCCGACGATTTTCGACGGCGTGACCAACGCCATGAAGATCGCCAAGGAAGAGATCTTTGGCCCGGTCCTGTCGGTGATCACCTTCGACAGCGCCGAAGAAGCGGTCGCCATTGCCAACGACACCATCTACGGCTTGGCCGCAGCCGTGTGGACAGCCGATATCTCCAAGGCGCACCTCACGGCCAAAGCCCTGCGCGCCGGTAGCGTGTGGGTCAACCAGTACGACGGCGGCGACATGACCGCGCCGTTCGGTGGCTTCAAGCAGTCGGGCAACGGTCGCGACAAGTCGCTGCATGCGTTCGACAAGTACACCGAGCTGAAGGCGACCTGGATCAAGCTCTAAGCCACACCGCTGATCCCTGTAGGAGCGAGCTTGCTCGCGAAGAACTAGAAGGCGCCGCGTTTATCCAGGATAGGCGCGTCATCGTTAACGTTTTTCGCGAGCAAGCTCGCTCCTACAGTTCGTTTTGCACTCCCTGAAAATTATCCACAGGAGCGTGGAAATGCGTTGGGCGACTTATTTCGCCGTCCTGGCCTCGGTACTCAGCGTCGGTTTGGCCTTGGGCGTCAGCATGCCGCTGGTGTCCCTGCGCCTCGAAAGCTGGGGTTACGGCAGTTTCGCCATCGGTGTGATGGCGGCGATGCCGGCCTTTGGCGTACTGCTCGGCGCGAAGGTCTCCAGTCGCATGGCCTCATGGCTGGGCACCGCCAACCTCATGCGCCTGTGCCTGTGGGCGGGCGCGGTGTCCATCGGCTTGCTGGCGATCCTGCCCAGTTACCCGGTTTGGCTGGTGCTGCGCCTGATGATCGGGGTGATCCTGACCATCGTGTTTATCCTCGGCGAAAGCTGGATCAACCAATTGGTGGTGGAGCAGTGGCGCGGGCCGGCTGGTGGCGCTGTATGGCTGCAGTTATGCCTTGAGCCAACTGTCAGGTCCGTTGCTGTTGGGCTTGATCGGCACCGACCATGATTACGGTTTCTGGGTCGGCGTAGGCCTGTTAGTGGTGGCGCCATTCCTGTTGCTGGGGCGATCCGGCGCGCCGACCGCCGAGTCCTTCAGCGTGACCTTCGCCGACCTGTGGCGCTTCTGCCTGAGCCTGCCGGCGATTGCCTGGGCGGTGGCTTTATTCGCCGCCTTCGAGGCGATGATTCTGACGTTGTTGCCGGTGTATTGCCTGCAACAAGGCTTCACCGCCGAGATCGCCCTGGCCATGGTCAGCACGGTGGTGGTCGGCGATGCGCTACTGCAGTTGCCCATCGGCGCGCTGGCCGACTACCTGCCGCGACGCACGCTGTTCCTGAGCTGTGCGGTGTTGTTGCTGGTGTCGAGCCTGGCGATTCCACCGCTGATGCACACGGTGTTGATCTGGCCGATCTGGGTGTTGTTCGGCGCCAGTGCCGGGGGCTTGTTCACCCTGTCGTTGATCCTGATCGGCGAGCGTTACCGCGATGATGCGCTGGTGCGCGCCAATGCCCACGTGGCGCAGTTGTGGGGGATCGGTTGCCTGATCGGTCCGCTGGTGGCCGGCGCCGGCAGTCAGTGGATCAGCGGGCATGCATTGCCGTTGCTGATGGCGGCGGGTGCGTTGGGGTTGGTGGTGTTGTTGCTGCGCCAAGGTGCATTTGGCGCGGCGCAGCCGGCCTAGAGCATGCGCTCCAAGCCGACACTGGTAGCAAACCAGGCATTGAAGCGTCGCCACCAACTGCCCGGTTCGCGGGTCAGGGTGTGCAGTTGGCCGTTATCTTCGGTCACCCACACCACTTGGCCATCCTGCAGTTTCGCCTCATAGCTCAAGGGCGGCGCCATGCCTTGCAGTGCCAGGTTGCGCACATGTTCGGCCAGCTCTGGGCTATCGACCAGCACCCCGACTTCGGTGTTCCATAGCACCGAGCGTGGGTCGAAGTTGAATGAGCCGATAAACGACTTCTCCCGATCAAAGATCATCGCCTTGCTGTGCAGGCTTGAATCCGAACCGCGGAAGGTGCCGCGACGAAACAAATGTGGGCCGCTGCCGCCGCTGGGATCGCCCGGTTGGCGGCGTAGCTCATACAACTTCACGCCGTGCTCCAGCAGGGCCTTGCGATACGGTGCATAACCGCCGTGCACGGCAGGTACGTCGGTGGCTTCCAGGGAATTGGTCAGCAGGCTCACCGACACACCTGCATCGGCGCGCCCGGTCAAGTACACCAGCCCCGGTTGCCCTGGCACGAAGTACGCCGAAATCATCATCAACTCGTGATTGACGCCCTCCAACTCCGGCGCCAGTTGGGTGGTGAGCAACAGTCGAGGATCCGGGTCGGCCTTGGCCAGCACCTTGCTCGGCGCATCCCACAGCGCCTGGTTCCAGGCCCAGATCAGCTCGCGACGCCAGGTGTCCATGCGCGGTTGGGTCTGATAGGTGCGCAAGCGGTTGTACAGCGCGTGGTTCTGCTGGCGTGATTCGGCCAGGGACGCTTCCAGGCGCACGCGGGCGGCGGCCAGGTCG
Source organism: Pseudomonas azotoformans (assembly GCF_001579805.1). Classification (NCBI taxonomy): domain Bacteria; kingdom Pseudomonadati; phylum Pseudomonadota; class Gammaproteobacteria; order Pseudomonadales; family Pseudomonadaceae; genus Pseudomonas; species Pseudomonas azotoformans. The sequence continues at coordinate 1,265,235 of NZ_CP014546.1, read as the reverse complement.
CCTTTGGAGGGCGTATTGGAGACAAAGTCATCAATCGGCTTGCTCAGGGCGCTGTTCCAATACTGGTCGAAACTGTGGCCCAGCTGCTCGGCCACCGGGCCCACGCTGAGCATGTCGATATCAGTGAAGTTCAGGTTAGGCTCGGCGTCGAAATACTCATCCCCCAGGTTGCGCCCACCGACGATGGCCACGCTGTTGTCCGCCAGCCACAGCTTGTTGTGCATGCGCCGATGTTGCAGCGACAGGTTGAACAGCCGGCCCATGGCCCGCGTAACCCCCGTGCTGCGCCCCAGGTGCAAGGGGTTGAACAGGCGGATCTCGATCTTGGGGTGGGCGGCGAGGGTGGCGATGATCTGGTCGAGGCCGTCGCTGGTGGTGTCGTCCAGCAGGATGCGCACGCGTACGCCACGGTCGGCGGCCTTGAGCAGTTCGTCCACCAGCATGCGCGTGCTGATGCCGTCGTGCACGATGTAGTACTGCAGGTCGAGGCTGGTCTGGGCGTTGCGTATCAGCTCGGCGCGGGCCATGAACGCCTCGCTGCTGTTGGGCAGCAGGCGAAAGCCGGAGCGGCCTTGATACGGCGCGGCCTGGGCCTGGATCGAGCGGCCGAACGACGATTGCGCGGCGGGCAGGGCGTCGCTGGGGATGCGCGGCGTGCTCACCGTCGCGCAGCCGCCCAGGGCCAGGGCTCCCAACAGGAAAAACGGTAATAGCCGTTGAATCATCAAGGGAGTTGCTTCCAGATCAGGGCGGTTGTCGACATATGACGGCAAATTCCCACGAAAGGTCAGTCGGCGGCCTCGGCCAGCAGCTTGATGGCGGCAGCACCCACCTTGCGCACGGCTTCTTCAATCTGCGGCGTGGGCTTGGCCCCGTAGTTCATGCGCAGGCAGTTCCGGTATTTGCCCGATGCCGAAAAGATGCTGCCGACGGCCACCTGTACGCCTTGTTCAATCAGGATGCGGTTGAGTTTCAGCGTATCGAAGCCCTCCGGCAGTTCGACCCACAGCATGAAGCTGCCTTGAGGGCGGCTGGCGCGAGTGCCTGCCGGGAAGTAGCGGCTGACCCAGTCGAGCATCAAGTCGCGATTGCGCTGGTATTGGGTGCGCATCCGCCGCAAATGCGGTTCGAAGTGGCCACCTTTGAGGAATTCGGCAATGGCGATCTGCGGTTGTGTCGCGGTGCAGCCGGTGCTGATGTACTTCATGTGCAGCACCCGTTCCAGGTAGCGACCGGGCGCGACCCAACCGATGCGCAAACCCGGCGCCAGGGTTTTCGAGAATGAGCTGCACAACAAGACACGGCCATCCTCATCGAAGGACTTGATGGTGCGCGGGCGTGGGTAGCTGTAGGCCAGTTCGCCATACACATCGTCCTCGATGATCGCCACGTCAAAACGCTGGGCCAGGGTCAGCAGCGCCTTTTTGCGCGCCTCGGGCATGATGTAACCCAGTGGGTTGTTGCAGTTGGGGGTCAGCTGGATAACCTTGATCGGCCACTGTTCCAGCGCCAATTCCAGGGCTTCCAGGCTGATGCCGGTGATCGGGTCGGTGGGGATTTCCAGGGCCTTCATGCCCAGGCCCTTGAGGGTCTGCATGGCGCCGTGGAAGCTCGGCGAGTCCACCGCGACGATGTCGCCAGGCTCGCAGATCGCATGGATGCTCGCGGACAGCGCCTCATGGCAACCGGTGGTGATCACGATGTCCTCGGCCGTCAGTTGGCAGCCGGAATCCAGTGACAGTCGCGCGATCTGTTCGCGCAATTCCATACAGCCGAGAATATTGTCGTAATACAGCCCCGGCAGATCCTGGCGTCGGCTAACGCGGGCAAGGCTGCGCAGCAGCGGCTTCATGGTTGGCGACAATACATCCGGCATGCCGCGCCCCATCTGTATGACATCTTTGCGCGGTACTGCGCGAATCAACTCCAGTACCTGGTCCCACTGGGATATCTCTACGGGCCGTTGCGCCGGACGCCCGACTTCGGGCAGGGCCGGCAAATCGCGGCCGACGGGTACGAAGTAACCGGATTTCGGCTTGGGCATTGCCAGGCCGTTGTCTTCCAGCAAGCGATAGGCTTGTTGCACGGTACTCAGGCTGACCCCGTGTTCTACGCTCAAAGCCCGTACAGAAGGCAGCCTGTCTCCAGGGCGATAGAAGCCCTGTTCGATGCGGGTGCCCAGTAATTCGGCGAGGTTCATGTACAGGGTCATGGCATTCGCTCCCGAGAAACCATTACAGATAGCCAGAAAATACAGGATTCAGCCGCCCATAGGCAGTATCTGTATGGATTTAATAAAAACGGGTTGAATCTGTAATGGTTTTTGCCCGGCGCCCATGCTTGTCACTCAAGGCAACAAGGCAAATGAGGGGCGGCAAAATGAACGGCATGAGCGATGTGCGGCTGGCGCTACACGGTCAGGAACTGCAGGCAGGGCAAGAGCGGGCGACGGCGCCGCGCGATATCAGCCGCTGGGGTCTGTTCTGGCACCGTCGTCACACGCGTAAGGCGTTGCTGCATCTGACCCGTGAACAATTGCGCGATGTCGGGTTGACCGCCGAACAGGCGCGCCAGGAAGGTCTGAAACCCTTCTGGCGCGACTGAATCACACCAGCTCTTTGAGGCGATGCCAGAGCATCCCCAGGGCCAACAGCGGCGAGCGCAAGTGCTTGCCGCCGGGGAAGGTGATGTGTGGCACCTGGGCGAACAGGTCGAAGCGCCCCTGTTGCTCGCCACTGATGGCTTCGGCCAGCAACTTGCCCGCCAGATGGGTGGCGTTGAGGCCATGGCCGGCGTAGGCCTGGGCGTAATACACGTTGGGTTGATCGGCCAGGCGGCCAATCTGCGGCAAGCGATTGGCACCGATGCCGATCATGCCGCCCCATTGAAAATCGATATTCACGTCGGCCAATTGCGGGAAGACCTGGAGCATTTTCGGGCGCATGTAGGCGCCGATGTCCTTCGGATCGCGCCCGGAGTAGTGACAGGCGCCGCCGAACAGCAGGCGACGGTCGGCGGACAGCCGGAAGTAATCCACGGTGACACGCTGGTCGCACACCGCCATGTTTTGCGGCAGCAGTTGGGTGGCCTGGGCTTCGCTCAACGGTTCGGTGGCGATGATGTAGCTGCCGGCGGGCAATACTTTGCCGCTCAGGTGTGGATTGAGGCCATTGAGGTAGGCATTGCAGGCCAACACCAAGGTCTTTGCGCGCACGTTGCCCTGGGCGGTGTGCACGTTGACTTCGGGGCCGTAGTCGATGCGGGTGACTTCAGACTGCTCGAACAGCTTCACGCCCAGCTGCTGCGCGGCAGCGGCTTCGCCGAGGGCCAGGTTCAGCGGGTGCAGGTGGCCGGAGCCCATGTCGATCATGCCGCCCACGTAGCGATCCGAACCGATCACGCTGCTCATCTCGTCGGCCTGCAGCAAGCGCACTTCGTGACGATAGCCCAGGCCGCGCAGCTCTTCCGCGTCGTCGGCCAGGCCTTGCAGGTCGCGAGGCTTGTTGGCGAGGTCGCAGTAACCCCAGGTCAGGTCGCAGGGGATCTGGAAGCGTTCGACGCGCTCACGCACGATCTCCACGGCTTCCAGGCCCATCAGCTTCATCTGGCGCACGCCATCGCTGCCGATCACATTGGCGAACTGGTCCAGGCCATGGCCGACGCCACGGATCAACTGGCCGCCGTTGCGTCCACTGGCGCCCCAGGCGATCTTGCGTGCTTCCAGCAACACCACGCGCAAACCCCGTTCCGCCAGCTCCAACGCCGTGTTCAGCCCGGAAAAACCGCCGCCCACTACGCAGACATCGGCCGTCACTTCGCCCGTCAGCACCGGGTAATCAGGTTGCGGCACGCTGCTGGCGGCGTAATAGGAAGTGGTGTGCCGGGCGCTGGCAGTCATGGGTTGCCTCCCTGTTTGGAAAATTTGACGCAGGATACAGCGGTCGGATGACGCTGTCTGCGCAGGGCGTTTTGCGGCAGAATCCACGCCTATTCGCCGTTCGGTATGTGTTTCGATGAGTTGCAACAGTCAGAAAATCAGCGCGCTGCGTCGGCAGATTCCTTCGTTCGAGTGCGTCCCCGGTTGCCACGACTGCTGTGGGCCGGTGACCACCTCGCCCGAGGAAATGTCGCGCCTGCCGCGCAAGACCGCCGCGGAGCAGGATGCGGCCATGGATGAACTGAACTGTGTGCACCTGGGCCCCAACGGTTGCACGGTGTACGACGAGCGACCACTGATCTGCCGGCTGTTCGGTACCACCAAGACTTTGCCGTGCCCGAATGGGCGGCGCCCGGTGGAGCTGCTTCATCCGCGGGTGGAGAAACAGATCCATGAGTACATGGCGAGCACCCGGCAGGTCTTGGTTTAGCCGCTATTCAGTCCGGAATCGGTAGGTTCAGGCTCTCTTTCACCTCTTCCATCACGATATAGCTCTTGGACTCCCGCACGTGGGGCAGTTTGAGCAGGATATCGCCCAGCAGTTTGCGGTACGACGCCATCTCGGAAATCCGTGCCTTTACCAGGTAATCGAAGTCGCCTGAGACCAAATGGCACTCCAGCACATGGGGCAGTTTCAGCACGGCGCGGCGAAACTCCTCAAAGGTGTCGCCGGATTTGTAATCGAGGCTGATCTCGACAAATACCAGCAAACTGCCTTTCAAATGCTGTGGGTTGAGCCGCGCGTTGTAGCCCATGATGATCCCTTCGCGCTCCAGCCGACGCACACGCTCGGTACAGGGCGTGGTCGACAGCCCGACTTTTTCCCCCAGCTCCGTGAACGAAATACGCCCATCGGTTTGCAGGATGCGCAGGATGTTGCGGTCGATCTTGTCCAGCTCCCGCTTGGTCTGGGTGTTGGTACGCATAGGGGATACGCCTCTGTGAAAAGGGTTTTTGCCGAGAATTGTCGCCAAATATAGGCAGTTATATAGTGAAATGCACTGGCAATTGTTTTTTAAACTGCGCTCATCATTGCTCGAATAACACACGTCAGCGGCCATGCCCGCGATGAGGATATAAAAATGCGCGTTCTGGTCTTGGGTAGCGGCGTCATTGGTGTGACCAGTGCCTACTATTTGGCGCGGGCCGGCTTTGAAGTGGTGGTCGTCGATCGTCAGCCCGCCGCTGCCATGGAAACCAGTTTCGCCAACGCCGGCCAAGTGTCCCCAGGTTATGCGTCGCCATGGGCCGCGCCGGGCGTGCCACTCAAGGCCATCAAGTGGCTGCTGCAACGCCACGCACCACTGGCCATCAAGGCCACCGCCGATATCGACCAATACCTGTGGATGGCGCAGATGCTGCGCAACTGCACCGCCAACCGTTATGCGGTGAACAAGGAGCGCATGGTGCGCCTGTCCGAGTACAGCCGCGACTGCCTCGACGAACTGCGCGCTGAAACCGGCATTGCCTACGAAGGACGTAGCCTGGGGACGACACAACTGTTCCGCACCCAGGCGCAGCTGGATGGCGCGGCCAAGGACATCGCTGTGTTGAAAGAGTCCGGCGTGCCGTTCGAAGTGCTCGACCGCGCCGGCATTGCCCGCGTTGAGCCGGCCCTGGCCAGCGTCACCGATATCCTCGCGGGCGCCTTGCGGCTGCCGAACGACCAGACCGGCGACTGCCAGATGTTCACCACCCGCCTGGTCGACATGTGCAAGCAACTCGGTGTGGAGTTCCGCTTCGAACAAGACATCCAGCGCCTCGACTACGCCGGTGACCGCATCAACGGCGTGTGGATCGACGGCAAGCTGGAAACCGCCGACCGCTACGTACTGGCGCTCGGCAGTTACTCGCCGAAATTGCTCAAGCCGCTGGGGATCAAGGCGCCGGTGTACCCGCTCAAGGGCTACTCGCTGACCGTGCCGATCACCAACCCGGCGATGGCGCCGACTTCGACCATCCTCGACGAGACCTACAAGGTCGCGATCACCCGTTTCGACAACCGCATCCGCGTCGGTGGCATGGCTGAAATAGCCGGTTTTGACCTGTCGCTGAATCCGCGTCGGCGCGAAACCCTGGAGATGATCGTCAACGACCTTTATCCTCAGGGCGGCGATTTGACCGAAGCCAGTTTCTGGACCGGCCTGCGCCCGACCACCCCCGACGGCACGCCGATTGTCGGTGCCACCCCGTTCAAGAACCTGTTCCTGAATACCGGCCACGGCACCCTCGGTTGGACCATGGCTTGTGGCTCCGGTCGTTTGCTGGCCGACCTGATGGCGAAGAAAACCCCGCAGATCAGCGCCGAAGGCCTCGATATTTCCCGTTATGGCAACCACCAGGAGTCCGCACAACATGTCAATCCAGCGCCAGCTCACCAATGAGCGCATGAGCCAGATCGTTGTCCACAGCGGTACCGTGTATCTGGCCGGGCAAGTCGGCGACGACATGAACGCCGGGATTGAACAGCAGACCCGTGAAACCCTGGCCAATATCGAGCGCTTGCTCGACCTGGCGGGCACTGACAAGAGCAAGCTGCTGTCGGTGACGATCTACCTGAAGGACATCGACGCAGACTTCGCCGGCATGAACGCGGTGTGGGACAAGTGGCTGCCCAAAGGTGTCGCGCCAGCCCGTGCCACGGTGGAAGCCAAACTGTGCGAACCGGAAATCCTGGTGGAGCTGTCCGTCGTGGCGGCCCTGCCTTAGTAACGATCCCTCTCCCGGTGCCGGCGTTGTCGGTCGGTGCCGGTTTTTCTTCACTCTGCCGCCTAGAAGCCTGCCGCCATGCGTCCTGCCCGTGCCCTGATCGATCTCCAAGCCCTGCGCCACAACTACCGATTGGCCCGTGAAGTCACGGGGGCCAAGGCCCTTGCCGTGATCAAGGCCGATGCCTACGGGCATGGCGCCGTGCGCGTGGCCCAGGCGCTGGAAGCCGAGGCCGATGGGTTTGCCGTGGCGTGTATCGAGGAAGCCCTGGAGCTGCGTGCCGCCGGGATTCGTGCGCCAGTGGTGCTGCTGGAAGGTTTTTTCGAGGCCGACGAGCTGCCGCTGATCATCGAGCATGACTTCTGGTGCGTGGTGCATTCGCTGTGGCAGTTGGATGCGATTGAGCAGGCCAAGCTGAGCAAACCGCTGACCATCTGGCTCAAGCTGGATTCCGGCATGCACCGCGTTGGCCTGCATCCCAAGGACTATCACGAGGCTTACCAACGCCTGCTGGCCAGTGGCAAAGTCGCCAAGATCGTTTTGATGAGCCACTTCGCCCGCGCCGATGAACTTGACTGCGTGCGCAGCGATGAACAGGTGGCGGTGTTTGAAGCAGCGCGCCAGGGCTTGTCGGCCGAGGTCAGCTTGCGCAATTCGCCGTCGGTGATGGGCTGGCCGAATGTGTCCAGCGACTGGGTGCGCCCCGGCATCATGCTGTACGGCGCCACGCCATTTGGCGAAGACCAGGCCGTGGCCGCGCGTTTGCAGCCGGTGATGACCTTGGAGTCCAAGGTTATCTGCGTGCGTGAACTGCCAGCCGGTGAACCGGTGGGGTACGGCGCCAAGTTCATTACGCCCAAGCCAATGCGCATCGGCGTTGTTGCCATAGGTTATGCCGATGGCTACCCGCGTCACGCGCCGACCGGCACGCAGGTGCTGGTGGCGGGGCAGCGCAGCCAATTGCTGGGTCGTGTGTCGATGGACATGCTGTGCATCGACCTGACGGACGTACCGCAGGCCGGGCTCGGTTCCACCGTGGAACTGTGGGGTAAAAACATCCTTGCCAGTGATGTCGCGGTCGCTGCCGAGACCATTCCCTACCAACTGTTCTGCAACCTGCGCCGCGTGCCAAGGCTCTATTCCGGCGCTTGATCGCCCGGTACGAACGCAACCGCCTGGGATTTAGGCCCAAGTGTTGTAAATACTGAACGCTGTCGCCATGATAACGCTCAATTACAACAAAGCCTGAATCCTAGGAGGCTCCTGCATTGGACGTCGGCGAACGACTGCAATCCATCCGTAAACTGAAGGGTCTTTCCCAGCGCGAGCTCGCCAAGCGTGCGGGTGTCACCAACAGCACCATTTCGATGATCGAAAAAAACAGCGTCAGCCCCTCGATCAGCTCCTTGCGCAAGGTGCTGGGCGGCATCCCCATGTCCATGGTCGAGTTCTTTTCCGAGGAGATCCTCCAGGAAATACCGACGCAGATCGTCTATAAAGCCAATGAGCTGATCGACATCTCTGACGGCGCCGTCACCATGAAACTGGTAGGCCGGGCGCACCCCAGCCGGGCGATTGCATTTCTCAACGAAATCTACCCACCGGGTGCCGACACGGGCGAAGAAATGCTCACCCACGAAGGCGAAGAAACCGGGATTCTGGTGGAAGGTCGCCTGGAGTTGGTGGTCGGTCTTGAAACTTTTGTGCTTGAAGCCGGCGATAGCTACTACTTTGAAAGCACCAAGCCTCATCGTTTTCGTAATCCGTTCGACGTGCCGGCGCGACTAATCAGCGCAGCCACACCCGCGAACTTTTAAGAAAAGAGGCGTCCTGCCAGCGTTGCAGAGACTCCCGTAGCTGTATCCGTGAAGCCGAATCTCCCTTTATTTAATAGGGTTGTTTCGGCCAGGCGGGCTAACCGTTATACTTTCGCCGCCTGCGAAACCGTGGCCGCAGGCGTGAATAGCCACCATTGAGGGTGAACGCGTGAACCTAATTATGAAAATGCTGGCTGCACCAGCAACCGTACTGGCCCTATGGGCTGTCAGCGCTCAAGCTGCGACCAATGATGACATTGCCAAACGCCTGGAGCCGGTCGGCCAGGTGTGCGTCCAGGGCCAGGAATGCAAGGGGATGGAAGTGGCGGTGGCCGCAGGCGGCGGCGCTGCGAAGACGCCGGATGAGATCATCGCCAAGCACTGCAACGCTTGCCACGGCACCGGCCTGTTGGGCGCGCCGAAAATTGGCGACACCCCCGCCTGGAAAGAACGCGCCGATCATCAAGGCGGCCTGGATGGCATCCTGGCCAAGGCGATCACCGGCATCAATGCCATGCCACCCAAAGGCACCTGTTCCGACTGCTCGGATGATGACCTCAAAGGTGCGATCGAGAAGATGTCCGGCTTGAAATAAACCGATCTTCGCCAAAAAGCCGCTTACGAGCGGCTTTTTTGTACCCGCGATTTGTGTTTCAGCCCTGTTATTTGCAGCAAAGACCCGGCAAGCTCGGTCCAACCCCTAATCATGGAATGTTCAGGAGGGTCGGATGGTGCAGTTGTGTTCAATCGAGCAAGCAGTTGACGACGTATTGGCGCGCTTGCCGGCGCATATCCACATGGGCATGCCGCTTGGCCTGGGCAAGCCGAATCTGTTCGTCAACGCGCTGTACCGGCGTGTCGCCAAATTGCCCGAGCGCTCACTGACGATCTACACCGCGCTGGCCCTGGGGCGACCGCCCTTCGGTGATGGGTTGCAAAAGCGCTTTCTGGAACCCTTTATCGAGCGGGTGTTTGGCGATTATCCCGAGCTGGATTTCCTGGCCGACCTGCACAAAGACGGCCTTCCGAAAAATATCCACGTGCAGCAGTTCTTCATGCAGCCCGGCAGCTTGCTGCACAGCGAGTCGGCGCAGCAGGACTACGTGAGCAGCAACTACAGCCACGCGGCCCGCGACATCAATGCTGCCGGCCTGAACCTGGTCGCGCAACTGGTTGCTAGCAGCAGCGAACACCCTGATCGCCTGAGCCTGAGCTGCAACCCGGATATCACCCTCGACCTGTTGCCGATGATCGTCAAGCGTCGTGATGCTGGTGAAACCGTGCTGATCGTCGGTCAGGTTCACAGCGATTTGCCCTATATGCCTGGGGATTCCGAGCTGGGCATGGACGCCTTCGATTACCTGATCGATGAAAAAGACAGCACCACGCTGTTCTCCACACCGAATATGCCGGTGGGTTTCCAGGACCACTTTATCGGCCTGCATGCCAGCACCTTGGTACGCGACGGCGGCACCTTGCAGATCGGCATCGGCTCCATGGGCGATGCGCTGACGGCCGCGCTGTTGGCGCGCCAGGCGGATAACGAGGCCTACCGGCTGTTGCTGACGGACCTGGACGTCTACCAGTGGGCGCCGTTGATCAGCCATGAAGGCGGCGTCGATCCGTTCGCCCGTGGCCTCTATGGGTGCAGCGAAATGTTCGTCAACGGACTGCTGGTGCTGGCGGACGCGGGGATTATCCGCCGCAAGGTCTACCCCGACGTGGCGACGCAGGAGCAGGCCAACGCTGGCTTGCTGGATGACGCCGCACAGCCGGATGGCATCTCGATCCACGGCGGTTTTTTCCTCGGCCCGCGCAGCTTCTACCAGCGCCTGCAGGAAATGACCCACGCCAAACGGCTTGAATTCAACATGACCCGCATCAGCTACATCAATGAGCTGTACGGCCAGGAAGAACTCAAGCGCCTGCAACGCCTGGATGCGCGGTTTATCAATAGCGCGATCATGGTGACGTTGCTCGGCGCGGGCGTGGCCGATCAGTTGGAGGATGGCCGCGTGCTCAGCGGCGTGGGCGGGCAGTACAACTTCGTTGTCCAAGGGCATGCGCTGGAAGGTGCGCGTTCGATCCTGATTTTGCGCAGCTGGCGTGAGTCGGCGGGGGAGGTCAGTTCCAATATCGTCTGGGATTACGGCCACTGCACAATTCCCCGGCACCTGCGGGACATCGTCATCACTGAGTACGGGATTGCCGATTTGCGCGGTCAGACGGATGCCAAGGTGATTGAGGCGTTGCTCAACGTTACCGACTCACGCTTCCAGGACGATTTGATTGAACAGGCGCAGAAGGCCGGCAAGTTGCCGAAGGATTTCCGCTTGGATCCGCGTTTTGCCGACAACACGCCGGAGCGGCTCAAAGGTATTCAGGCACGTCATCATCGGCTGTTCCCGGAGTACCCGCTGGGCAGCGACTTTACAGATGAAGAGCGGGATTTGTTGCGTGCGTTGAACTGGCTCAAGAGCAAATTCAAGCTGACGGAAATTCTGGAGCTGGGCAAGGCGGCATTGGATGCGCCGGAGCCGGAGGCGTTTCCCAAGCATCTGGAGCGGATGCGGTTGGATAAGCCGGAAGGGCTAAAGGAGGATTTGTATCAGCGGCTGTTGCTGGCGGGCCTGCAGGCGACTGCACATTAGCCAGCAGCGCCGGTTTTTTGTGGTGAGCGGGCTTGCCCCGCGCGAGGCAAGCTCGCTCACTACAAAAATCCTGTCGGGCGTGATTATTCGATGAAGGTCACGACGCCGCCTTCCAACGACTTGACCCGCGCCAGCGATTCAACGCGATAACCCTGCGCATCCAGCTCCGCACGGCCGCCCTGGAACGACTTCTCGATCACGATCCCCAAGCCGGCAACGGTCGCGCCGGCCTGCTTGATAATCGAGATCAGCGCCTGGGACGCCTTGCCGTTGGCCAGGAAGTCATCGATCACCAGCACGCGGTCGCTGCTGGTCAGGTGGCGCGGGGAGATCGCCACGGTGCTTTCGACCTTCTTGGTGAAGGAATACACCGTCGCCGACAGCAGGTTTTCCGTCAGGGTCAGGGATTGCTGCTTGCGCGCGAAGATCACCGGTACGCCCAGGTTCAGGCCGGTCATGATCGCCGGAGCGATGCCGGAGGCTTCGATGGTGACGATCTTGGTGATACCCGAATCCTTGAACAGTGCGGCGAATTCGTCGCCGATCAGTTTCATCAGTGCCGGGTCGATCTGGTGGTTCAGAAAGGCGTCGACCTTGAGTACCTGATCGGAAAGCACGATGCCTTCTTCGCGAATTTTCTTGTGCAGTGCTTCCACGGAAAGCTTCCTCTAATGGCGCGGTGTGCGCCGAAAGTAGATTAAAAAGTAGTCGATTCTAGCGCTTTAACATCGCGCGTATATCCGCCAAGGCGGTGTTGCCGCGAACGGCCTTCACCTCGGTCGGGGTGTCGTCATTGCCTTCCCAGGCCAGGTCGTCCGGCGGCAGTTCATCCAGGAACCGGCTGGGGGCACAATCGATGATTTCGCCGTATTGCTTGCGCTTGGCGGCAAAGGTGAAGGCCAGTGTCTGACGCGCGCGGGTAATGCCCACGTAGGCCAAGCGGCGTTCTTCTTCGATGGTGTCGGCTTCGATGCTGGAGCGGTGCGGGAGGATTTCCTCTTCCATGCCCATGATGAACACGTAGGGGAATTCCAGGCCCTTGGACGCATGCAAGGTCATCATCTGCACGCCTTCGGCGCCGTCTTCTTCTTCCTGCTGGCGCTCGAGCATGTCGCGCAGCACCAGCTTGCCGATGGCGTCTTCGACGGTCATTTCGCCGTCTTCGTCTTTTTCCAGGGTGTTCTTCAGCGCTTCAATCAGGAACCAGACGTTGCTCATGCGGTAATCCGCCGCCTTGTCGCTGGAACTGTTGGTGCGCAGCCAGTTCTCGTAGTCGATGTCCATGACCATGCTGCGCAGGGCGCTGATCGGGTCTTCGCCAGCGCATTGCTCGCGCACCTTGTCCATGAAACGCTTGAAGCGTGACAGGCGATCGGTGAAGCGCGAGTCCAGGTGTTCGCCCAGGCCGATTTCATCGGTGGCGGCGTACATCGAGATCTTGCGTTCGGTGGCGTAGTTACCGAGCTTTTCCAGGGTGGTGGAACCGATTTCGCGGCGCGGCACGTTGATCACGCGCAGGAAGGCGTTGTCGTCGTCCGGGTTCACGATCAGGCGGAAGTAGGCCATCAGGTCTTTCACTTCCTGGCGTCCGAAAAAGCTGTTGCCACCCGACAGGCGATACGGCACCTGGTGGTGCTGCAATTTCAGCTCGATCAGCTTGGCCTGGTAGTTGCCGCGATATAGGATCGCGAAATCGCTGTAGGGCCGGTCGGTCCGCAGGTGCAGGCTGAGGATTTCGACGGCCACGCGTTCGGCTTCGGCGTCTTCGTTGCGGCAGCGGATCACGCGGATCTCGTCGCCGTGGCCCATCTCGCTCCACAGCTGTTTTTCAAACTCGTGGGGGTTGTTCGAGATCAACACGTTGGCGCAACGCAGGATGCGGCTGGTGGAGCGGTAGTTCTGCTCCAGCATCACCACTTTCAGGGACGGGTAATCGTCCTTGAGCAGCATCAGGTTTTCCGGACGGGCACCGCGCCAAGCGTAGATCGACTGGTCATCGTCGCCGACCACGGTGAACTGATTGCGCTTGCCGATCAGCATTTTCACCAGCAGGTATTGGCTGGCGTTGGTGTCCTGGTATTCGTCCACCAGCAGGTAGCGCACCTTGTTCTGCCATTTTTCGAGGATGTCGGCGTGTTCCTCGAACAGCTTTACTGGCAGCAGAATCAAGTCGTCGAAGTCCACCGCGTTGAACGCCTTGAGCGTGCGTTGGTAGTGGGTGTAGACGATGGCGGCGGTCTGTTCCTTGGGATTGCGTGCGTTTTCCAGGGCCTGGGCGGGCAGGATCAGGTCGTTTTTCCAGGCGCCGATCATGTTCTTGATCTCGTCCACGCCGTCGTCGCCTGCGTACTCTTTTTGCATGATGTCGGTCATCAGCGACTTCACGTCGGTCTCGTCAAAGATCGAGAAGCCCGGCTTGTAGCCCAGCCGCACATGCTCCTTGCGGATGATGTTCAGCCCCAGGTTGTGGAAGGTACACACGGTGAGACCACGGCCTTCGCCACCCTTGAGCAGGGTGCCGACGCGCTCTTTCATTTCCCGCGCCGCCTTGTTGGTAAACGTCATGGCGACGATGTACTGGGCGCGGATGCCGCACTGCTGGATCAGGTGCGCGATCTTGCGGGTGATCACGCTGGTCTTGCCGGAGCCTGCACCGGCGAGCACCAATAGAGGGCCGCCGACGTAGTTCACGGCTTCTTGCTGCCGGGGATTGAGTCGGGACATACAGAATTTCAGGAGTCGTTGTTCAAAAGGGCGGGCATTTTAACAGGCTCGCAGGATTCTGCTCTGTCAGAACGACAGTGTGACGTACCACTCGATCTAAATTTGCCGGTTTTGATACTTTGCCGCAGGATGTCGGGGTTGTTTGCGACTAATGTTTACAGTTCGCGTGTTTGATAACCCCTATCATTGGTGATTATCCGGCCGCACGTCATAATGCCCGCCGCCACGAAATTTTGCAGAGTCTAGGGAGCTAGCTTGTCTACGCCTGTCGAACCCTTGCGTTTGCTGCTGCTGGCCGATGAGCCCGCGTGGGCAGCGTTGTTGCGCGAGTGCCTGGCGCCGATGGGCGATGGGGCTGTGCTGATCAGCGCACCAAATTGGGAGTCCGTGAGCCGTCTGTTCGATGACGACCACAGCGCCGTGCTGTTGACCACGCCCAGCCTGCAACCCGGTCCTGGCCGTTGCAGCCTGCCGTGCGTGTTGTTGTTGGAGCAGGAACCTCTGGTTTCGCCACTTGGCGTCAGCGATTGGCTGGTGCGTGATGTATTGGATGCCGATACAGTGCGCCGCTGCCTGCGCCATGTCCGCGAGCGCGGTGTGCTGGAAAACACCCTGCAACGCCTCGCCGAACAGGACCCGCTCACGGGCATTGCCAACCGCCAGGGCTTCCAGACCTTACTCGCCGCGCGACTGGCCGAGAACGAAGGCCGTGGCCTGGCCCTCGGTCATCTGGACCTCGACAATTTTCGCCACGCCAACGACGCCCTCGGCCACCAGGCCGGCGACCGGTTGATCCTGCAAGTGGTCTCGCGGCTCAAAAGCCAGCTTGAGGTCGGGGACCAGTTGGCGCGCCTGGGCAGTGACGAATTCGCCTTGTTGATCGACACCCGCCGTGCGCCGCAGCGTGCCGAGTGGATGGCCGAGCGCATCACCGAAGTCATGGCAGAACCCTACTGGGTGGATGGCGAGAGCCTGCTGATCGGCTGCAGCCTGGGCGTGGCCCATGCCCGCGCCCGTGCTGGCGCCGACCCGCTGATGTGGCACGCGCATATCGCCATGCAACAGGCGAAGAGCACCCAAGGCTGCACCTTTCATATTTTCAACGAACGCATCAACCGTAACGCACGCAGCCTGGCCGACCTGGAAAGCGAGCTGCGCCGCGCCCTTCGGCGTGACGAACTGGAGCTGCATTACCAGCCGCGCCTGGACCTGGACGACGGGCACATCGTCGGCCTTGAAGCCCTGGTGCGCTGGCGGCATGGCGAGCGCGGCCTGTTGCCGCCCAGTGAGTTCGTGCCCCTGGCCGAGCAAAGCGGCCTGATCGTGCCGTTGGGCTACTGGGTAATTTCCCGTGCCCTGCGCGACATGCAGGACCTGCGCGAACGCGGCCTGCCGCCGCTGCACATGGCGGTCAACCTGTCGTTCCGTCAGTTCCAGGACAGCCAGTTGCTCTCCACCCTCAGTCGGCTGATTGCCGAGCGGGGTGTTGAGGCGCAGTGGCTGGAGTTCGAACTCACCGAAACCGCCGTGATGCGCCGCAGCGACCTGGTCAAGCAGACCATGGACGCCCTTGGCCGCCTGGGTGTGCGGTTTTCCCTGGATGACTTTGGCACCGGCTTTTCGTCGTTCGTGCACCTCAACAGCCTGCCGATTGCCTTGTTGAAGATCGACAAGAGTTTTGTCGGCGGCATGGAAGAGCGCGAAGAGAATCGTAAGCTGGTGCACGCCATGATCAACCTGGCGCACAACCTCAATCTGGAAGTGGTCGCTGAGGGCGTGGAAACGCCGGAGCAGCTTGCGTTGTTGAGGCTGTTTGGCTGCGACCAGGCCCAGGGATACCTGATCAGCAAGCCGCTGCCGTTGCCGGAGTTGGTGGAGTACCTGACCTTCGGCAATGGCCAGCAAGCCCGCGTGGGCGAGGGGCTTTAATCTGGTTGAGCAGCCTGGAACCCACCACGGGTTTCGGGCTCGGCGCCCTCCTGACGGATCATTCGCTTCATCTTCGCTTCAAACGCCCAGGTCAGGCTGACTGCGGCGCACGCCAGGCCCAGTGCCAAGCCCCACCACACGCCGGTCGGTCCCCAGCCCAGGGTGAAGGCCATCAACCACGCCGACGGTGCGCCAATCAACCAATAGCAGCCTGCGCCGATCAGGAAGGTGGTCTTGGCGTCCTTGAGCCCGCGAATGCAGCCCATGGCGATGGTTTGCACGCCGTCGAACAACTCGAACCAGGCGGCCACAGCGAGCAGGCTGACGGCCAGGACGATCACGTCGTGGAACGCGGGATCGTTGTGATCGATGAGCAGTCCGATCAATGGGTCGGAGTAAAGCCACAGCATGGCGGCAAATCCCAACATCACCGCTGCGCCAAATCCTATGCCGACACGTCCGGCCAGGCGTGCCTGCAGCAACTGCCCGGCGCCGTAATGCTGGCCGATGCGCATGGTCACTGCGTAGGACATCCCCGCCGGCACCATGAACGCCACCGACACAATCTGCAGCGCTATCTGGTGCGCCGCCAACTGCGTGCTGCCCATGGTGCCCATGCACAGCGCGGCAAAGGCAAACAACCCGACCTCCACCGCGTAGGTGCCGCCAATCGGCAGGCCCAGGCGCCACAACTCGCGCAGGTACTGGGTGTTCAGGCGCAGCAGGCCGGCGCTCAGCGGGTAGGCCGCATAGGTGCGGTTGCTGCGGATGTACCACATCAGCGTCAGCGCCATGCCGTTGGCGACGATGGCGGTGACCAGGCCGATGCCCATCAGGCCGAGCTTGGGCAGGCCGAACATGCCTTCGATCAGTGCGTGGTTGAGCAGGTAATTCAGTACTGTGCCGCCGACGCTGATGACCATCACCGGAGTGGCTTTGCCGATGGCGCTGGTAAAGCCGCGCAAGGCCATGAAGCTCAAGTATCCGGGCAGGGCGAACGGCAGGATCGTCAGGAATTGCCCGGCCGACTGCACGTTGGTTTCAGTCTGGCCGAACATCAGCAACAGTGGCTTGAGGTTCCACAGCAGCAAGCCGGCCGCCAAGGCCATCAGCCAGGCCAGCCACAGCCCGGCCTGGGTCAGGCGCGTGGCGCCTTCGATATCCCCGGCGCCGTGACGGATGGCGACAAGCGTGCCTACAGCGGCAATCACGCCAATGCAGAAAATCGACACGAACGAATAGCTTGCCGCGCCCAGGCCGCCGCCAGCCAGGGCTTCGGGGCTCAGGCGCGCCATCATCAAGGTGTCGGTCAGCACCATCAGC
Source organism: Pseudomonas azotoformans (assembly GCF_001579805.1). Lineage (NCBI taxonomy): Bacteria > Pseudomonadati > Pseudomonadota > Gammaproteobacteria > Pseudomonadales > Pseudomonadaceae > Pseudomonas > Pseudomonas azotoformans. Next base: position 1,248,145 of record NZ_CP014546.1, on the reverse strand, counting down.
ATGTGCGCCAACTGTGAGGCAATCAACGGCCCTGACAGCCGCAGAATGGCCCAGAGTTCGGTACGTGCCGGATGCTGCATGATCATCACACTCGAAAAATCGGAGGGTTGGGGAGGGGTTGATTCTCGGCGCTCTCGGCCGATTGCACAAAGGGATAAATGCGATCGTTCACATGACTAAAACTCATGCTGAATGAATCTGGTACGTTACGGCATCGCTTGTAGGAGTTCTCCAGATGTCACGTCGCCTTCCTCCCCTTTATGCCCTTCGCGCGTTTGAGGCGGCATCGCGGCACAACTCCTTCACCCGCGCGGCGGAGGAGTTGTCGATTACGCAAAGTGCGGTGAGCCGACATATCCGCACGCTTGAAGAACACTTCGCCTGCCGGCTGTTCCAGCGCAGTGGCCGCACCTTGCAGCTCACCGAAGCGGCGCGCCTGTTGTTGCCCGGCGTACGTGAAGGTTTCGCCGCGCTGGAGCGGGCCTGCCATACCTTGAATGCCGAGGACGACATCCTGCGCATGAAGGCGCCGTCGACCCTGACTATGCGTTGGTTGTTGGCGCGACTCAGCCGCTTCCGCGCATTACAGCCGGGCAATGAGGTGCAACTGACCAGCGCCTGGATGAGCGTGGACGAGGTGGACTTCAACCAGGAGCCGTTCGACTGCGCGGTGCTGCTGAGCTACGGGCATTTTCCGGCGGATTGGGAGGCCAGTTATCTGTTCCCGGAATTGCTGATCCCGGTCGGCGCGCCAAATCTGCTGGAAGATGGGCCCTGGGATGCCGAGCGGCTGGCCACCGCCGAATTGCTGCACCCCACGCCCGACCGTCGTGATTGGCGCAATTGGCTGGAGCGCATGGGCTTGTCATCCCAGGTGTCGCTCAAGGGCGGCCAGGTGTTCGACACGCTCGAACTGGGCATGATCGCCGCCGCGCGAGGTTA